>NZ_JCATZO010000015.1:0-61950 GCF_059694525.1 Pradoshia sp. TA40_28
GAGGATTAGCTCAGCTGGGAGAGCATCTGCCTTACAAGCAGAGGGTCGGCGGTTCGATCCCGTCATCCTCCACCATTATTGTGAGCCATTAGCTCAGTCGGTAGAGCATCTGACTTTTAATCAGAGGGTCGAAGGTTCGAGTCCTTCATGGCTCATTTTTTTTATATAGAAGCGAGTGAGCAGGAACATAACCTCGTTGGCATAAGTTCCATTCACTGGTTTGCTTATATTTTGCGGAAGTAGTTCAGTGGTAGAACATCACCTTGCCAAGGTGGGGGTCGCGGGTTCGAATCCCGTCTTCCGCTCCAATGCCAAGTTATATGCCGGGGTGGCGGAATTGGCAGACGCACAGGACTTAAAATCCTGCGGTAGGTGACTACCGTGCCGGTTCGAGACCGGCCCTCGGCACTCTTATATGCGCCCGTAGCTCAATTGGATAGAGCGTTTGACTACGGATCAAAAGGTTAGGGGTTCGACTCCTCTCGGGCGCGCCATTTATCGGGAAGTAGCTCAGCTTGGTAGAGCACTTGGTTTGGGACCAAGGGGTCGCAGGTTCGAATCCTGTCTTCCCGACCATTTGAAAAATATGGGGCCTTAGCTCAGCTGGGAGAGCGCCTGCTTTGCACGCAGGAGGTCAGCGGTTCGATCCCGCTAGGCTCCACCATAGTCCGGTAATGATGGCGAAGAGGCCACACCCGTTCCCATTCCGAACACGGAAGTTAAGCTCTTCAGCGCCGATGGTAGTTGGGACGCGAGTCCCTGTGAGAGTAGGACGTTGCCGGGCAGCCAAAACCAGTTCAAATTGAACTGGTTTTTTTGTTTTTTCAGGGAATATCCCCCAATTATCAGGGATTTTAAGGGTTTTAAAAAAGGAAATTTGGGTAGAATTGAAGTATTGGTTATTTGATAAAAGAGGACATACCCTATACATATAATAAGTTAGGTTAAAGTATAAAGATTGCCAAATTGAGGATGCTTTTGTATAATTATAGTCAAATATAGTCAAAGTCAAAGCGCTGAGAGGGGGAGCCTTTATGAAAAACATTTCCGATATTATTGAAAATTATTTAAAGAGCGTTCTAGATTTAAGCGAGAAAGAATTAGTTGAGATAAAAAGAAGTGAAATTGCTGATAAATTTCAATGCGTCCCCTCTCAAATTAATTATGTCATCAATACACGTTTTACAATTGAAAGAGGTTATCTCGTAGAAAGTAAACGGGGTGGCGGAGGTTACATTCGTATAATGCGGGTACAATCTCATGATAGAGCACATTTAATAGAACAAATCAGTAATTTGGTTGGGCAGCGTATTTCTCAAAGTAATTCAGAAGATTTAATTGCACGATTAGTTGAGGAAGAAATTATCTCTGTACGAGAAGCAAAAATAATGATGAGTGTAATGGACCGCTCTGTCCTTCATTATGATTTGCCTGAAAGAGATGAACTGCGCGCAAGGATATTAAAAGCCATGTTTATGACATTAAGATATAAGTGATTTGTTATGGAGAGGGTGAGAATCATGCTTTGTCAGGAATGTAATGAAAGACCAGCTACGATGAAGGTAAGCAAAATCATCAACGGCAAACAAACAGAAGTAAACCTTTGTGAATATTGCGCTGAAGAAAAAGGTGATTTCTTTATGCTTCATGATAGTGGCAATATATCATTCAATAATCTATTAGCTGGATTATTAAATATGGGATTAAGTATGAAATCGGCTAATTCAAAATCATCTTTTAGTAATGAAGATCAATTGACATGTCCCAATTGTGGATTAACCTATCGTGAATTTGTTAACATCGGAAGGTTTGGATGTTCGGAATGTTATAAGACATTTACTCCATATTTAGAATCAGTCTTAAAAAAACTTCATGGTGGTAATGTTCATCATAATGGAAAAATCCCTAAAAGAGCTGGCGGAACTTTACATATAAGAAAACGAATTAATGAGCTGAAGGCTAAAATTAATGGCCATGTAGAGGCAGAGGAATTTGAAAAGGCAGCGGAAATCCGTGATCAGATTAGGTTACTGGAGAAAGAAATAGAAGCCTCTCAAGAAGGGGGCGAGCATAGATGACCATTGAACACTTTATGGAACATGCAATCAGCTCATGGATGAACCAGGAAGGACCAGAAAGTGATATAGTTTTAAGCTCTAGGGTCCGATTAGCCAGAAATGTGAAAGACATTGCATTTCCAACCGTTTTTTCACAGGAAGATGCTAAAAGATTGCTAAAAAAAGTAGAAGATCGTATTAGTGGTCAGTATCTTTCAGGTTTAGGACATCTTGAAATGGTAAAAATGGAAAATCTACAGCCATTAGATAAACAAGTGCTGGTAGAGAAGCACTTAATAAGCCCTCTGTTGGCAAAACATAAAGATGTTGGAGCCTGCCTTATATCAGAAAATGAGGAAGTAAGCATAATGATCAATGAAGAAGATCATATACGGATTCAATGCTTATTCCCCGGTTTGCAAATTGCCGAAGCTCTCGAAGTAGCAAGCCGCATTGATGATTGGGTGGAAAGTGAATTGGATTATGCATTCGATGAGAAAGTTGGATACTTAACAAGCTGTCCGACGAATGTCGGGACAGGATTAAGAGCTTCGGTTATGGTGCATTTACCGGGAATTGTTTTAACAAGACAGATAGATAGGGTTGTATCAGCTATTAATCAATTGGGGTTGGTTGTCCGCGGTATTTATGGTGAGGGCAGTGAGGCACTGGGAAATATATTTCAAATTTCTAATCAAATGACGCTCGGAAAGACCGAGGAAGACATCGTTGATGATTTGACCAGTGTAGTTGGTCAGATTATTATGCAGGAAAAAGCGGCAAGGGACACATTAGTACAATCATCAAACATACAATTGGAAGATAGGGTTTTCCGTTCACTTGGTATACTCTCTCATGCAAGAATTATTGAGTCCAAAGAGGCGGCAAAATGTTTATCTGATGTCAGATTAGGCATTGATTTAGGGTACATCCCGAACATAACAAAACATATATTAAATGAATTAATGATTGTTACACAGCCTGGATTCCTTCAGCGTTATGCAGGAGGAGAGTTGAATCCAAAAAATAGAGATATTCGAAGGGCTACTTTAATCAGAGAAAGACTGAGGATGGAAGATAAAGCACAAGAAGAATAGGAGGAACATATAATGATGTTTGGTCGATTTACGGAAAGAGCTCAAAAAGTATTGGCACTTGCCCAGGAAGAGGCAATTAGACTTGGACATAATAATATTGGCACTGAACATATCCTGCTTGGTTTAGTAAGAGAAGGTGACGGGATTGCTGCTAAAGCTCTCTATGCTCTTGGGTTAAGTCCTGAAAAAATTCAGGAAGAGGTTGAAAACCTGATAGGTAAAGGGTCTGAGACTGTACAAACAATTCATTATACTCCTCGTGCAAAAAAAGTAATTGAATTGTCTATGGATGAAGCAAGAAAGCTGGGACATTCCTATGTGGGTACTGAGCATGTTTTATTAGGATTAATCCGTGAAGGTGAAGGTGTAGCAGCCCGTGTTCTGAATAACCTGGGTGTAAGCCTTAATAAAGCAAGGCAACAGGTATTGCAACTGTTGGGAAGTAATGAAGCAGGTATTCATCAGGGGGGCTCATCTTCTGCAGCAAGTACCCCTACTTTAGATAGCCTTGCTCGTGATCTGACTGCGATTGCCAGAGAAGGAAGTCTGGATCCCGTCATAGGGCGTGGCAAAGAAATACAACGGGTCATTGAGGTTTTAAGCCGCCGTACTAAAAACAACCCTGTGCTTATCGGTGAACCGGGAGTAGGTAAAACAGCGATTGCTGAAGGGCTTGCTCAACAGATTGTAAATAATGAGGTTCCTGAAATCCTTCGTGATAAAAGAGTTATGACGCTCGATATGGGTACCGTGGTTGCTGGAACAAAGTATCGAGGCGAATTTGAAGATCGTCTTAAAAAAGTAATGGATGAAATTCGTGCTGCCGGCAATGTAATCCTGTTTATTGATGAGCTTCATACATTAATTGGTGCAGGGGGAGCAGAAGGGGCAATTGATGCTTCAAATATTCTGAAACCATCCTTGGCAAGAGGGGAATTACAATGTATAGGTGCTACTACACTTGATGAGTATCGAAAATATATTGAAAAAGATGCCGCTCTTGAAAGACGCTTCCAACCAATTCAGGTGGATGAGCCAACGATTGAGGAATCCATTCAAATACTTAAAGGTTTACGCGATCGCTATGAAGCCCATCACAGAGTTTCCATTACAGACGAAGCAATTGATGCGGCAGTTAAGCTTTCCGACAGGTATATTGCTGATCGATTCTTGCCGGATAAGGCGATTGATTTAATTGATGAATCTGGTTCTAAGGTAAGACTTCGTTCCTATACAACTCCGCCAAATTTAAAAGAGCTTGAAGTTCGTTTGGAAGAGGCGCGCAAAGAGAAAGATGCGGCTGTTCAAAGCCAGGAATTTGAAAAAGCTGCATCATTACGAGATATCGAACAAAAATTGCGCGAAGAACTTGAGAATACAAAACGAGATTGGAAAGAAAAGCAAGGAAAAGAAAACAGCGAAGTGACAGTAGAGGATATAGCGCATGTTGTATCCAGCTGGACTGGTATTCCGGTTACGAAACTTGCACAAACTGAGTCTGATAAACTTTTGAACATGGAGGAAATTCTCCATAACCGTGTAATTGGCCAAGAAGAGGCAGTTAAAGCCATTTCTAAGGCTGTGCGTAGAGCAAGAGCAGGTCTGAAAGATCCTAAACGTCCAATCGGGTCCTTTATCTTCCTTGGGCCTACTGGGGTTGGTAAAACAGAGTTAGCAAGAGCGCTGGCCGAATCTATGTTTGGCGATGAGGATGCCATGATCAGGATTGATATGTCTGAATATATGGAGAAACATTCAACTTCACGCCTTGTTGGATCCCCTCCAGGATATGTCGGTTATGAAGAAGGCGGGCAATTGACAGAAAAAGTTCGTCGTAAGCCATATTCCGTTGTGCTTCTTGACGAAATTGAAAAGGCACATCCAGATGTCTTTAATATCTTGCTACAAGTGTTGGAAGATGGCCGTTTGACAGACTCAAAAGGAAGGACAGTTGACTTCCGAAACACTATTCTGATTTTGACTTCCAATGTTGGAGCACATAGTTTGAAGAAGAACAGATATGTTGGATTCAATATGCAGGACCAAGGCCAGGTAATGGAAGAATTGAAACGTGCCTTCCGTCCTGAATTCCTTAATAGAATTGATGAAATCATTGTATTCCATTCCTTGGAAAAAGAACATTTGAAATCAATTGTAACATTGCTGGGTGACCAATTGATTAAACGCTTGGCTGAGCAGGATATTATTCTTGAACTGACTGAAGCGGCGAAAGGAAAAATTGTAGAGGAAGGCTATGATCCCGATTATGGAGCACGTCCTTTGAGAAGATCTATCCAAAAACATGTTGAAGATTTCTTATCAGAAGAGCTGTTGAGAGGAAAGATTGAAAAAGGTAAGAAAATAGTAATCGATGTGGTTGATGGAGAGTTTAAAGCCATTACAGAGGATCAAGTAATAGCTGGTAAGTAACAATATCGGAAGAGGGCACTGCCATAGGGTTGTGCCCTTTCCTTGCAGGTAGCTATAAAAAACATGATAATGACAAATAATTAGAATAAGAAAGACGATATAATCCGTAAAATAAAAGAGTAAATAAAAGTAGAGTATAATTTATTCTCCAGGAGAGGATTAATAGGAATATGGCAAAGAAGAAAACAAAATTTATCTGTCAAAGTTGCGGATATGAATCTGCAAAATGGATGGGGAAATGCCCTGGTTGTAATGAGTGGAACACTATGACAGAAGAAGTTGAAATAACAGCTAATAAAAATCAAAGACGTACAGCCTTTACCCATTCAGACCAGGCGATGACAAAACCGACCTCTATTACTTCTATAGGTACGGAACAGGAACCACGCGTATTGACAGACTCGAATGAACTCAATCGAGTGCTTGGTGGGGGGATTGTCCCAGGATCCCTTTTATTGATAGGTGGAGATCCGGGTATTGGGAAATCCACTTTATTACTGCAAGTTTCATCACAATTGGCGAATAATAATCATGATGTCTTGTACATATCTGGTGAGGAATCAGTTAAGCAAACAAAATTGAGAGCTGTCAGGCTTGGAGTGTCTTCAGAACATCTCTATGTCTATTCCGAGACGGATATGGGGATGATTGAACATGCTATCAATGAATTGAATCCTAATTTTGTGATCATAGACTCTATTCAAACGGTATTTCATCCAGATGTAACTTCTGCTCCAGGTAGTGTATCACAAGTTCGGGAATGTACGGCTGAATTGATGAGATTGGCTAAGACAAAAGGAATTGCGATTTTTATTGTAGGCCATGTAACAAAAGAGGGGAATATTGCCGGTCCCAGATTGTTGGAACATATGGTGGATACGGTGCTCTACTTTGAAGGGGAACGCCATCATACATATCGAATATTAAGGGCAGTTAAAAATAGATTTGGATCTACAAATGAGATGGGCATATTTGAGATGAAGGAAGAGGGACTGGAAGAAGTATTAAACCCTTCTGAAATATTCCTTGAAGAGCGCTCCCAGGGGGCAGCGGGTTCAACTGTCGTAGCCTCTATGGAAGGAACAAGACCTATATTGGTAGAGATACAAGCCCTTATATCCCCATCTATTTTTCCAAATCCAAGAAGGATGTCAACGGGAATTGACCATAATCGAGTCTCTTTATTGATGGCTGTGTTAGAGAAAAGAGTCGGCCTCTTACTTCAAAATCAAGACGCCTACCTGAAGGTTACGGGTGGTGTAAAGCTTGGAGAGCCTGCTGTAGATCTAGCTATTATTGTTAGTATAGCTTCAGGTTTTAGAGATGTACCTACAAGGGCAACAGATTGTATTGTAGGAGAGGTTGGATTAACAGGTGAAGTAAGAAGGGTATCCCGTATTGAACAAAGAGTAAAAGAAGCAGAAAAACTTGGTTTTGAACGAATTATAGTCCCTGCTAATAATTTGGGTGGATGGACTCCACCGTCAGGAATCAAAGTAATTGGAGTAAGTTCGGTTAGTGAAGCGTTAAAATATGCACTAGGGGGTTAAGTTTAATGGACAAAAAGGCAGCGGAAAGAGCCAAGGCGCAAATTATTCAGTTGGTATCTCCGGGCACACCATTAAGGGAAGGTCTTAATAATGTTCTGCGTGCGAATACTGGCGGTTTAATAGTGGTTGGTTACAACGATAAAGTCAAAACCCTGGTAGATGGAGGCTTTAAAATCGGCTGCCCTTTTTCCCCCAGTTATTTATATGAACTAGCAAAAATGGACGGGGCCATTATTCTTAATGAGAAAGTGGATACCATCATGCTGGCCAATGCACATCTCGTCCCAGACAAAACGATACCATCAATGGAAACCGGGATGAGACACCGGACGGCTGAGAGAATAGCCAAAGAGACAAAGGCGTTAGTTATTGCCATTTCACAACGGAGAAATATTATTACACTCTACCAAGGTAATCTTCGATATGTACTGCGGGAATTATCGGTTATATTGACGAAAGCAAATCAAGCGATGCAAACGCTTGAGAGATATCGCTCTGTTTTACAGGAAAGCATCAATAATTTAAGTAAGCTGGAATTCGAAGAGATGGTAACATATGCGGATATTCTCTATGTGATGCAGAGGCTTATAATGGTGATGAGAATTAAAACCGAGCTTCTGACCTATATGAATGAATTAGGGGTGGAAGGAAGGCTGTTGCGTTTGCAATTACATGAAATGCTGCATCTGGTAGAGCAGGAAGTTATGCTTGTATTAAAGGACTATATTATCGATTCTGAAGGACTAAAACCCGAAGAGGTTTTTCAATCATTTATTGATTTATCCTATTCAGAGTCTGTAGAGGATACAGCCATTATGAAAACCCTTGGATACACAGGCTTTGTACCAATAGAACAAATTGTATCTCCCTGTGGCTATCGGGCGCTTCATAAGATCCCAAGATTGCCATTCAGCATAATTCATAATTTGGTTAAGAGGTTTGGGAAGTTATCTAACTTGTTAAATGCAAGCGTAGAGGATTTAGATGAAGTAGAGGGTATTGGAGAGGTAAGAGCGAAAAAAATCCACCAAGGGCTTAGACATATAAAAAGAGAAATTGGTCATCAAAGCTTATAAAATGAATTTCTGCCAGTTCTGACATTTATCTGACGCATAACAAGGGTATAATAGGAAATAAGATGACCAAATTTTGTTACAGGGCAATTACAACTTCTTTACAGCAAATTAATTAATCGCTAAAAACTATTAATGCTTGAAAGTCCTCGTTTATAATATTTAATGGGAGGTGAAAGAATGTTAAAAAGAATTATACAACTGTGTTTCTTAATTGTAGGAGGAGCTATAGGAATAATCGTATTACCAGATCTATTTTCATTAATAACTGATAATTCATTTATTACTAATACCATCTTTACTGGTCTCGCAGGTGCAATTATTTTTTATATCATTACTTTCTGGATGGTTGATCATGTAGTACATTTTGTTAAATGGGTGGAAGAACAGTTAATTATTGCTCCCATCACTGATATCATATTTGGAAGTATGGGGCTTTTGCTTGGACTTCTAATGGCATTCCTAATTGGTCTTCCGCTGAATTCAATTCAGGTGCCAATCATTAACACAGTGGCTCCAATTCTATTGACATTGATTTTTGGTTATTTAGGCTTTCAGGTAGGTTTTAAAAAGCGAGATGAGTTAACCAGCCTTGTGACAACTTCAGTTAAAACAAAGAAAAAAGGTGCAGGTCCAGATAGCGATACAGAGACACCTCACCCAAATATAAAAAGAAAAGTTCTCGATACAAGTGTAATTATCGATGGACGTATTGCAGATATTTGTAAAACTGGATTTTTAGAAGGACCGATTGTAATTCCGCAATTTGTTCTTGGTGAACTTCAGCATATTGCCGATTCTTCCGATGCATTGAAGAGAACAAGAGGACGAAGAGGTTTGGATATTCTTAATAGAATTCAAAAAGAGCTTCCAATTGAAGTTGAAATGTATGAAGGTGACTTCGAAGACACACCGGAAGTAGATAGTAAATTGGTTAAGTTAGCTAAATTATTAGACGGAATTGTTGTAACCAATGATTTTAATTTAAATAAAGTATGTGAATTTCAAAATGTACAGGTACTAAATATTAATGAACTAGCCAATGCAGTCAAGCCAGTTGTCATTCCAGGCGAAGAAATGCACGTACAGGTTATAAAAGATGGTAAAGAACAAAATCAGGGCGTTGCGTATCTTGATGATGGAACGATGATCGTTGTAGAGGAAGGCAGAAATTATATTGGCAAAAAGATTCAGGTAATCGTTACTTCCGTATTACAAACCTCTGCCGGACGGATGATATTTGCAAAACCCAAATTGATAGAAAAAGCGCTATAAAAAGAATTACGAGTTAAAAATGCTTTTTGACAGTAGGAATGCAACATTCTTTAATGACGCACTTACAAGTTTATAAAAGAAGCGCCAATGGCAATTTGTACAGCCAATGTGTGACGGACGAAACGAGATGTAATTGATATTATAGGAGTATACAATGGATTATGAAGTGATTATCCCTGCTGCAGGGCAAGGAAAGAGAATGCAGGCAAATAAGAATAAGCTATGGATTGAATTGAAGAACAAGCCAATCATAGCTCATACCTTGAGTGTGTTTGGTACAGATAAGCATTGTAAGCAAATTATTTTGCCAATCAATCCAGCGGAAAAAGAGGAATTCGATAAACTGATTCATACGTTATCACTTCCGATTCCTGTCATATTAACGAGTGGTGGCAGTGAGAGACAATACAGCGTCCATAACGGATTGGATCTCTTAAGCGGAAAGACAGATATTGTTCTTGTGCATGATGGAGCAAGACCGTTTATTAACCATTCTATAATAAAAAAATTAATAGCTGATGCGAAGCGATACGGAGGAAGCGTATTGGCAGTACCTGTTAAGGATACGATTAAACAGGCTAAAGACAATCTTGTTGAGAAAACAATTGATCGATCAAGCTTGTGGGCGATTCAAACCCCGCAAGCTTTTCGTGTGTCCCTTTTAAAGGAAGCGCATGAAGCGGCAGTGGCAGCGGAATATCTCGGGACAGATGACGCGAGTCTTGTTGAGCAAATCGGAAAAAGGGTAGCCATTACTGAAGGAAATTACGATAATATCAAAATCACTACACCAGAGGATTTATATTTCGCTGAAGCCATACTGGAGAAAATCAAAAAAAGGAGTTCACTATGATTAGAATAGGACAGGGATTTGATGTACATCAATTAGTAGAAGGACGCCCATTAATTATTGGGGGTATTACCATTCCCCATGAAAAGGGGTTACTTGGACATTCTGATGCAGATGTTTTGCTCCATACCGTAGCAGATGCGTGTTTAGGGGCCGTGGCAGAGGGTGACATCGGGAAGCACTTCCCAGATACAGACCCATCGTTTAAAGATGCTGATTCGAAAAAGCTTTTAGCCCACGTTTGGAAGTTAGTAAAACAAAAGGGGTATAAGCTTGGTAATATTGATTGTACAATCATTGCAGAGCGGCCAAAAATGCGCCCGTATATTGATCAAATGAGAGAAGTGATAGCTCAGTTACTTGAAGGAGAAATGGAACAGGTAAATGTAAAAGCTACTACAACTGAGAAGCTTGGATTTCCAGGCAGAGGTGAGGGTATTGCAGCTCATGTGACAGTTCTTTTATTAAAAGAATAGAACTGGTGGTTTTAAACGAGAATAAATTAATGGTAAAATGAATCCTACTTAAGTACTTTATCATTTGGGAGGAAATATTAATGACTAGCAGTATACGTGTTCGGTACGCTCCAAGCCCGACTGGACATCTACATATCGGGAATGCCAGAACAGCTTTATTTAATTATCTATTTGCACGCAGCCAGGGTGGCAGCTTTATCATACGGATTGAAGATACAGATTCAAAAAGAAATATTGCTGGTGGAGAAGAAAGCCAGTTAAAGTATTTAAAATGGCTGGGTATGGATTGGGATGAAAGCGTGGATGTACCAGGTGCATATGGACCTTATCGCCAATCAGAACGTACGCACATTTATGAGGAATATTATCGTGATCTTATGAAAAGAGATTTAGCTTATAAATGCTATTGCACAGAAGAAGAGCTTGAAAAGGAACGCGCAGAACAGATGGAGCGGAATGAAACACCGGCTTATTCCGGTAAATGCCGTCATCTGACTGAAGAAGACCGTACAAGGCTCGAAGCAGAAGGAAGAAAACCAAGTATTCGTTTTGCTGTACCAAAAGGTAAAGTATATACATTCAACGATATGGTTAAGGGTGAAGTATCGTTTGAATCTGATGGAATCGGTGACTTTGTCATCATTAAAAAAGACGGAATTCCTACTTATAACTTTGCAGTAGCTATTGATGATCATTTGATGGAAATCTCTCATGTTCTTCGTGGAGATGACCATATTACGAATACCCCTAAGCAACTTATGGTGTATGAAGCGTTTGACTGGGATGCCCCTATTTTTGGACATATGACATTGATTGTGAATGAAAGCCGTAAAAAACTGAGTAAGCGTGATGAATCCATTATTCAGTTTATTGAGCAGTATGAAGAGCTTGGCTATTTACCTGAGGCGCTGTTCAATTTTATTGCCCTGTTGGGATGGTCACCAAGCGGAGAAGAAGAAATCTTCTCGAAGGATGATTTTATCTCGATTTTTGATGCGGATCGATTGTCTAAATCGCCAGCTCTATTTGATAAACAAAAGCTAACATGGATGAATAACCAATATATGAAAACGGTCGATATCGAACGAGTACTTGAATTGGCATTGCCTCATTTACAGAAAGCCGGTCTTGTATCAACAGAGATGACTGAGGAAGAACATAAATGGGTTCAGAAGCTGGTAGCTTTATATCAAGATCAAATGAGCTATGGAGCGGAAATCGTTGATTTATCAGAGATCTTCTTTAAGAAAGAAATTGTATATAATGATGAGGCGAAGGAAATACTGGGAGAAGAACAGGTCCCTGAAGTATTGAAAGCCTTCCTTGAAGAAGTGAAAAATATGCCTGAGTTCGCCAATAGTGAGATTAAGGCTGCGATTAAACGAGTGCAAAAGGAAACAGGACATAAAGGTAAAAAATTATTTATGCCTATCCGTGTTGCTGTAACCGGACAAGCCCATGGTCCTGACCTACCGAAAGCAATTGAGCTTTTTGGACGAGATCGAGTGATCTCTCAATTAGAAGAACTTTTACGTTAACATTTTAACTGGAATGTAATATAGTATAGTTAAACATTCATACTAAAAAGTGATGAATGGGGAGAAGTAGGATTAAAGAAGATGTTTGCTAGAGAATAACCACCATTGGCTGGAAGTGGTTAAAACGCTCTTAATCTGAATGCACCCCTGAGCCCTTCTTTGAACGCTAGAAAACTAGTCAGTAGAGGGAGGCGGCATACCCATTGTCGTTAAAAAAGGGAAAGTTGGGGCAAGTATTAGCTCAAACAGAGTGGAACCGCGCCATACAAGCGTCTCTGTCTATTAAGGACAGGGCGCTTTTTTTATTGTAAAAATGGTCCGATGGTGGGGAGTAGAGGATGCTTGACATACTACTATCTCGAGTGCAGGAATAAGTAACCGTGTTCCCATCTTTTGTAACGTTCGATGTAAAGGATAGAAAGAACATGTTTTGCTTTTATGCGTTTAAGGAGGGGTAACATATGTGGAGACGGTTAAAGGAAGATATAGATGTGATATTTGAGCAGGACCCTGCAGCGAGATCTACGATTGAAATTATCCTGACTTATTCAGGTTTACATGCTATATGGAATCACCGAATTGCCCATGCATTTTATAAAAGAAACTTTAAATTTATAGCGAGGATTATATCTCAGTTTAGCCGGTTTTTAACCGGAATCGAAATACACCCGGGAGCTACCATCGGCAGACGTTTTTTTATTGACCATGGTATGGGTGTCGTTATTGGCGAGACTTGTGAAATTGGCGATAATGTGACTGTATATCAGGGGGTTACCCTTGGCGGTACTGGAAAAGAGTCTGGCAAGCGACATCCAACAATTAAAGATAATGTATTAATTGCGACGGGAGCTAAAGTGCTGGGGTCTATTGTTATAGGAGAGAATTCAAAACTTGGGGCAGGATCGGTGGTTTTAAAAGATGTCCCTGCCAACTCAACGGTTGTCGGTATTCCGGGTAAGGTGGTTATTAAAGATGGTGTGCGCTTAAAACACGATCTGAATCACCGTGATTTACCAGACCCGGTCGGAGATCGTTGCAATTGCTTGGAGCGGGAAATTGAATCTTTAAAGAATGAGTTACTGGAATTGCGAAAGGAGTTAAAAAAAGGTGAGCATACAAATTTATAATACGTTGACAAGAAAAAAAGAAACGTTTCAGCCGATAGAAGAGGGAAAGGTGAAGATGTATGTATGCGGTCCGACTGTATATAACTATATCCATATAGGGAATGCAAGACCGGCAATTGTATTTGATACAGTTCGCAATTACTTACAATATAAAGGCTATGATGTAAAATTTGTTTCTAACTTTACGGACGTCGATGACAAATTAATTAAAGCGGCGCGTGAACTGGGAGAAGATGTTCCTGCCATAGCGGACAGGTTCATTGAAGCTTATTTTGAAGATGTTGGAGCCCTTGGTTGTAAAAAAGCAGATGAGCATCCAAGAGTCATGGAAAATATGGATCTTATTATTGAATTTATCCAAGCCTTAATAGACAAAGGAATGGCTTATGAATCCGGTGGGGATGTTTACTACCGTACCAGAGAATTCAAAGGATACGGTAAGCTTTCTCACCAGTCCATCGATGAGCTCCGGGTGGGCGCAAGAATAGAAGTGGATGAAAGAAAACAGGATGCACTTGATTTTACTTTGTGGAAAGCGGCAAAAGATGGTGAGATATCTTGGGAAAGTCCATGGGGGAAAGGTAGACCAGGCTGGCATATAGAATGTTCTGCAATGGCTAAGAAATATTTAGGCGAAACCATTGATATTCATGCAGGAGGACAGGATTTAGCATTCCCTCACCATGAAAACGAAATCGCTCAGACGGAAGCTTTAACTGAAAAGCCTTTCGCAAATTACTGGATGCATAATGGCTATATTAATATTGATAATGAGAAAATGTCTAAATCGCTCGGAAACTTTGTTACTGTACATGATATTATTAAGCATCATGATCCAACAGTATTAAGATTCTTTATCCTGTCTGTCCATTACAGAAACCCGATTAATTACAGCGAAGAGTTGCTAGAAGCAACCAAGATCTCATTGGACCGCTTGCGAACTACTTACGAAAATTTAAAACACCGCCAAACGGCAAGTACAAATATTGCTCATAATGATGCGGAATGGTTTGAAAAAATCGGGGAATTGCACGCTATGTTTGAAGAGGCAATGGATGATGATTTCAATACAGCCAATGCTATTTCAGTATTGTTTGAACTATCCAGGCAAGGAAACTACTATTTATTAGAAAAAGTAACATCCGAAACAGTTATTGAAGCATTTTTGAATGAATTTCGTATTTTATTTGATGTTTTGGGTATTAAACTTGAGGTTGAACAGACACTTGATGCCGTAGTGGAAAAATTAATTGAAGAACGTAATCGGGCAAGAAAAGAGCGTAATTTTACCCGCTCTGATGAAATTAGAGATGAATTAAAAGCAATGAATATCATTTTAGAAGATACTGCCCAAGGTACACGCTGGAAACGGGGATAAATAAATGCTTGAGGATTTAAAAGAATTAGATGTAAATTCACTGGGGAGTTTAGCACTCGCCTATATTGGAGATGCGGTTTATGAAGTATATATTCGGCATCACTTACTGTCTATTGGACAAGTAAAACCGAATAAACTCCATAAAGAAGCAACGAAATACGTATCTGCTAAGTCGCAAAGTGCTGTCGTACATTATTTATTAAATGAACACTTATTGACTGAAGAGGAAGAAGCCATTATACGCAGAGGGAGGAACGCTAAGTCAGGTACCATCCCCAAAAATACGGATGTGCAAACGTATCGATATAGCACCGCTTTTGAAGCGTTAATCGGTTATCTCTATGGCAGCAAGAACCAGGGTCGTCTGGATGAAATTATAGAGTTGGCGATCCAATTTAAAGAGAGGAGTGAAGGGTGAAAATGAGTGAAGACTTAATTATGGGACGTAATACGGTCCTCGAAGCATTGCGTTCTGACCGCGATATCCATAAGATATGGATTGCAGAGGGAGCCACAAAAGGGCAAATTCAACAGGTAATCGCCGTTGCAAAAGAAAATAAGGTGATGATCCAAACAGCACCAAAGAAAAAACTGGATCAAATGGTTGAAGGAAATCACCAGGGAGTTATTGCGCAAGTAGCTGCTTATCAATATGCAGAAATTGACGATATATTTAAATTGGCAGAATCCAGGCAGGAAGATCCATTTATTTTATTGCTGGATGAGTTGGAAGATCCGCATAATTTGGGGTCCATCCTCAGAACGGCTGATGCATCCGGTGTCCATGGTATCATTATTCCAAAGCGGAGAGCGGTTGGTCTGACAGCTACTGTTGCCAAGTCATCGACAGGTGCGATTGAGCATGTTCCGGTAGCTAGAGTAACGAATTTATCACGGACGATTGAAGAGTTAAAAGAGCGAGGAGTTTGGATTGCTGGCACTGATGCGAAGGGAAGTCAGGATTACCGAAGAATGGATGGAACGATGCCTCTTGGAATTGTGATTGGCAGTGAAGGTAAAGGGATTAGCCGGGTGATTAAGGAAAAATGCGATTTCCTCTACCATTTACCAATGGTTGGACATGTTACCTCTCTCAATGCAAGTGTGGCAGCCAGCTTGCTGATGTATGAAGTATACAGGAAGCGATCTCCGCTAGAGGGATAAAGGATGAAAACCATACTGGTGGTAGATGGCTATAATATTATAGGAGCATGGCCTGATCTTCGCGTATTGCGGGATCAGGATCTTGCTGCTGCTAGAGACCGGTTAATTGAAATGATGGCTGAATTTCAAGGTTTTTCCGGACACCAGGTCATAATTGTTTTTGATGCTTACTTCGTTCAGGGGACAGAGAAAAAGTATAGAAACTCCAAAGTTGATGTCATTTTTACAAAGGAAAATGAAACAGCTGATGAAT
Organism: Pradoshia sp. TA40_28; assembly: GCF_059694525.1. NCBI lineage: Bacteria > Bacillati > Bacillota > Bacilli > Caryophanales > Bacillaceae > Pradoshia > Pradoshia sp. TA40_28. Next base: position 16,269 of record NZ_JCATZO010000015.1, read on the forward strand.
GTATAGAACGGTTAGCTTCTAAATTAATAAAAATAAATACCCGAGTGTATGTTGCGACATCAGATTACACGGAGCAACGAACAATCTTTGCACAGGGAGCATATCGGAAATCTGCTCGTGAACTGTTGCAGGAGATGGAATTTGTTGAAAAAGAGATTGAAAAAAAGGTCGTGCAAACAAAGGATGAACAACCTGTTTCCAGAATCCCGCTCACTCGAGAAGTGTCGGAAATGTTCGAAAAATGGCGAAGAGGAAATCTATGAGACCATTGACGCTATAAAAACGCTTACTGTATAATATTGCTATCTTTGGTATCCTACGGAGGGATCGATGTGGCAATTTCTATCGGGGTAATGCTGGACGGTGATTATGGTCTTATGGAAGATGAACTTTTAGTCGACCGAGTTCATCAGGGGGACAGCGGGGCCCTGGATTTTTTGATCCACAAATACAGAAACTTTGTAAGGGCTAAAGCGAGAACCTATTTTTTAATAGGTGCAGACAAAGAAGATATTGTTCAGGAAGGCATGATTGGATTATTCAAAGCCATCAGAGATTATAAGGAGGACAAGCTTACATCCTTTAAAGCGTTTGCTGAGTTATGTATTACCAGGCAAATCATTACGGCTATAAAAACGGCAACACGTCAGAAACATATACCGCTCAATTCCTATGTTTCTTTGGACAAGCCGATTTATGATGAAGAATCAGACCGTACACTGATGGATGTCATTACGGGAGTTAAAGTCATGGATCCTGAGGAATTAATTATTAATCAGGAAGAATTTGATTATATTGAGCTTAAAATGGCTGAATTATTAAGTGATCTGGAAAGAAAAGTTCTGTCTCTATACTTAGATGGGCAATCCTATCAGGAAATATCCGAAGAATTGAATAGACATGTCAAATCAATTGATAATGCATTGCAGAGAGTAAAGCGTAAATTGGAACGTTATTTAGAAGTTCGATAGTTCGCAATAGCAATAGGGTTATATCTTTACCACCCTTATTGACAGACAATTTTCTACATGATAAATTTGAGATGACTTGTTAAAAGAGATAAAGGTGCAATTATGAATAAAAAAATTATTATCGCATGCACAATATGTGGATCTAGGAATTATTCAACAAATTATAACCAGTCAAGCCAAGAAAAGGTGAGGCTGGAGCTTAATAAATTTTGCAAAACATGTAATACTCATACACCTCATAAACAAACAATCTAATTTTATTAGAATTGTAAAACTGTATTGGCTGGAGGTTTCAAATAAATGCGACGCATTCTAGAATTCTTCCGAGGCGTTTCTCGAGAAATGAAAAAAGTAAGCTGGCCTAAGAAAAAAGAGCTTACAACCTATACAATAACTGTTTTATCCACAGTGATTATTATGGCTGTATTTTTTGCGGTTGTTGATTTGGGATTATCTGAACTTATTCGTCTCATTCTTAAATAATGAATAAACAGTACGAAACATGGTATAATGAAACTAGCATAATAAAAAAGACCTCAAAAGCCCGGAAACGGGTTTTTTAATTTGTCTAAAAAAGCTAGAGTCGTTATGGATCAGGAACCTGCTGATGTGTGAGAGCAACAAAAGTAAAAATAATAGCTGACAATAGGTATATTAAAAATATCACTGTTTGCAAGGAGGGAAGGACGTTAAGTCCTAATAGAATATGGAGAAAAATTGGTATGTAGTTCATACGTATTCCGGATATGAAAATAAAGTAAAAGCAAATTTAGAAAAACGTGTGGAATCAATGGGGATGCAAGATAAAATCTTCCGCGTCATTGTTCCCGAAGAAGAAGAAACTGATTTCAAAAATGGTAAAAAGAAAGTAGTTAAGAAAAAAGTTTTCCCAGGATATGTGCTGGTGGAAATTGTTATGACAGATGATTCCTGGTATGTTGTCCGTAATACACCAGGGGTAACAGGGTTTGTAGGTTCAACAGGATCAGGTTCCAAGCCAATTCCACTATTGCCTGAAGAAGCAGCAGTGATTCTAAAAAGAATGGGTATGGATGAAAAAAGAATTGAAATTGATTTGTTTGTTGGCGACTCTGTTACAGTCAAAGAAGGTCCTTTTGCAGAATTTGCAGGTACGATAGAAGAACTGGATAAAGCTAAGGGCAAACTGAAAGTTCTTGTTAATATGTTTGGCAGAGATACCCCAGTAGAATTGGATTTTGACCAGGTGGAAAAATTATAATCCTGAATAACTTGCCTTTCATATTAAAAAGTGATAATATTTCAAGGGTCAGTATGTCTCAAAATTGAGACCTGAACTAATGGTAAATTCTTTATGAGTGAAATAAAGAATGATTGTATATTTGAGTGGGAGGGCAAAGCCCATTTACCACATCACGGACGATAAGGAGGTGTGTCTCGTGGCTAAAAAAGTAATTAAAATCGTGAAATTGCAGATCCCTGCAGCTAAAGCTAATCCAGCTCCACCGGTTGGTCCAGCATTGGGTCAAGCAGGTGTTAACATCATGGGTTTCTGTAAAGAGTTTAATGCTCGTACAGCAGAACAAGCAGGTCTTATCATCCCTGTAGAAATCACAGTATTTGAAGACCGTTCTTTCACTTTCATTACGAAAACTCCTCCAGCAGCTGTTCTTCTTAAGAAAGCAGCAGGAATCGAGTCTGGTTCTGGTGAACCAAACCGTAATAAAGTGGCAACAGTTAAGCGTGACAAAGTACGTGAAATCGCTGAATCCAAAATGCCTGACTTAAATGCAGCAAATGTTGAATCAGCTATGCGTATGGTAGAAGGTACTGCACGCAGTATGGGAATTGTCATCGAAGACTAATTGTTGTATGGAGGTTGCGAATGTACGGTACATCGCAACCTTTTTCGTGGGAGGTCAATTCCGTTAAAACCACAATATTAGGAGGATAAATATAATGGCTAAGAAAACTAAAAAATACGCTGAAGCTCTTCAGCTTATCGATCGTACAAAAGCTTATTCCGTAACAGAAGCAATTGAATTAGCGAAGAAAACAAGCTTCACTAAATTCGATGCAACTGTAGAAGTAGCATTCCGTCTTGGAGTTGATCCTAAGAAAGCTGATCAACAAATCCGTGGTGCGGTTGTTCTTCCAAACGGTACTGGTAAAACACAACGTGTATTAGTATTTGCTAAAGGTGAAAAGCTTAAAGAAGCTGAAGCTGCAGGTGCTGATTATGTTGGAGATACTGACTACATCAACAAAATCCAACAAGGTTGGTTCGACTTTGATGTAATCGTAGCAACTCCTGACATGATGGGTGAAGTTGGTAAATTAGGTCGTGTATTAGGACCTAAAGGTTTAATGCCAAACCCTAAAACTGGAACTGTTACATTTGATGTTGAAAAAGCAATCAATGAAATTAAAGCTGGTAAAGTAGAATACCGTGTTGATAAAGCAGGTAACATTCATGTACCTATCGGAAAAGTTTCCTTTGAAGATAGCAAGCTAGTTGAAAACTTCACTACAATTTTTGAAACACTTCAAAAAGCGAAGCCAGCAGCTTCTAAAGGTACTTACATGAAGAATGTAGCTGTGACTACAACTATGGGACCTGGAATCAAAGTAGACGCTTCTACTTTCTAAGCTAAAAAAATAGATTTGACAGCGTGGTAATTATCTTATATAATTGCACATGTTGTTATTAAATAAACTAACTTAACATTTATGCCATAGACAGCAGGAGCTCTTACCAGCTTAATTCCCTGCCGAGGTATTCGATCATAATAGAACTATTTTGTTCGGACTATCATCGTACCTCCATGTCTGTCAGATGTGGAGGTTTTTTTACGGGTGTGAATGGTAACATTCTACAGGAGGTGTTAATATGAGCAATGCGGTTAATATCAATGCAAAAAAACAAATTGTTGACGAAATTGCTGGCAAACTGAAAGACAGTGTATCCACAGTCGTTGTTGACTACCGTGGATTAAACGTTGCTGAAGTGACAGAACTTCGTAAACAACTACGTGATGCTGGCATCGAGTTCAAAGTTTACAAAAACTCTATGACTCGCCGTGCGGCTGACCAAGCTGAACTTTCTGACCTTAACGAAGCTCTTACTGGACCAAATGCGATTGCATTCAGTACTGAAGACGTTGTAGCTCCGGCTAAAATCTTGAACGACTTCGCTAAAAAACACGAAGCTTTAGAAATTAAAGCGGGTGTTATCGAAGGAAACGTTGCAACTGTTGAAGAAGTTAAAGCTCTTGCAGAACTTCCATCTCGCGAAGGTTTGCTTTCTATGTTGCTCAGCGTGCTTCAAGCACCTATCCGCAACTTGGCGCTTGCTACAAAAGCAGTGGCAGATCAAAAAGAAGAACAAGGAGCTTAATTGCTTCTTGATAAGAAATACGTGTATAACGATTTACTAAAACTAAGGAGGAACTTATAATGACTAAAGAACAAATCATTGAAGCAGTTAAAAATATGACTGTTTTAGAACTTAACGATCTTGTAAAAGCAATTGAAGAAGAATTTGGCGTAACTGCAGCTGCTCCTGTAGCTATGGTTGGTGCTGCTGGCGGAGAAGCTGCAGCTGAAAAAACTGAATTTGATGTTGTTCTAGCTTCTGCTGGAGATCAAAAAATCAAAGTTATCAAAGTTGTACGTGAAATCACTGGCCTTGGTCTTAAAGAAGCGAAGGAAGTTGTTGATAACACTCCTAAAGCTATCAAAGAAGGCGTTTCTAAAGATGAAGCTGAAGAAATCAAAGCTAAACTTGAAGAAGTTGGCGCTGGTGTAGAAGTTAAGTAATTTTACACTCTTTTATATGAAAAGGCTCGCTGCGAATACAGCGGGCTTTTTCTGACTTTATGAATAAAAGTCAGTTGTTCTGGTTTCTTTAAATACAATCCATAATGGAATTGGTCAGGAGGGATCTGGAGTGTCAGATCATTATTATTCCCGCAATCCTCAGGTTAATAGTAATCCTGATGAATGGAACTTTACTTTGAGAGGGAAAACATTCCGATTCAAAACAGATGCTGGTGTTTTCTCTAAACGTGAGGTTGATTATGGTTCGAGGCTATTAATAGAGGCTTTTGTTGAGCCTGAAGTTCCTGGTAATCAGCCGATGATTGATGTTGGTTGTGGATATGGTCCGATAGGTTTATCTCTGGCTGACTCATATTCACAGCGAACTATTCATATGGTTGATGTGAATGAACGGGCAATCCGTTTGTCAGGCGAAAATGCTCGAATTAATGAGATTGAAAATGTTGAAATATATGAGAGCTCAGTCTTTCAAAATGTAAAAGAAACAGGATTTGCCGCTGTTGTTTCCAATCCGCCAATAAGAGCTGGAAAAAAAGTAGTCCATGAAATACTTGAGCAGAGTAAGGGTCTATTGCAGGATGGCGGAGAGTTGTGGATTGTCATCCAAAAGAAGCAAGGAGCTCCTTCTGCTATGGATAAAATGAAAGATGTTTTTGGTAATATTGAGGTCATTTTAAAGAAAAAAGGCTACTATATTTTGAAGTCTAAAAAAGTTTGACTTGACAATATGCCTATGTTAATATTAGAAAATGCATATATATAATTTGGGACACCCTGCACATTTTGGTAAATAAATTAGGAAATGTGTATATGTTCTGGAAAATATGGAAAAAATAAACCAATACTATGCGTTTTTGAAATCGAGGTTTTCAGAATGAAACCCTTTTTCTTTTTTGTTCTATCAGCCTATAAATAGGCTGTGGAATATAAATTCTATCATAAAACGCTTTATTTGAGGGGTGAATCAGTTGACAGGTCAACTTGTTCAGTATGGACGACATCGCCAACGCCGGAGCTATGCGCGCATTAGCGAAGTGCTCGAATTACCGAATTTAATTGAAATTCAAACCTCTTCCTATCAATGGTTTCTTGATGAGGGCTTAAGAGAAATGTTCCAGGACATTTCCCCTATCGAGGATTTTACAGGAAATCTGTCTCTTGAGTTTATCGATTATAGCCTAGGAGACCCGAAATATCCTGTGGAAGAATCTAAGGAGCGGGATGTAACCTACTCCGCCCCATTACGGGTTAAAGTAAGACTTGTAAACAAAGAGACGGGTGAAGTTAAAGACCAAGATGTCTTTATGGGTGATTTCCCTCTCATGACGGAAACGGGAACGTTTGTTATAAACGGTGCCGAACGTGTTATTGTATCCCAATTAGTACGATCCCCAAGTGTGTACTACAGCGGAAAAGTTGATAAAAACGGAAAGCGTGGATTCACAGCAACCGTTATTCCAAACCGTGGAGCATGGTTGGAATATGAAACTGACGCGAAAGATGTAGTTTACGTAAGAATTGATCGTACAAGGAAGTTGCCGGTAACGGTTCTTTTGCGTGCTCTTGGATTCGGCTCTGATCAAGAAATCATCGATCTTGTCGGTGATAATGAGTATATCCGCAACACGTTGGAAAAAGACAACACTGAAAGCACAGAAAAAGCTTTGCTTGAAATCTACGAGCGTCTTCGTCCCGGCGAGCCGCCTACAGTAGAAAATGCGAAAAGTTTGCTTGTTTCACGTTTCTTCGATCCGAAGAGATATGACTTAGCAAATGTTGGACGCTATAAAATTAATAAGAAACTTCATATAAAAAATCGTCTTTTCAACCAAAAAGTAGCTGAAACTTTGGTGGATCCTGAAACAGGAGAGATCTTAGTTGAAAAAGATACTGTGTTGGATCGCCGTACTCTCGATAAAATTATCCCATACTTAGAAAATGGGATCGGCTTCAAAACGTACAACCCTGTTGGGGGAGTAGTTGAAGAAGACGTACTGGTTCAAAACGTTAAAATCTATGCTCCTAGCGATGCTGAGGGTGAAAAAGTGATTAACGTTATCGGCAATGCATATGTGGAAAAGAAAATTAAAAATATCACTCCTGCTGATATTGTAGCTACCATTAGTTACTTCTTTAACTTACTGCATGGCGTTGGTGATACGGATGACATCGATCACTTAGGTAACCGTCGTCTGCGTTCTGTTGGTGAGCTACTACAAAATCAATTCAGAATTGGATTGTCACGTATGGAGCGTGTGGTTCGTGAAAGAATGTCCATTCAGGACACAAACACGATTACGCCGCAACAGCTTATTAACATTCGTCCAGTTATTGCATCAATTAAGGAATTCTTCGGAAGCTCTCAGTTGTCACAGTTCATGGATCAAACGAATCCACTTGCTGAATTGACACACAAACGTAGATTGTCTGCATTAGGGCCTGGTGGTTTAACAAGGGAACGTGCCGGAATGGAAGTTCGTGACGTTCACTATTCCCACTATGGACGTATGTGCCCAATCGAAACGCCTGAGGGACCAAACATTGGTTTGATTAACTCCCTATCTACATTTGCAAAAGTAAATCCATACGGCTTCATTGAAACGCCGTATAGAAGAGTCGACCCTGCTACTGGCAAGGTTACGGATCGAATGGATTACTTGACTGCTGATGAAGAGGATCTATATGTAGTGGCGCAGGCAAATGCCCCATTAACAGAAGATGGCGAGTTTATGAACGAAGAAGTTGTAGCTCGTTTCCGTGGTGAAAACACAGTAGTTAAACGTGATCGCGTTGACTATATGGACGTATCGCCTAAACAGGTTGTATCAGCTGCGACAGCTTGTATCCCATTCTTAGAAAACGATGACTCCAACCGTGCCCTTATGGGAGCGAACATGCAACGTCAAGCCGTTCCGCTTATTCGCCCGCAGGCTCCAATTGTTGGTACTGGTATGGAATACGTTTCAGGGAAAGATTCCGGTGCTGCAGTTATTTGTAAGCACGATGGAATTGTTGAGCATGTGGAAGCCAGAGAAATCTGGGTAAGACGTGTTACTGTAGTAGATGGTCAAGAGGTAAAAGGTAATCTTGATAAATACCGTACCCTTAAATTCATTCGTTCCAACCAAGGAACATGTTATAACCAACGTCCGATTGTTAAATCAGGAGACCGTGTTGTTAAAGGAGAAATCCTAGCAGATGGTCCGTCCATGGAGCTTGGCGAATTGGCATTGGGTCAAAACGTCCTTGTTGCCTTCATGACATGGGATGGTTATAACTATGAGGATGCCATCATTATGAGTGAACGTCTTGTAAAAGACGATGTATATACTTCTATTCATATTGAAGAATATGAATCTGAAGCTCGTGATACAAAACTTGGACCAGAAGAAATTACACGTGATATTCCGAACGTTGGGGAAGATGCCCTTCGTAATTTGGATGACCGTGGAATTATTCGAATTGGTGCCGAAGTTAAAGACGGCGACCTTCTTGTTGGTAAAGTGACTCCTAAAGGGGTAACAGAACTGACAGCCGAAGAGAGATTATTACATGCAATCTTTGGTGAGAAGGCTCGTGAAGTTCGTGACACATCTCTCCGTGTACCACATGGCGGCGGCGGAATTGTCCACGATGTTAAAGTCTTTACACGTGAAGACGGCGATGAACTGCCACCAGGTGTAAACCAACTGGTACGTGTGTACATCGTTCAAAAACGTAAAATCCATGAAGGAGATAAAATGGCCGGTCGTCACGGTAACAAAGGGGTTATATCCCGAATTTTACCTGAAGAAGATATGCCTTTCCTTCCAGATGGAACACCTGTCGATATCATGTTGAACCCTCTAGGGGTACCATCACGTATGAATATCGGTCAGGTATTGGAATTACACTTAGGTATGGCTGCAAGACAACTTGGAATTCATGTAGCAACTCCTGTATTTGATGGTGCTCGTGAAGAAGATGTTTGGGATACAATCGAAGAAGCTGGTATGGCTCGCGATGCGAAAACAATTCTTTATGACGGAAGAACTGGAGAACCATTTGATAACCGTGTTTCCGTTGGTGTCATGTATATGATCAAACTGGCTCACATGGTTGACGATAAACTTCATGCTCGTTCAACAGGACCTTACTCACTTGTTACGCAACAGCCATTGGGCGGTAAAGCTCAGTTCGGCGGTCAGCGTTTTGGTGAGATGGAAGTTTGGGCACTTGAAGCATATGGTGCTGCATACACTCTTCAAGAAATTCTTACAGTTAAATCTGATGACGTCGTTGGTCGTGTGAAAACTTATGAAGCAATTGTAAAAGGTGACAATGTACCTGAACCGGGTGTTCCTGAATCATTCAAAGTATTAATTAAGGAACTTCAAAGTTTAGGTATGGATGTTAAGATTCTTTCTGGTGATGATAAAGAAATTGAAATGCGTGATCTGGAAGATGATGACGATATTCACCAAGCAGATACATTAACCATAGATCCTGATGTGAAAAGTCCCGAATCAGAAACAGTTGGTACAATCGAGTAACCTTAGTGATATTGGGATACGGAAAGGGAGGTAGGCCCCTTGTTGGATGTAAACAATTTTGAATATATGAAAATAGGCCTTGCTTCGCCGGATAAGATTCGCTCTTGGTCTTTCGGAGAAGTGAAAAAGCCAGAAACTATTAACTACCGTACACTTAAACCTGAGAAAGATGGTTTGTTCTGTGAGCGCATTTTCGGTCCTACAAAGGACTGGGAATGCCACTGCGGTAAATATAAAAGAGTACGCTACAAAGGTGTTGTTTGTGACCGTTGTGGTGTAGAAGTTACCAGAGCTAAAGTGAGACGTGAGCGTATGGGTCATATTGAATTGGCCGCTCCCGTTTCTCATATTTGGTACTTTAAAGGAATTCCAAGCCGTATGGGCCTTGTTCTTGACATGTCACCACGTGCTTTGGAAGAAGTAATCTATTTCGCATCTTACGTTGTTACAGAAGCTGGAGATACTGCTTTGGAAAGAAAGCAACTATTGTCCGAAAAAGAATACCGTGCTTATCGTGATAAATACGGTAATAAGTTCCAAGCTGGCATGGGTGCAGAATCCATTAAAAAGCTTCTTCAGGATGTTGACCTTGTCAAAGAGGTAGAATCCCTAAAAGAAGAGCTTAAAACAGCTCAAGGACAACGCCGTACACGTGCGATCAAACGCCTTGAAGTATTGGAAGCATTCCGTCATTCCGGAAATGAACCTTCCTGGATGATTCTGGATGTGCTTCCGGTTATCCCTCCTGAGCTTCGTCCAATGGTTCAATTGGATGGTGGCCGTTTTGCAACATCTGACTTGAATGACCTTTACCGCAGAGTAATCAACCGTAACAATCGTTTGAAACGTCTGCTTGATTTAGGCGCACCAAGTATCATTGTTCAAAACGAAAAACGTATGCTTCAGGAAGCAGTTGATGCGTTGATTGATAACGGAAGACGCGGCCGTCCTGTAACAGGACCGGGTAATCGTCCGTTGAAATCCTTGTCTCATATGCTTAAAGGGAAACAAGGTCGTTTCCGTCAAAACTTACTTGGTAAACGTGTTGACTATTCCGGTCGTTCCGTTATCGTCGTAGGACCAAACTTAAAAATGTATCAATGTGGTTTGCCAAAAGAAATGGCAATCGAACTATTCAAGCCTTTCGTTATGAAAGAACTTGTTGAAAAAGGATTAGCGCATAACATTAAATCTGCTAAGAGAAAGATCGAAAGACATTCTCCAGATATTTGGGATGTGCTGGAAGAGGTAATCAGGGAGCATCCAGTTCTATTGAACCGTGCCCCAACACTTCACCGTCTTGGAATCCAGGCGTTCGAACCGACATTAGTTGAAGGTAGAGCTATTCGACTTCATCCGTTAGTATGTACAGCTTATAACGCTGACTTTGACGGTGACCAAATGGCTGTTCACGTACCTTTATCTGCAGAAGCACAAGCAGAAGCCCGTCTATTGATGTTGGCTGCGCAAAATATCCTTAACCCTAAGGATGGAAAACCGGTTGTTACTCCATCACAGGATATGGTTCTTGGTAACTACTATCTGACTATGGAAAGACCAGGTGCAGTTGGAGAAGGTATGATCTTCAACGATACGAACGAAGCTGTACTTGCCTATCAAAATGGGTATGTACATTTACACACTCGTGTGGCTGTACATGCAAGTTCTCTAAATAACGAAACGTTTACTGAAGAACAGAACAAGCAATTGTTGCTGACTACTGTTGGTAAATTAATATTCAATGAAATTCTTCCTGAAACGTTCCCTTATATCAATGAACCTACAAGATTTAATCTGGAAGAGAAAACTCCGGAACAATACTTTGTAGAAAAGGGAGCAAACGTGAAGGAAATCTTTGCAACTCGCGAAAGAATCCAACCGTTCAAGAAGAAGATTCTTGGTAATATTATTGCCGAAGTCTTTAAACGTTTTAAAATAACAGAAACATCCAAAATGCTTGACCGCATGAAGGATCTCGGATTTAAATATTCAACTCGTGCAGGTATTACTGTAGGGGTTGCAGATATCGTCGTTTTACCAGAGAAACAAGAAATTCTTGATAAAGCACAAAGTAAAGTAGACAGTGTCATGAAACAATTCAGACGTGGTTTAATCACTGAAGAAGAACGTTATGACCGTGTTATCTCCATCTGGAGTGAAGCAAAAGATGTTATCCAAAGCAAACTGATGGCATCCCTGCATCACTTGAATCCAATCTTTATGATGAGTGATTCCGGAGCCCGTGGTAACGCATCTAACTTTACACAGCTTGCTGGTATGCGTGGTTTGATGGCCAACCCGGCTGGTCGTATCATTGAGCTCCCAATTAAATCAAGTTTCCGTGAAGGCTTAACCGTATTGGAATACTTCATCTCCACACACGGTGCGCGTAAAGGTCTTGCCGATACAGCGCTAAAAACTGCCGATTCAGGTTACTTAACAAGACGTTTGGTTGACGTTGCACAGGATGTTATCGTTAGAGAAGATGACTGTGGAACAGACCGCGGCTTGGAAGTAAGAGCGTTGAAAGATGGTACTGAAATTATTGAAAGCCTTGAAGAACGTTTAGTTGGACGTTATGCAAGGAAGAAAGTTAAACACCCTGAAACAGGTGAAGTTCTGATTAATGAGAATGAAATCTTCACAGAAGATATGGCTCAAAAAATCGAGGAACTTGGCATTGAGGAAGTAACGATTCGCTCTGCTTTCACATGTAATACTCGCCATGGTGTATGTAAAAAATGTTACGGACGTAACCTTGCAACTGGTCAAGAGGTTGAAGTGGGTGAAGCAGTTGGTATTATCGCGGCTCAATCCATCGGTGAACCTGGTACACAGTTAACAATGCGTACATTCCATACAGGTGGGGTTGCCGGAGACGATATCACACAAGGTCTTCCGCGTATTCAGGAGTTGTTTGAAGCACGTAATCCTAAAGGGCAAGCAGTTATTGCTGAAATCGAAGGTACGGTTACAGCGATTAATGAAGTCCGTGACAAACAGCAAGAGATTACTATTCAAGGTGCAGTAGAAAGCCGTTCTTACACAGCTCCATACTCTGCTCGCTTGAAGGTAAATGTTAATGATTCCGTTGTTCCAGGTCAGGAGCTAACAGAAGGTTCAATCGATCCGAAAGAACTTCTGAAAGTAACAAATGTACGTTCCGTACAGGAATACCTGTTAAAAGAAGTGCAAAAAGTATACCGTATGCAAGGGGTAGAAATTGGCGACAAACACGTAGAAGTAATGGTACGTCAAATGCTTAAGAAAATACGTGTTATCGATGCTGGTGAAACAGATGTATTACCAGGTACATTACTTGATATCCATCAATTCACTAAAGCTAACCACGAAGCTCTGCTTAAGGGTAAAAACCCGGCAACGGGACGCCCACTCTTACTTGGTATTACAAAAGCATCTCTTGAAACAGATTCATTCTTGTCCGCAGCATCCTTCCAGGAAACTACACGTGTCCTTACAGATGCAGCGATTAAAGGGAAACGTGATGAATTGCTTGGCCTTAAAGAGAACGTTATTATTGGTAAGTTGATACCTGCAGGTACAGGTATGCACCGTTACCGTAAAGCAGTACCGGTATTAGCTGATAAAACAGAAGAAACGGTACCAGCTGAATAATCGATTCTTTATTTAGAAGATCTAGTAGAAGATCTAGCCGGATTGTCCATCCGGCTAATCTTTTATATAGAATGTATAACGTAAGTAGACAAATTATTTTCAGTACGAATGTTGACATTCATGAATTAAAAGTGTTACTATAGCAAAGGTGCTCCTATTAACCTGTTACTTTGGAGGATATTAATGATGTCTTATGAAAAAGTATCTCAGGCCAGAAACCTGATAATAGGGACGAAACAAACAGTGAAAGCTCTCCGAACAGGGAATGCCGAAGCAGTTATTATTGCTCTGGATGCTGATTCAAGTGTCACATCGAAAGTAATTGACGCTGCCAATGAATTTTCGGTTCCAATCGATTATGTAGATTCTATGAGGTTGCTCGGGAAAGCATGCAAAATTGATGTTGGAGCAGCAGCTGTTGTCATTATGAAATAGAAAAACTGTTTTTGCAGTTGATGCAAAAACTTTGTTTTTACCCTTTTATGAACCACCTGGATGTGTGGGACTAGGGGAACCAATTTTGAAGGGAGGAAACATCATGCCAACTATTAACCAATTGGTACGTAAGCCACGTAAATCTAAAGAAGAAAAATCAAAGTCTCCAGCTTTGAATAAAGGTTACAATAGCTTCAAGAAATCCCAAACAAACGTATCATCTCCACAAAAACGTGGGGTATGTACTCGTGTTGGTACAATGACTCCAAAGAAACCAAACTCCGCGTTACGTAAATATGCGCGTGTACGTTTGACTAATGGAATCGAGGTTACTGCTTACATTCCTGGTATCGGCCACAACTTACAAGAACACAGTGTTGTACTAATCCGTGGAGGACGTGTAAAAGACCTTCCAGGGGTACGTTACCACATCGTGCGTGGCGCTCTTGATACTGCAGGTGTTAACAACCGTATGCAAGGTCGTTCTAAATACGGTACGAAAAAACCTAAAGCAGCTAAAAAATAATTCTTATCAAAATAATTACTTCTTGAAAGGAGGAACAAAATATGCCTCGTAAAGGACCTGTTTCAAAAAGAGATGTATTACCTGATCCGATATATAATTCCAAGCTTGTAACAAAATTGATCAACAAAATGATGATTGATGGAAAAAGAGGGACTTCCCAAAAAATCCTTTATGCTTCTTTCGATATCGTAAGAGAGCGTACTGGTAACGATCCAATGGAAGTTTTCGACCAAGCTCTAAAAAATATCATGCCAGTTCTAGAAGTTAGAGCACGCCGTGTAGGTGGAGCTAACTACCAAGTACCAGTTGAGGTTCGCCCTGACAGACGTACTACTCTAGGACTTCGTTGGTTAGTAAACTATGCTCGTCTTCGTGGTGAAAAAACTATGGAAGAGCGTTTAGCTAACGAAATCATGGATGCAGCTAATAACACAGGCGCTTCTGTTAAGAAACGTGAAGATACACATAAAATGGCTGAAGCTAACAAAGCTTTCGCTCACTATCGTTGGTAAAATCAAAACTATTAAAAATCTATATTCACAAGGAAGGAGAAAGACCCAATGGCTAGAGAGTTCTCCTTAGAAAAAACTCGTAATATTGGTATCATGGCTCACATCGATGCTGGTAAAACGACTACTACTGAGCGCGTTCTTTACTACACAGGTCGTATCCACAAAATTGGAGAAACTCATGAAGGTGCATCACAAATGGACTGGATGGAGCAAGAACAAGAACGTGGAATCACGATTACATCTGCTGCAACAACAGCATCTTGGAAAGAACACCGCGTAAATATCATCGACACACCAGGACACGTAGACTTCACAGTAGAAGTTGAACGTTCCCTACGTGTACTAGATGGTGCTGTAGCAGTACTAGATGCACAATCCGGTGTTGAACCACAAACTGAAACAGTTTGGCGTCAAGCTACAACTTACGGAGTACCACGTGTTGTTTTTGTTAACAAAATGGACAAAATCGGTGCGGACTTCTTATACTCCGTAAAAACTATTCATGATCGTCTACAAGCGAATGCACATCCAATTCAGTTACCAATCGGTGCTGAGGATGATTTCGAAGCGATCATCGACTTAGTAGAAATGAACGCAGTATTCTATGGTAACGACCTTGGTACTGATATCCAAGTTCGTGAAATTCCTGAAGAGCATATGCCTTTAGCAGAAGAATACCGCGAAAAATTAATTGAAGCAGTAGCAGAACTTGATGAAGAATTAATGGAAAAATACCTTGGTGGTGAAGAAATCACTAAAGAGGAATTAAAAGCAGCTATCCGTAAAGGTACTGTAAACGTTGAATTCTACCCAGTTATCTGTGGTTCTGCATTCAAAAACAAAGGTGTTCAGTTAATGCTAGACGCTGTTATCGACTACCTTCCATCTCCATTAGACGTACCTGCAATCAAAGGTATTCTACCGGATACAGATGAAGAAGTTGAACGTCATGCTGACGACAGCGAGCCATTCTCTGCGCTTGCTTTCAAAGTTATGACTGACCCTTATGTTGGTAAATTAACATTCTTCCGTGTATACTCTGGTACTTTGAGCTCCGGTTCTTATGTACAAAACTCTACTAAAGGAAAACGTGAGCGTGTAGGACGTATCCTGCAAATGCATGCGAACTCCCGTCAAGAGATCTCAGAAGTATACGCTGGAGATATCGCCGCTGCTGTAGGTCTAAAAGACACTACAACTGGAGATACTCTATGTGAAGAAAAGAACCTGGTTATCTTGGAATCAATGGAATTCCCTGAGCCAGTTATCTCTCTTTCAATCGAACCTAAATCTAAAGCAGACCAAGACAAAATGTCTACTGCTCTTCAAAAGCTTCAAGAGGAAGATCCAACTTTCCGTGCTCATACTGACCAAGAAACTGGTCAAACGATCATCGAAGGTATGGGTGAGCTTCACTTAGATATTCTTGTAGACCGTATGCGTCGTGAATTTAAAGTAGAAGCTAATGTTGGTGCACCTCAGGTTGCTTACCGTGAAACTTTCCGTACATCTGCACAGGTTGAGGGTAAATTTGCTCGTCAATCCGGTGGACGTGGACAATACGGTCACGTTTGGATCGAGTTCTCACCTAACGAAGAAGGTAAAGGATTCGAGTTTGAAAATGCTATCGTTGGTGGTGTAGTACCACGTGAATACGTGCCTGCTGTACAATCTGGTCTAGAAGACGCTCTTGACCGCGGTGTACTTGCTGGTTACCCATTAATCGATATCAAAGCAAAACTGTTTGATGGATCTTACCATGACGTTGACTCCTCTGAGATGGCGTTTAAAGTAGCTGCATCCTTAGCTCTTAAAAATGCAGCGAAAAAATGTGATCCAGTTATCCTTGAGCCAATGATGAGTGTTGAAGTTGTTATCCCTGAAGAGTACATGGGTGACATCATGGGTAACATCACTGCTCGTCGTGGACGTGTAGAAGGTATGGAAGCTCGTGGTAACGCACAAGTTGTACGTGCTATGGTACCTCTATCTGAAATGTTCGGTTACGCAACAACATTGCGTTCCAACACTCAAGGACGCGGCGTATTCTCTATGACTTTCGATCATTATGAAGAAGTTCCTAAGAGCATCGCTGAAGAGATTATCAAAAAAAATAAAGGTGAATAATTGATTTTCATTCTTTATTAAAGTATAACTACTTATGTAAGCCAAGATAGAAGACATTGTCAGCTGTCTTGGCACATAGTATAAAAAAACAATTTTCTTATATTAAAGGAGGAAATCCTAAAATGGCAAAAGCTAAATTTGATCGTTCTAAACCACACGTTAATATCGGAACAATCGGTCACGTTGACCATGGTAAAACAACTTTAACAGCTGCAATCACTTCTGTACTTGCAAAAGTAGGTGGAGCTGAAGCTCGCGCTTACGACCAAATCGATGGTGCTCCAGAAGAAAGAGAACGTGGAATCACAATCTCTACTGCACACGTTGAATATGAAACAGAAAGCCGTCACTATGCACACGTTGACTGCCCAGGACATGCTGACTATGTTAAAAACATGATCACTGGTGCAGCACAAATGGACGGCGGTATCTTAGTAGTATCCGCTGCTGACGGCCCAATGCCACAAACTCGTGAGCACATCCTTCTTTCTCGTCAAGTAGGTGTTCCTTACCTTGTTGTATTCATGAACAAATGTGACATGGTTGATGACGAAGAACTTCTTGAACTAGTTGAAATGGAAATTCGTGACCTTCTTTCTGAATACGAATTCCCTGGCGATGATATCCCAGTAATCAAAGGTTCTGCTCTTAAAGCTCTTGAAGGAGAAGCTGAGTGGGAAGAAAAAATCAACGAGCTTATGGCTGCTGTTGACGAATACATCCCAACTCCAACTCGTGACACTGACAAACCATTCATGATGCCAGTAGAGGATGTATTCTCTATCACTGGTCGTGGTACAGTTGCAACTGGCCGTGTTGAACGTGGTCAAGTTAAAGTTGGTGACGTTATCGAAATCATCGGTCTTGCTGAAGAACCAAAATCTACAACTGTTACAGGTGTAGAAATGTTCCGTAAGCTTCTTGATTACGCTGAAGCTGGTGACAACATTGGTGCCCTTCTTCGTGGTGTAGCACGTGAAGAAATCCAACGTGGACAAGTACTTGCTAAACCAGGTACTATCAACCCACACACTAAATTCAAAGCTGAAGTTTACGTTTTATCTAAAGAAGAAGGTGGACGTCACACTCCATTCTTCTCTAACTACCGTCCACAATTCTACTTCCGTACAACTGACGTAACTGGTGTTGTAAACCTTCCAGAAGGAACTGAAATGGTTATGCCTGGAGACAACATCGAAATGTCTGTTGAACTAATCGCTCCAGTTGCGATCGAAGAAGGAACTAAGTTCTCTATTCGTGAAGGCGGACGTACAGTAGGCGCTGGCGTAGTTTCTACTATTACTGAATAATTATTTTTACTAAAAACAGGCGGGTGTACAACCGCCTGTTTTTTTTTGCTTTTTATTTTTCTAATACCTTGCTTTGGATAGAGATTATTTAAAGATTTGCTGGTAGGTATATGACATGACATACTATTTGCTAGCAATTTCATTTAAAAATAGACATATCATCCCCATTAACTATTACCACATCTAATACGTAATTTCCTCAAACGAGTTAAAAATCAAATGCTGAAAGACGGAGATTAAAAATTACAACTATTTCCGATTAAGTAACTTCCTACCTGGTAGTAAATCAGATACAATAAAGATATGCTAATTTTTTACTGGGGGACAAAGAATGTTAGGAACTTTAAAGTCAATACTTCATCCGCAGGATACGGTAACCGAGAAGAAAAGTATGATGACTAAGACTAATTATATATTGTGGTTTAGTGGATTACTTCTATATAGTACGGTTCTTTTTGGCCTATATGGTTATCTTGGAGTGGGTAGTGAAAATCTTTCTGTATATATGGAGACACTTAAAGAAACCAGATGGGAAATGGCCAAATTTATATTCTTTATAGGGAAAATAGTAGTCGGGATACTATATCCTTTTTTATTTACAATTTTTTTCACGGTCATATTTTGGATTGCTTTTGAAGAAATGTCATTCAGGCGTGTATGGAAGCTTCAACTTATTCCGCTGATTGTCATGCTCTTGGCAAAAACGCTCGAACTTCTATTCATGCTTATTCTTAGAGTGCCTGAGCATTCATCGCCTTTTAGTCTTGGAATCGTCGCACAATTACTCACACACCAAATTTTTTGGATAGAGTTAGCAGCAAATCTAACCATTTTTGTCCTGGTTGCCGGATATTTTCATTATTGGATTTTCCATAAATCTCATCAATATAGTAAAAAGAGAGTAATCATAACCATAACGATATCTTGGTTTATATATATGCTATTAGATGGAACAACCGATACATTAGTAAGAATCATGAAGGTGACTATATGAAATTCATCCTGATGAAGAAAAAAATGTCTCTATTAATATTAATTGCACTGCTGTTCATTCTCGCAAATACAATTATAATCTTTCAAGTAGATAAGGTAGACCGAACCATCCTTATTTCCGATCCGCATATTACCAAAAAGGGAACATTGAAGGAAACGTTAAATGCTGAAGGAAAAACGGAACCATCCGATATATATAAGGTTTTTTATGAAGAGCAAAAGGGTGCGCTTGCTGAGATTATGGTAGAAGAGGGAGATGACGTCTCAGTAGGAATGCCGCTTCTTAACTATAGTAATGGCAATGATAACAGCGCGTTAACCGCTGAATTGGAAGAAGCTAATGTACGTCTCTCAGCACAGAAAGATAAATTAAATGAAGATGTATCCACGCTGCAGGTAGAGATAGAGGAGTATAAGAACTTAAAAACAGATGAGCTAGAGGAAAAACAACCAGGTCTGGATAACACGCGAATAATAGGGTATGAGATAAAAAACATCGAATACGAGATTAAAATGATTGACCTTCAGATAGAGGAAAATAAAACACAGATTGCTATGTTCAATATGGAGAATGAACCCATTATAATAGAAAGTCAAATTGATGGGGTTGTCGTTCAGAAGGATGAATTCAGCAGAACTTCAGACAAGCCTGTATTAACAATCATGAACAAGAGCCCTCTATTCATTAATGCTTTAGTGGGTGAAGATAAGATACAACGAATTAAAGTGGACCAGGAAGTTTTAATCAAACCAAAGCATTTAGATTCTAAAATGATTAAAGGTAAAGTAATAAAGATTAGTGAAATACCGTCTAAACAAGATGATAAGGAAGATAAAAGCTTCTATAAGATATCCATAGAGGCAAATACGAGTGATTCATCGAATGAAGATACAGACAGTACCTTGCTAATTGGTTCGCATGTATCGGCCAAAATCACTTTAAAGGAACTTAATGATGTGTTGGTTCTTCCTAAGAGGACTCTGGCTGGCAATCATGTCATACTCCTTGATAAAGGGAAGCTGATCAAGAAAAAAGTCAAAACTGGTATGATGGTTAATAAGAAAGTAGTTGTAACAAAAGGCCTGAATGAAAAACAAAGAATACTTTCAAAAGGAGATTCAAGTATAAAAGGGGACACCAGATACATAAAGTATGTTAACTTCAATTATATAAATAAGGATGCTTATAAAAAGTTCAGCAAGGATGAGAGTGTTTGGTTATTGGTCCGCGGAATGATTCAGTAGAGCTGTAATAGTAGATCAAATCCGGAAAGAGGATACGTAAGAGTATTCCTCTTTTTTTTTGATTTCTATAGTGAAATTGTTAGTAGAATATTGGAAAGGGGAATGAAAACTTGAAAAAATTATAGGGAGATTGTATACTATAATTCGTGTGATAGAAGAAATTATATTTTACTGTTGCATATCTAAGAAGTATTATGTATAATAGACAATGTTGGTCTTTTCATTGCGATGATGTGGAAGGTTGCTGACACACCCGGCCGCTTTGCCATGGCGCGTGTGTAAGGAGATTTCCACGGAGAATGTCTATTACAAAATAGGCGATAAAGGAGGGAAAATAATGGCAAAACAAAAGATTCGCATTCGTTTAAAAGCATATGATCACAGAATTCTTGATCAATCTGCTGAGAAAATTGTAGAAACTGCAAAACGTTCTGGTGCAGCTGTTTCCGGTCCGATTCCACTTCCGACTGAGAAAAACGTGTACACGATCCTACGTGCGGTTCATAAATACAAAGATTCTCGTGAGCAATTCGAAATGCGCACTCACAAACGTCTAATCGACATTGTAAATCCTACACCACAAACTGTAGATTCACTAATGCGTTTAGATTTGCCATCCGGCGTTGATATTGAAATCAAATTATAATCAGTTTATAAAAATAAAAAGAAAACTCTAGGAGGTGTGACTAATGACCAAAGGAATCTTAGGTAGAAAAATCGGTATGACTCAAGTATTCGCTGAAAACGGTGAACTTATCCCGGTAACAGTTGTTGAAGCAGTACCAAACGTGGTTCTTCAAAAGAAAACAGTTGAGAACGATGGCTACGAAGCTGTCCAACTAGGTTATGAAGATCTTCGCGAAATGCTTTACAACAAACCACAACAAGGGCACGCTGCTAAAGCGAACACTGCTCCTAAGCGCTTCGCTCGCGAAATTCGCGATGCAGACCTCAATAACTATGAGGTAGGTCAGGAAGTCAAGGTAGATCTTTTCGCTGCAGGCGAAATCGTTGATGTAACAGGAATCTCAAAAGGTAAAGGTTTCCAAGGACCGATCAAGCGTCACGGACAATCTCGCGGACCTATGGCCCACGGATCTCGTTACCATCGTCGTCCTGGTTCAATGGGACCAGTTGCTCCAAACCGCGTATTCAAAGGCAAAAAACTTGCTGGACGTATGGGTGGAACTCAAATCACTGTACAAAACCTTGAAATCGTTAAGGTTGATGCAGAACGTAACGTAATCCTTATCAAAGGTAACGTTCCTGGACCTAAAAAAGCTTTACTAAAAATCAAAAGTGCGGTTAAAGCGAACTAATCTATCGAGAAAGGAGGAAAATCGCAATGCCGAAAATTGCTCTTTTAAACCAAGCTGGTTCTCAAGTAGGCGATATCGAGCTTAACGAATCAGTATTTGGTATTGAACCAAATGAGAGTGTTGTAACTGAAGCAATCCTAATGCAAAGAGCGTCTTTGCGCCAAGGAACTCATAAAGTTAAAAATCGTTCTGAAGTACGTGGCGGTGGTCGTAAACCATGGCGTCAAAAAGGAACTGGACGTGCTCGTCAAGGTTCTATCCGTTCCCCACAATGGCGTGGTGGTGGTGTGGTATTCGGACCAACACCAAGAGGCTATGCTTACAAACTTCCTAAGAAAGTACGTCGTTTAGCTATTAAATCTGTACTTTCTGCAAAAGTGAACGAAGAAAACGTAATTGTTCTTGATGCTTTGACTTTCGAAGCACCAAAAACTAAAGAATTCACAGCTGTATTAAAAGGCTTGAATACTGAAAACAAAAAAGCGTTGATCGTAACTGCTGATGTAGACGAAAACGTTGCACTTTCCGGCCGTAATATTCCGGGAGTAACAATCGTTGAAGCTAACGCTATTAACGTATTGGAAGTCGTAGGACATGAGAAATTGATCATGACTAAAGCAGCTGTTGAAAAAATAGAGGAGGTGCTTGGATAATGGAAGCACGTGATATTATTAAGCGCCCCGTCATTACTGAAAGCTCAGCTGACATCATGGCCGACAAAAAATACACTTTTGAAGTTGACGTAAGAGCTAATAAAACTCAAATCAAAGATGCTGTAGAAGAAATCTTTGAAGTAAAAGTTGAAAAAGTTAACGTTATGAACTACAAAGGTAAATTCAAACGCATGGGCAAACATGCTGGATATACAAACAAACGCCGTAAAGCGATTGTTAAGCTAACTGCTGATAGCAAAGAAATCGAATTCTTCGAAGCTTAATTTCTAAAGAAAAGGAGGGACACAACATGGCGATTAAAAAGTATAAACCTACCAGTAATGGTCGTCGCGGAATGACTGTTTCCGATTTCGCTGAAATCACAACGGATCAACCGGAAAAATCATTATTAGCACCTTTACACAGAAAAGGTGGCCGTAACAACCAAGGTAAGTTAACTGTTCGTCATCAAGGTGGCGGCCACAAACGCCAATACCGTATCATTGATTTCAAACGTGATAAAGATGGCATTCCAGGACGCGTTGCTACTATCGAGTACGATCCAAACCGTTCTGCGAACATTGCATTAATCAATTATGTTGATGGGGAAAAACGTTATATTATTGCTCCGAAAAACTTGGTGGTAGGCATGGAAATCATGTCTGGACCAGAAGCGGATATTAAAGTAGGTAACGCTCTTCCATTAATAAACATTCCTGTGGGTACTGTTATCCACAATATCGAGTTGAAACCTGGCAAAGGAGGACAATTAGTCCGCTCTGCAGGAACATCTGCTCAAGTATTAGGTAAAGAAGGACGCTACGTTTTAGTACGTCTTAATTCCGGAGAGGTTCGCATGATCCTTGCTACTTGCCGCGCTACAATCGGTCAAGTTGGTAACGAGCAACACGAACTTATCAACATCGGTAAAGCGGGACGTTCTCGTTGGTTAGGTAAACGCCCTACTGTACGTGGTTCTGTAATGAACCCAGTAGATCACCCACACGGTGGTGGTGAAGGTAGAGCACCTATCGGACGTAAGTCTCCAATGACTCCATGGGGCAAACCAGCTCTTGGATATAAAACTCGTAAAAAGAAAAACAAAACAGACAAATTTATCGTTCGTCGTCGTAAAAAATAACGCGGTTGTACTACGGTTCGCGACTAGAACCGTAGAGCAATCACGAAGGGAGGCACAAACATGGGTCGCAGCCTAAAAAAAGGACCATTTGTTGACGATCATCTCATCAAGAAAGTTGAAGCATTGAATGAATCTGACAAGAAACAAGTTATCAAAACTTGGTCAAGACGTTCTACAATCTTCCCACAATTCATCGGACACACAGTTGCTGTATACGATGGACGCAAACACGTACCAGTCTATGTAACGGAAGACATGGTAGGCCACAAGTTCGGTGAATTCGCACCAACTCGCGCTTACAAAGGTCATGCCGGAGACGATAAGAAAACAAGACGTTAATTAGAGAGGAGGGCATAAAATATGCAAGCAAAAGCTGTTGCTAGAACAGTTCGTATTGCTCCTCGTAAAGCTCGTTTAGTATTAGATCTAATCCGAGGTAAGCAAGTAGGCGAAGCAGTTGCTATTCTTAACTTAACTCCAAAAGCAGCTTCCCCTGTTATCGAAAAAGTATTAAAATCTGCTGTTGCAAACGCAGAGCACAACTACGATATGGATGTTAACTCGCTTGTTGTATCTGAAGCCTATGCTAACGAAGGACCAACACTTAAACGTTTCCGTCCACGCGCAATGGGTCGTGCAAGCGCGATTAACAAACGCACAAGCCACATCACAATCGTTGTATCAGAAAAGAAGGAGGGATAATCCGTGGGTCAAAAGGTAAATCCGGTCGGTATGCGTATCGGGATCATCCGTGATTGGGAATCCAAATGGTTCGCAGAAAAAGACTTCGCTAAACTTTTGCATGAAGACCTTAAAGTACGTGAGTACATTATGAAACGTCTTCACGATGCATCTGTTTCTAAAATTGAAATCGAACGTGCTGCAAACCGCGTGAACATTTCTATCCACACTGCAAAACCTGGTATGGTTATCGGTAAAGGTGGTACAGAAGTAGAAGCGCTTCGTAAAGCACTTAACGAATTAACTGAAAAACGTGTTCATATCAATATCATTGAAATCAAGAGAGCTGATTTGGACGCTAAATTAGTAGCGGAAAATATCGCGCGTCAATTAGAAAACCGTGTATCTTTCCGTCGTGCACAAAAACAAACTATCCAACGTGCAATGCGCGCTGGTGCTAAAGGTATCAAAACACAAGTATCTGGACGTTTAGGTGGAGCTGATATTGCTCGTGCTGAACATTACAGTGAAGGAACTGTTCCACTTCATACTCTTCGTGCTGACATCGACTATGCTACAGCAGAAGCGGACACTACTTACGGAAAGCTTGGAGTAAAAGTATGGATCTATCGTGGAGAAGTCCTTCCTACCAAGAAGAAGTCTGTGGAAGGAGGAAAATAATATGTTATTGCCTAAACGCGTAAAACATCGCCGTGAACACCGCGGAAAGATGAGAGGCCGTGCTAAAGGCGGTACAGAGGTAGCATTCGGTGAATACGGTCTTCAAGCTCTTGAAGCTTCTTGGATCACTAACCGTCAAATCGAAGCAGCTCGTATCGCAATGACTCGTTATATGAAACGTGGCGGTAAAGTTTGGATTAAAATTTTCCCTCACAAACCTTACACTGCGAAACCTTTAGAAGTACGTATGGGTTCCGGTAAAGGGGCACCTGAAGGTTGGGTAGCAGTTGTAAAACCTGGTAAAATTATGTTTGAAATCGCTGGAGTATCTGAAGAGGTAGCTCGTGAAGCCCTTCGTCTTGCAGCTCACAAACTTCCAATCAAATGTAAGTTTGTAAAACGTGAAGAAATTGGTGGTGAAGCAAATGAAATCTAATGAGATCCGTGATTTAACCACTGCCGAAATAGAACAAAAACTTAAAGCACTTAAAGAAGAGCTTTTTAACCTTCGCTTCCAGCTTGCTACAGGACAATTGGAAAACCCTGCGCGTATTCGCGAAGTTCGCAAAGCGATTGCACGTATGAAAACAGTTGTACGTGAAAGAGAGCTCAACGTAAACAATTGATAATGAGAGGAGGTTCACACAATGAGTGAACGCAACCAGCGCAAAGTATACACTGGCCGTGTTGTTTCTGACAAAATGGATAAAACTATCACTGTTGTTGTTGAAACAAAGAAAACACATCCTTTGTATGGCAAACGCGTGAAATACTCCAAAAAATATAAAGCTCATGATGAAAAGAATGAAGCAAAAGTTGGCGATATCGTTAAGATTATGGAAACTCGCCCATTATCCGCAACAAAACGCTTCCGTTTGGTAGAAGTTGTAGAAAAAGCGGTTATCATTTAATATATAAATGTTTCGGATTTAGTAATTCCGAAGGGAGGTTACGCAGATGATTCAACAGGAATCTCGTTTGAAAGTAGCTGACAACTCTGGAGCACGTGAAGTACTTACAATTAAAGTTCTTGGTGGTTCCGGTAGAAAAACAGCTAATATTGGTGATGTAATCGTATGTACGGTCAAACAAGCAACACCAGGTGGCGTTGTTAAAAAAGGTGACGTTGTGAAGGCAGTTGTTGTTCGTACTAAGCGCGGCGTTCGTCGTACAGATGGTTCATACATTCGATTCGACGAAAATGCATGCGTGATTATTCGTGATGACAAGAGCCCTCGTGGAACACGTATTTTTGGACCTGTTGCTCGTGAACTTCGCGACAGCAACTTCATGAAAATCGTTTCACTAGCTCCTGAAGTTCTTTAATAAACGGTGGTATAGACTGTTCAAGGAGGTGCGAATCTCGTGCATGTTAAAAAAGGTGATAAAGTAGTTGTCATCTCCGGCAAGGATAAAGGGAAACAAGGTGTAGTACTTGAAGCATTCCCTAAGAAAGATCGTGTTCTTGTTGAAGGTGTAAATATTGTAAAGAAACACGCTAAACCTTCCCAAACGAATCCACAAGGTGGAATTTTCGAACAGGAAGCAGCAATTCATGTTTCTAACGTTATGATTATTGACCCTAAGACTGGTAACCCTACTCGTGTAGGCTATCAAACAGTCGACGGCAAAAAAGTACGTGTAGCAAAAAAATCAGGTGAATCTTTAGATAAATAAGTCAGAAACGAAGGGAGGTACAACAAGTGAGCCGCCTTAAGGAAAAATATCAAAAAGAAATTACTCCTGCTCTAATGAGCAAGTTTGAATATAGTTCAGTAATGCAAGTTCCTAAACTTGAAAAAATCGTTGTAAATATGGGTGTCGGCGATGCCGTACAAAACGCGAAAGCATTGGACACAGCAGTAGAAGAATTAGCAATGATCACTGGTCAAAAACCAGTTGTAACAAAAGCTAAAAAATCTATCGCTGGTTTCCGTCTTCGTGAAGGCATGGCAATTGGTTGTAAGGTTACTTTACGCGGAGAGCGTATGTATGAATTCCTTGATAAACTAATTGCGGTTTCCTTACCACGTGTACGTGACTTCCGTGGAATCTCCAAAAAAGCATTCGACGGTCGCGGTAACTACACATTAGGTGTTAAGGAACAGTTGATTTTCCCTGAAATCGACTACGATAAAGTAAACAAAGTCCGCGGCATGGACATTGTTATCGTAACTACTGCTAATACAGACGAAGAAGCTCGTGAGCTTCTAGGTCAATTCGGAATGCCATTCCAAAAGTAATCGCTAAATAAGGGAGGCGAAAAAGTGGCTAAGAAATCAATGATCGTGAAACAACAACGTACACCAAAGTTTAAAGTACAAGAGTACACACGTTGCGAGCGCTGTGGCCGTCCGCATTCTGTATACCGCAAATTTAAACTTTGCCGTATTTGTTTCCGTGAACTAGCATATAAAGGACAAATTCCAGGCGTTAAAAAAGCTAGCTGGTAAAACCCGAAAACGGGAAGGAGGTTATCATTGTGGTAATGACAGATCCAATTGCAGATTTGCTAACTCGCATTCGTAATGCGAACATGGTTCGTCACGATAAATTGGAAGTTCCGGCTTCTAAAATGAAAAAGGATGTAGCTGATATCTTGAAACGTGAAGGTTTCATCCGTGACGTAGAATTTATTGAAGATAACAAACAAGGTATCTTGCGTATCTTCTTGAAATATGGTGCTAACAACGAGCGTGTAATCACTGGTATCAAACGTATCAGTAAACCAGGTCTTCGTGTATACGCAAAAGCAGGAGA
This sequence comes from Pradoshia sp. TA40_28, assembly GCF_059694525.1. NCBI lineage: Bacteria > Bacillati > Bacillota > Bacilli > Caryophanales > Bacillaceae > Pradoshia > Pradoshia sp. TA40_28. Next base: position 43,610 of record NZ_JCATZO010000015.1, read on the forward strand.
TGTTCCTCGCGTATTAAACGGACTTGGAATCGCAATCGTATCTACTTCTCAAGGTGTTGTTTCTGACAAAGAAGCACGTGCTAAGAAAATTGGCGGAGAAGTAATCGCATACGTATGGTAATAAACATTTCATTGATGAATGGAGGTGCACGAAATGTCCCGCGTAGGTAAAAAACCTGTAGAAATTCCAGCTGGAGTTACAGTTACTTTGAACGGAAATACAGTAACTGTTAAAGGACCAAAAGGTGAATTGACTCGTACTTTTCACGCTGACATCGAAATCAAAGTTGAAGATAATATCGTAACTGTATCCCGTCCAACTGAAGGTAAACTTCATCGTTCATTGCACGGTACTACACGCGCTATCATCGCTAACATGATTGAAGGTGTATCCAAAGGTTTCGAAAGAAATCTTGAGTTGATCGGGGTTGGGTATCGTGCTCAAAAACAAGGTAACAAACTTGTATTGAATGTAGGATACTCTCACCCAGTTGAGATCGAACCAGAACAAGGACTAGAAATCGAAGTCCCTGCTAACACAAAAATCACTATTAAGGGTACTGACAAGGAGCGCGTTGGAGCTTTAGCTGCTAACATCCGTGATGTACGTCCTCCTGAACCTTACAAAGGTAAAGGTATCCGTTATGCTGGCGAACAAGTTCGTCGTAAAGAAGGTAAAACTGGTAAGTAAAGGCCCTAAAGCTTAGGAAAGGAGTGTCGTAAATGATCACGAAGGCTAACAAAAACGCTACTCGTAAGAAAAGACATGCACGTGTCCGCGCTAAATTAGCAGGTACACCGTCTCGTCCGCGTTTAAATGTTTTCCGATCCAATAAGCACATTTATGCACAGCTTATTGATGATGCTAATGGTGTTACTTTAGCTAGTGCATCAACACTTGATAAAGAAATTAGCCTTGAATCCACTAGCAATGTGGATGCAGCTAAAAAAGTTGGCGAAATCATCGCTAAACGTGCTGTAGAAAAAGGTGTTTCCGAAGTTGTTTTTGACCGTGGAGGATACTTATACCACGGACGTATACAAGCACTTGCAGATGCTGCACGTGAAAACGGATTACAATTCTAATAGACAAAGGAGGGACATATTAGATGCGTCGCATTGATCCAAATAAATTAGAACTTGAAGAACGCGTAGTTACAGTCAACCGTGTAGCGAAAGTTGTTAAAGGCGGACGTCGTTTCCGTTTCACAGCGCTAGTGGTTGTCGGAGATAAAAATGGACATGTAGGATTCGGTACTGGTAAAGCACAAGAGGTACCAGATGCTATCCGTAAAGCTATTGAGGATGCTAAGAAAAACCTTGTAACTGTACCAATGGTTGGAGCTACAATTCCTCACGAAGTAATCGGACGTTTCGGATCTGGTGAAATCTTAATGAAACCAGCTTCTGAAGGTACTGGAGTTATCGCTGGTGGACCAGTTCGTGCCGTGCTTGAATTAGCAGGTATCGCTGATATCCTTTCCAAATCACTAGGCTCTAACACACCTATCAACATGGTTCGTGCTACAATTGATGGCATTAAACAAATGAAAAGTGCGGAAGAAGTTGCAAAATTGCGCGGTAAATCTGTAGAGGAACTGTTAGGATAAGGAGGGAAATCAAATGGCTAACAAATTGGAAATTACCCTCACGCGTAGCTTAATCGGTCGTCCTGAAGATCAACGCGTAACAGTAAATACTCTTGGTCTTAAGAAAATGCACCAAACGGTTGTGCATAACGATAACGATGCTATTCGCGGTATGATTAACAAGGTTTCACACCTTGTTTCTGTTAAAGAAATCTAATCTTACTAACGTTTATATAAGGAGGTGCCAGCATGAAACTTCATGAATTAAAACCTGCAGAAGGTTCTCGTAAAGGACGCAAACGCGTAGGCCGCGGTATTGGTTCAGGTCATGGTAAAACTGCCACTAAAGGACACAAAGGTCAAAACGCCCGTTCCGGCGGTGGAGTAAGACCAGGATTTGAAGGGGGTCAAACTCCTTTATTCAGACGTTTACCTAAACGTGGATTCACAAACATTCATCGTAAAGAATACGCAGCAGTTAACCTTGAAAAATTAAATCGCTTTGAAGAAGGTACAGAAGTAACACCTGAATTGTTAATCGAGACAGGCGTTGTGAAAAGCGAAAAAGCAGGAATCAAAATTCTTGCTAAAGGTAATGTAGAGAAAAAATTAACGGTTAAAGCTCATAAATTCTCTGCTGCTGCAAAAGAAGCGATTGAAGCCGCAGGCGGTAAAACTGAGGTGATTTAATGTTCCGTACATTGCGTAATTTCATGCGAGTGAAAGATATCAGGAATAAAATTCTCTTTACTCTTGCGATGCTGATCATCTATCGAATCGGAACTCATATACCGGTTCCTGGTGTGAATGCAGACATTCTTGCAATGAACGATCAAATGAGTGTGTTTGGTGTTCTGAACTTCTTCGGAGGCGGAGCATTAGCTAACTTTTCTATCCTAGCAATGGGGATCATGCCGTATATTACGGCGTCGATCATCATCCAACTATTGCAAATGGATGTTGTTCCTAAATTTTCAGAATGGGCAAAGCAAGGTGAAGTTGGAAGGCGTAAATTAGCTCAGTTTACCCGCTATGGAACCATAGTTCTTGGATTTATTCAAGCACTTGGAATGTCATATGGTTTTAACAACATGGCTAATGGAGCTCTAATTGATAATCCAGGAATTACGACATATCTGTTAATAGCAACCGTATTAACAGCCGGTACCGCATTTCTCTTGTGGCTCGGTGAACAAATCACATCTAAGGGAGTAGGAAACGGAATTTCGATCATTATCTTCGCAGGTATTGTATCGGCAATTCCTTCCACACTCAACCAGGTTTATGCATCCATGTTCGAAGATGCTGGAGATGCATTATTCCTTAATATTGCTATTGCTGCATTGATTGTTCTAGCAATCATCGCAGTAGTTGTTGGAGTAATCTTTATTCAACAGGCAAACAGAAAAGTTCCTATCCAATACGCAAAGCAAGTTTCAGGTAAAGGTCCAGTCGGTGGACATAACACACATTTACCTTTAAAAGTAAACTCTGCTGGTGTTATTCCGGTAATCTTTGCTGTTTCGTTCATTATTACTCCACCAACTATTGCATCATTTTTTGGTGAGAATAGTGTAACAACATGGATTTCGAACACATTTGATTACACACGCCCTGTTGGAATGATCCTTTACGTTGCACTCATTATTGCATTCTCCTATTTCTATGCTTTCATTCAAGTGAATCCGGAACAACTTTCGGAGAATTTGAAAAAGCAAGGAGGATATGTACCGGGAATAAGACCTGGTAAAGCCACTCAGGAGTACTTCACGAGAGTATTATACCGATTGACTTTTGTAGGGGCACTATTCCTTTCATTCATTGCTGTGCTTCCTGTACTATTTATTAAGTTAGGCAATCTTCCATCATCTGCCCAAATAGGTGGAACAAGTCTCTTGATCGTAGTAGGGGTTGCCTTAGATACAATGAAGCAATTAGAATCGCAACTTGTAAAAAGACATTACAAAGGTTTTATTAAATAAAAGGTTTCGGGGACTACTATGCTCCCCAAGCCTATTATTGTTTAGGGGGAAAAAGTGTGAATCTTGTATTAATGGGACTGCCAGGAGCAGGTAAAGGGACTCAGGCAGAAAGAATAGTAGAAGAGTACAACATCCCTCATATCTCTACTGGAGATATGTTTCGGGCAGCTATGAAAGAGGAAACTCCGCTTGGCTTAGAAGCTAAATCATACATGGATAAAGGTGAACTGGTACCGGATGAAGTTACAATCGGTATCGTACGTGAACGTTTAGCTAAGGATGATTGCCAAAAAGGCTTCTTGCTTGATGGATTCCCACGCACAGTTGCACAGGCTGAAGCACTCGAACAGCTTTTAGCTGATATGGATCGTCACCTAGACTATGTCATTAATATAGAAGTCAATAAAGATAGCTTGTTAGAACGTTTAACAGGCCGCCGTATCTGTAAAGATTGCGGAGCTACGTATCACCTAGTATTTAATCCTCCTGCCAAAGAAGGCGTGTGCGACCGCTGTGGCGGAGAGTTATACCAAAGAGCTGACGATAATGTAGAAACTGTACAGACTCGCCTCGAGGTAAACATCCAACAGTCGCAGCCACTAATTACCTTCTATGAAGGAAAAGGTTATTTACGAAATCTTGACGGACAACAACCGATTGATAAAGTCTTCGCGGATATAGAAGCGCTTCTCGGGAGCTTGTCTCGATGATCATTTGTAAAACCCAACGCGAGATTAAAATCATGCGTGAAGCTGGGCGTATTGTTGCACTGACACATCAGGAACTGCAAAAATACATTAAACCCGGTATTTCTACAAAGGAATTGGATGCTATTGCGGAAGAGTTTATACGCAAACATAATGCAATTCCATCCTTTAAAGGGTATAATGGTTTTCGTGGCAGTGTTTGTACATCCGTTAATAACGAACTTGTACATGGCATTCCTGGAGATAAGACATTAAAAAATGGCGACATTATCAGCATTGATATTGGTGCACAACTTAATGGCTATCACGGCGATTCAGCTTGGACCTATCCAGTTGGAGAGATTGATGATGAAACCAGGAGACTGCTTCAAGTAACAGAAACGTCCCTTTATAAGGGGATTTCGGAAATAAAGCCAGGCCAACGTCTCTCTAATATCTCACATGCGATTCAAACATATGTCGAGGAAAACGGTTTTTCTGTAGTAAGAGAGTATGTCGGACACGGAATCGGTCAAGACTTGCATGAAGCACCGCAACTGCCTCACTTTGGTCCGCCAAATAAAGGCCCAAGATTGAAGCCGGGAATGGTGCTGTGTGTTGAGCCAATGGTAAATGCGGGAAGTCGTTATGTTCAAACGTTAACTGACAACTGGACTGTTGTGACAGTTGATGGGAAGAATTGTGCTCATTTTGAGCATACCATTGCGATTACCGAAGAAGGCTATGAAATCTTAACGTTAGTTTAAATGTAGGTGATCTTGATTGGTCCAAAAGGATAGATCTCCCCGGTTGGGACAATATGTTCGGGTCACTCAAGGTAGGGACACCGATCAATATGCCATAATTGTAAAAATTGTAGATGAAAAATTTGTTTGTATTGCTGACGGAGATAAACGTAAGTTTGATCGAGCCAAGCGTAAAAACATCATGCATCTTCAATTATATGATGACTGGTCTCAAGAAGTGGAGAACAGTTTAGGGGAAACAGGTCGCGTGACGAACGGAAAGCTCCGTTTCGCTTTGACGTATTTTTTGAAAAGCCAAGAGAAGAAGGGAGAAGAACTGTAATGGCAAAAGATGATGTTATTGAAGTAGAGGGTACAATTACTGAGACTTTACCAAACGCTATGTTTAAAGTTGAATTAGAGAATGGCCATACTGTCCTTGCCCATGTATCAGGCAAGATTAGAATGCATTTTATTCGTATTCTGCCAGGTGACAAAGTGACGGTTGAGCTATCTCCTTATGACTTAACCCGCGGAAGAATTACGTATCGTTTTAAATAATCTCGGTTGCACTCCGCATTTTATAAGGAGGGAAAACAATGAAAGTCAGACCATCAGTAAAACCAATCTGCGAAAAATGTAAAGTTATCCGTAGAAACGGTAAAGTAATGGTTATTTGTGAAAACCCAAAACACAAGCAAAAACAAGGGTAATATTTGAAGGAGGTGCACATAAATGGCACGTATTGCAGGTGTAGATATTCCTCGTGACAAACGAGTTGTTATTTCTTTAACTTATATTTTCGGTATTGGCAGACCAACAGCTGAAAAAGTTCTTGCTGCAGCTGGTGTTTCTGAAGATACTCGCGTACGCGATCTTACTGAAGATGAATTGAACAAAATCCGTGATATTCTTGATGGATATAAAGTAGAAGGTGACCTACGTCGTGAAGTTTCCTTAAACATCAAACGTTTAATGGAAATCGGTTGCTACCGTGGATTACGCCACAGAAGAGGACTTCCTGTTCGTGGACAAAACACGAAAAACAACGCTCGTACTCGTAAAGGCCCACGTAAAACTGTAGCTAACAAGAAAAAATAATAAGTAAGGAGGTTTTGTCGATATGGCACGCAAAACGAACACACGCAAACGCCGCGTGAAAAAGAATGTAGAGTCAGGTATTGCTCACATTCGTTCAACTTTCAACAACACAATTGTTACAATTACTGATGCACACGGAAATGCTATTTCTTGGTCAAGTGCTGGTGCGCTTGGTTTCAGAGGTTCCCGTAAATCTACTCCTTTTGCAGCGCAAATGGCAGCAGAAACTGCAGCTAAAACTTCTATGGAACATGGTATGAAAACTTTAGAAGTAACTGTTAAAGGTCCTGGATCTGGTCGTGAAGCAGCTATCCGTGCTTTACAAGCAGCTGGTCTTGAAGTTACTGCGATTAAAGATGTTACTCCAGTACCTCATAACGGATGCCGCCCGCCTAAACGCCGTCGTGTGTAATTTGTTTGAATAGAATTTATTTCCCTGTCTATAATGGGGTAATATAGGGATTTTTCTTTATAAAGGAAGAATCACAATTATGTTGCGCACATTGGGATTTTATATTGGGGAATTTCGGTTAGATGCAAACCACTACCTTCTTCTAGCCGGGGTTTCGACGTTACGAAGGAGGGTATTGTTGAATGATCGAGATAGAAAAACCAAAAATTGAAACGGTTCAAATCAGCGAAGACGGAAAATATGGTAAGTTCATCGTTGAACCACTTGAGCGTGGATATGGAACAACTTTGGGTAACTCCTTACGTCGTATCCTACTATCCTCATTGCCTGGTGCTGCCGTTACATCTATTCAAATAGATGGTGTGCTCCATGAGTTCTCTACTATTGAGGGTGTAGAAGAAGATGTAACTGCTATTATCCTAAATATTAAGAAACTCGCATTAAAGATTTATTCTGATGAAGAAAAGACTCTTGAAATTGATGTTCAAGGGGAAGGGGCAGTAACGGCTGCAGATATTACACATGATAGCGATGTGGAAATCCTAAACCCGGATTTACTAATAGCTCACCTTTCTAAAAAAGCTCACTTGCGTATGCGCTTGGTAGCTAGAAGAGGAAGAGGCTACACGCCAGCTGATCAGAACAAACGTGAAGATCAACCAATCGGTGTAATCCCTATTGATTCCATTTACACACCAGTATCTCGGATGACATATCAAGTTGAAAACACTCGTGTAGGTCAACTAACAAACTTTGATAAACTTACTATTGATGTCTGGACTGATGGAAGCACTGGTCCAAAAGAAGCTATAGCTTTAGGTGCGAAGATTGTTACAGAACATCTGAACATCTTTGTTGGTTTAACAGATGAAGCTCAAAATGCTGAAATCATGGTTGAAAAAGAAGAAGATCAAAAAGAAAAAGTATTGGAAATGACAATTGAAGAGCTTGATCTTTCTGTTCGTTCTTACAACTGCTTGAAGCGTGCTGGTATAAATACAGTGCAAGAGCTTGCTAATAAAACTGAAGAAGATATGATGAAGGTTCGTAATCTTGGCCGTAAATCACTTGAAGAAGTGAAAGCTAAGCTTGAAGAACTAGGTCTTTCCCTACGTAAAGACGATTAATGAATGAATAGATAGAATCAGTTATTTCAACAAAGGAGGGAAACTTTCATGGCATACAGAAAGTTAGGACGTACAAGCGCACAGCGTAAAGCAATGCTTCGCGATTTGGCTACTGATTTAATTATCAACGAGCGTATCGAAACTACTGAAACTCGTGCAAAAGAATTACGTTCCGTAGTCGAAAAAATGATTACTTTAGGTAAACGTGGAGATTTGCATGCACGCCGTCAAGCTGCAGCATACATCCGTCACGAAGTAGCTAACGCTGAAACTGGGCAAGATGCACTTCAAAAATTATTCGCTGATATCGCACCTCGTTACGAAGAGCGCCAAGGCGGATACACAAGAATCATGAAAATTGGTCCACGTCGTGGAGACGCTGCACCAATGGTTGTTATTGAGTTAGTTTAATATGTATGGGTAGGGGTGGACAGAGTTTCTGACACCCATATCCTATATTTTATACACCTAATTCATTAGGGTATAAACTAACTGAAGCATATTGCGTTTATTACGCATGTGCTTTAATCTTATTTTACTGAATACTCCAAAAAACGATGGAGCGTTACGATAAGCATGAATTGGGTGACGATCCAATTGGTGTTTGTCTAGCTCTCGCACCCCTAGTACAGACAAAACGTATGTTGTCTGACATTAAGATAAGTCAATGCTGCTCTTAATTCAGGAAATCCATTAGGATAATCCGGAAGGGGTGCAGCGTTTTTTTTATATACAAAAATAGTTGAGCTTAGGGTAGCAGAGAATAGAGCAGCGCAGGGAGGAAGTTATGGGTAAACTGTTGGCTGAAGTTAGTAACATATCCTTTCAATATGAAGAAAAAACAAATAAAGCTCTGGACAATGTATCATTTCAAGTCCAGGAAGGTGAATGGCTCGCTATTGTGGGACATAATGGTTCAGGCAAATCTACACTGGCCAAATTATTAATAGGTCTTTATTTTGCTAATGAAGGAACGATTATGATCAATGATTTGGTCATGAATGAAGACACATTATGGGATATTAGACGACAGATCGGAATGGTCTTTCAGAATCCGGATAACCAGTTTGTTGGGACTACGGTACAAGATGATGTGGCTTTTGGTTTAGAAAACGCCGGTATTGAGAGGGAGGATATGATTCATCGTGTCCATGATGCATTAAAGAAAGTCCGGATGGATGAGTTTCTCGATCAAGAGCCGCACCATTTATCGGGTGGACAAAAGCAACGTGTCGCCATAGCTGGTGTACTGGCATTAAGTCCATCTATTATCATTTTGGATGAAGCGACATCCATGCTTGATCCTCTTGGAAGAGCAGAGGTACTTGGCATTATTCGAGAGCTAAAGGAAGATAAACAATTGACAGTTATATCAATTACTCATGACTTAGAAGAGGCTGCCAGAGCAGATCGGATGATTGTGTTAAATCAGGGGAAAATATTTGCAGAAGGCAGCCCAGCTGAAATTTTTAAATTAGAGGAAGATCTAGTGAAGCTGGGACTAGATATTCCATTTTCCATTAAGCTATCTAAGGCATTAAGAGAGAATGGTATACCGGTATCTGACCAAATCACCGAGGAAGGGCTGGTGAATGAACTATGCAAATATCACTTGAAGAAGTAGAGCATATTTATCAATTGGGCACTCCATTTGAACATCGTGCTCTATATGATATCAATGTTCGTTTTCCAACTAGTTCTTTTATTGGGGTAATCGGCCATACGGGTTCCGGAAAATCTACTTTACTCCAGCATCTAAATGCTTTGTTAAAGCCGACCAAGGGAAAAGTTACGATTGGGGAGAGAGTAATCTCTCCAGAAAAGAAACAAAAAAATCTTAAAGATATCCGTCAAAAAGTGGGGATTGTTTTTCAGTTTCCTGAACATCAGCTTTTCGAAGAAACGGTCTTGAAGGATATTTGTTTTGGACCTATGAATTTCGGCTTAAGCGAGGAAGAAGCCAAAGAGCGTGCCTATGCTGCTATCAAAATGGTTGGTTTGGACGATACCGTTATGGAGTCCTCGCCATTCGACTTATCTGGGGGACAAATGCGAAGGGTAGCCATCGCCGGCGTATTGGCAATGGAACCGGAAGTTATCGTATTAGATGAGCCAACAGCAGGGTTGGATCCAAGAGGGCGCAAAGAAATCATGGATATGTTTTACACGCTCCACAAGGAGAAATCTCTTACAACTATTCTAGTTACACATAGTATGGAAGATGCGGCAAGATATGCGGATGAGTTGATTATTATGCATAAGGGAACAATTGTGAAAAAAGCATCCCCAACCGAAGTGTTTTCCAATCCTGAAGAGTTAATGGAATTAGGATTAGCCGTTCCTGATACTATTCGCTTTCAGACAGAATTCGAGCAAAAAAGTGGTCTGGTACTCTCCAGAAAGCATCTGTCGTTGGATGATTTAATCAGCGAGATTTCGGTTCTGCTTGGAGGTCAACAACGATGATGGATAAATTTATTATGGGCCGTTATATTCCAATAGATTCTGTTGTTCACAGAATGGATTCCAGGGCAAAATTATTATTAGTCTTTTTCTACGTATGTATTGTATTTCTTGCTAATAACTGGTTAACGTATGCGATTCTGATCGCATTTACCTTAGTGTTGTTAGCATTGACGAAAATTAAACCTTTATTCCTGTTACAGGGGTTAAAGCCGGTTATTTTTTTAATCATTCTAACGTTGATTATTCAGCTGTTCTTTACAAAAAGGGGAGAGGTTGTCTTTTCGTTCGTTGGTATTGACATATACGATGAGGGAATTAAAATGGGAATTTTTATATCCTTACGTTTTACCCTGTTAATATTAGTCACTTCCATTATGACGCTTACGACAACACCTATTGAAATAACAGATGGAATGGAGCATTTATTGAATCCATTAAAGAAAATCAAATTCCCTGTCCATGAGCTCGCTTTAATGATCTCTATATCACTACGGTTTATTCCAACCTTAATGGAAGAGACAGATAAGATTATGAAAGCACAAACTTCAAGAGGTGTCGATTTTTCATCAGGCCCATTGAAGGAGAGACTGAGTGCAGTAGTTCCGCTGCTTGTTCCGCTCTTTGTCGGTTCCTTTAAAAGGGCAGAGGAGCTGGCTACGGCTATGGAAGCAAGGGGATACAGGGGTGGAGAAGGCAGGACGAAATATCGTGCCCTTAAGTGGGAATCTCGTGACACTCTTTTGATCCTTTCTCTCATTGTGTTAACAATCGCTCTGGTCCTGACTAGAAACTAAATTGGAGAGTAAATGGAATGATACGTTATAAATGTACAATTGCATATGATGGGACAAACTTTGCCGGTTACCAAATCCAGCCTGACAAGCGTACAGTTCAATTGGAACTGGAAAAGGTGCTACGTACTATGCATAAGGGAGAAGAGGTTAAGGTGACCGCTTCAGGGCGTACAGATGCCGGTGTTCATGCTAAAGGACAAGTAATCCACTTTGACTCCCCTCTGGATCTGCCGGCGGAAAGATGGAAAAAGGCACTTGGGACCATGCTGCCAGCCGATATTGCGATAGTGGATATCGAGAAGGTAAATCCTGATTTTCATGCCAGATTCCGTACGATTCGAAAGGAATACAGGTATATCCTTTCATTGGCAGAGACAAGAGATCCATTTATACGGGATTATGCCTATCACTATCCCTATAAACTCGACTTGGCTTTAATGGAGAAGGCAGCAGCGTACTTAAAGGGCACTCATGATTTTACCAGTTTTTGCTCAGCTAAAACGGAAGTGGAAGATAAAGTAAGGACAGTAGAATCAATTGATTTCCTTATAGAGGAGCAGCAAATGGTCATTCGATTTGTTGGTGAAGGCTTTTTGTATAATATGGTCCGAATTATGGTAGGTACTTTATTGGACGTTGGAATTGGTAAACGAAAACCTGAAGACATGAAGGAAATTCTTGCTGCCTGTGATCGCACGAAAGCGGGAAGGACTGCACCTGGACATGGGCTGTATTTGTGGAAAGTTGATTATAAATAAAATCAATTTTGTTATGACAACTAATCCAGGTGTAACATTCTCTTGACATTAGAATTAAAACGGTATATCATATGCTTTGGTATGTTAAAACCACGAGAATAGCCCCGGAAACTATTTCGTGTTTAGATAGAGCCACATTATATTTCAAAAAAATGAAACAATGAACTATTTTTAGGAGGGTAAATCAATGCGTACGACGTATATGGCGAAAGCTAGTGATGTAGAACGTAAATGGTACGTTGTAGATGCCGAAGGTCAAACTTTAGGTCGTCTAGCATCACAAGTAGCCTCAATTCTTAGAGGTAAACACAAACCAACTTATACTCCACATGTTGACACTGGTGACCATGTGATTATTATCAATGCATCTAAAATCGAACTGACAGGTAAGAAATTAACTGATAAAATTTACTACCGTCACAGCATGCACCCAGGTGGTTTGAAAACAAGAACTGCTCTTGAAATGAGAACTAACTACCCAGAGAAAATGTTGGAGCAAGCTATCAAAGGTATGCTTCCAAAAGGATCTCTTGGTCGTCAAATGGGTAAAAAATTAAACGTATATGCTGGAGCTGAGCATCCACATCAAGCACAAAAACCTGAAGTTCTTGAACTTCGCGGTTAATATTAAAGGAGGATATAACATTGGCACAAGTACAATATTACGGTACTGGTCGACGTAAGAGCTCCGTTGCTCGTGTGCGTTTGATTCCAGGTGAAGGCCGCATCATTATCAATGATCGTCAAATCGATGACTACATTCCATTCGCAGCACTTCGTGAAGTAGTAAGACAACCTCTAGTTGTTACTGAAACAACAAACAGCTATGACATTTTAGTAAACGTTAAAGGTGGAGGCTACACAGGTCAAGCAGGCGCTATCCGTCATGGTATCGCTCGTGCATTACTTGAAGTAGATCCAGAATACCGTCCAGGACTAAAACGCGCTGGATTGTTGACTCGTGACCCACGTATGAAAGAACGTAAAAAATACGGTCTTAAAGGCGCGCGTCGTGCACCTCAGTTCTCAAAACGTTAATTTTCGAATTACGTTTTTACAAGGCTCTCAGACATTTGTCTGGGGGTCTTTTTATTATGTCTGGATTTAATGATTTCAGAAAGGCTAGTCTATGTAGGTGTAGGATCGGCTGAATAAGTATCATAATGGCTGGATTATACGAAAAATCGGCTTAATTCAAGGGGATTTTAGCTGAATCAAGTAAGAAAGCAACTAAATTCCCTATAAAGTCCGGCGAAGGAGAGAATCAGGTCCTCCTGATATCTTATATCTGCCCAATTGCTTCAGAGACCCCTCTATACACTTTAAATTTCAACTTTTATTCTCCTTACATTTCCCATTTATCCCATCGCATGAGTCGGTGCAATCCATCAAACAATAGACTATAGCATAACGTCATTATGGTTATATGGTGAACATAATTTGAGGTTGAGGTGGTTTAATGAATACAGTAGTGAATCTTGCTGCTTTTCGTAAAGAGAAGCGCTTAAAATATGAGCGAGAGATCCTGAAGGACTTTTCACTTGAACTTTTGGGGAGGCAATATCGCCATCTTGCTAAAGGCTTAAAATGCTTTCCAGGTTATTCAATCGAGCCTGCAGAGGAGCATTGCTATGATATTGCTGTAGAAGGCTTCCTTCTTGGCGGATATTACAGTAAATTTAATCGCTATGGTGAATCGCCGGAGCGGATAAAGGAAAGAGCGCAAAAGGAAATCGATATGCTTTCTCAGCAGTTGTTTTATTATCTCTATCAACCCGAGGAAAATGGGTCTCCGTTTATACAAGAAACGCTGCACAGTTTGACAGATGAGTATGTGACAGCGTGGTGGATGGACGGATATGCGAAAGGAATTAATCGTCATAAATTGAGAATGAAATAAATCACTCTGTTCTATCTGCACCCCTTGTCCCATAAGATACAGTAATACTGGATTTTTGGGTAAAGGGGATAAAGCTATGAATGTTCAAAAGAAGGTCCTCACGACTAGTTTTGTGGTTGGGGTAGTTCTTCTATTCCTATTAATGTCATACAAGATGAACCAGCGTGTTTCATTTCAGCAGTGGAATCTACCGTTAGCCGGAAAAGTGATTGTTATTGACCCGGGACATGGAGGGATAGATGGAGGAGCTACCTTTAAAGGTGTAATTGAGAAAAACGTTACATTGCCCATTTCATTAAAACTGAGGGATTATCTGCAGGAGCAGGGTGCCCTTGTTTTAATGACAAGAGAAAAGGATGAGGATCTTGCTGATTCTGATTCCAGCAGTATAAGGCAACGGAAGCGGACTGATTTAATTAATCGGACAAAGTTTATCAATGAGTCTGAGGCGGATATGTATATTAGTGTACATGCCAATGCTTTTCCGCAAGGAAGCTCAAAGGGAGCTCAGACTTTTTATTCGCCTAAGTATGCGGAAAATAAGCGGGCAGCAAAATTAATTCAGGCTGAGTTGATTCGTAATTTGAAAAATACAACGAGGCAAGCCAAGCCTTTAGAAAGTGTTTACTTGGTCAAACAAACAGATAAACCTGGAGTTCTGGTAGAGGTGGGTTTTCTTTCAAATGATCAGGAAAGACAAAATTTACAAAATGAAGTGTATCAGAATGATATTGCACTCTCAATCTATACTGGTGTAATCAGGTATTTTTTAAAGGAGCAAGAAAAAGATTGAAAATACAGAATCAAATTGGCAATTGGTATCTACTGGATATGTTATACTATTAACGTTTACAAATACATATAAGGTAGGTGTCGATCGTGCTTACAGAAGTAAAGGTGCGAGAATTACTTAAAGATATTAAAGACCCATTTTTAAATAAAACCTTTGAAGAAACAAATGGAATTATAGAAATTAAGATTAAAGAAGAAAAACAGCATGTGAGTGTGAAAATAGCGATAGCTAAAACGGGTACTGCTGAACAGCTTCAAATACAACAAGTGGTTGTTAATATACTAAAGGAAGCCGGAGCGAATACAGTGGGCATTCGCTTTGCGGATTTACCTGAAGATGTATTGGCACGCTTCCGAGAGTCTTTACCAAAAGAAGAAAAAGGATTACTGGATAGCGACACTAGCTTTATTGCTATTGCAAGCGGAAAAGGAGGAGTTGGTAAATCGACTGTCTCTGTAAACCTGGCAGTCGCTTTGGCTCGCCTTGGAAAAAAAGTTGGCTTAGTCGATGCTGATATTTATGGATTCAGTGTTCCGGATATGATGGGAATAGACAAACGTCCAACTGTTAAAGGGGAACGTATATACCCGGTGGAACGTTTGGGAGTAAAAGTCATCTCGATGGGAATGTTCGTTGAGGATAATGCTCCAATTATATGGAGAGGTCCAATGCTTGGTAAAATGTTAAATAATTTCTTCCAGGAAGTAGAATGGGGAGAGTTGGATTATCTGCTGCTTGACCTTCCTCCGGGCACTGGAGACGTAGCATTGGATGTTCATTCCATGCTGCCATCCTGTAAAGAAATTATCGTAACAACTCCACATCCTACAGCAGCATTTGTTGCAGCAAGAGCGGGAGCTATGGCAATTCGTACAGAGCATGAAGTAATAGGTGTTATTGAAAATATGTCCTATTTTGAAAGCAAAACAACAGGCGAAAGAGAATATCTCTTTGGTAAAGGTGGCGGAGAAAAACTGGCTGATGAGCTTAATACGGAGCTATTGGGTAAGCTGCCTCTAGGACAACCTGATTGGAATGAAGAGGATTTTGCGCCATCTATTTATGCAGAAAATCATCCAACTGGTGACATGTTTACAAACATAGCTGTAAAAGTAACTGAACTGGTTAATAAATAATAGATAAACAAACGCCTCCTTGGGAATTTGGAGGCGTTTTTTATTATGTTTGTTCAGCGCTCTTTTTAGTTGATCCATTTTCTTTTGATTTTTCATCAGCTGCTTTGAGAAGGATATCCTCGATTTTTGCTTTATAGAGCGGGCTATCTATTATCTCTGTTAATAGTGATTGAAGCTCTTTACGATATTCCTTTCCTTGCATAATCTCGGCGAATTCTTTTCTCATGTCGGAGTCCTTCAGAATATTTGTTAATAATCCCATATATTCCGGATCCGTCATAAGATCCTTAAGAATTTGTTTATGAGAGGATTCCATTCCTTTTGCAAGAGCCTCTACAAATTTTGGATCCTTAAAGGCATTCTCCCAGAATTGTTTCTCCTTATTAGATGTTAAGGTGGTCTCTATCGTTTTTGAAATATCCTCCTGGCTCATTATCAACTTGGTTTTAACAGATTCGTCAGATAGGGTTTCTTCTATTGCCTTTTTCCCTTCATCAGACTTTAGAACATCTACAATGATTTTCTTTGTATCACTGTAGTTTTCTTCACTTGTATCTGTATTGGTTTCACTGCAGCTGGCTAGGGTGAATAGGCAGAAGATAAGGCCAATAGCGCATTTGAAAGAATGGGTCATCAATTATATCCTCCTCATATAAAATCTACACTGATAATATGATTCGAGAATTAAAAAATATACGTGTTTAAATGAATTAATAGATTTTTGAAAGAACGGTTGGTACAATTTAGTAGAACATACATAGAGGGTGGGGAATAATGAGCAGTCGATATTGGGTTAAACTATTTATGAATACCTTGCTAATCGGCGGGGTAACAGCGGGGATCGTTGGTTTAATAGCAAAATGGAACGACTTTACGGTTAAGGAGCCACTCGAATTATTTGTTGGGTTCTTATGGATGGTAGGAATTGGATTTATTTTCAGTGTTATTAGCCAGATGTGTTTCTTTGCCTATTTAACTGTTCACAGGTTAGGGATGGAAATGTTTAAATCAGTATTCATTTGGCATGCTATTCAATTGGTTATTACTGGTTTTGTTTTAATTGACCTAGCCTACTTGAGATTTGTGTTTTTTGGAAGTGAAGCGGAAAGTGCCATTTCCTATATATGGTACCCTATCTTAATTCTTGTTGTAGCTTTGGTTGTAGGTGCGCTGAAGGTGAAACAAACCAATAAAAGCGCCTTTATACCGACATTATTTTTTATGGTGGTAGTAACAGTAATAGAGTGGTTCCCTGTATTGCGTGTGAATGATGATAGTTACATGTATTTTATGTTAATTCCTTTGTTGATCTGTAATACATATCAGCTGCTAATATTGCCTAAATATCATGAGAAATCTAAGGAAGCAACCGAAGAAAGAATGAAGCGTAAGCAAAAAGCCGCACACTCCTCATAGAGTGCGGCTTTTTAGTTTGCTTGAAGAGCTTTATCAAGCCATATGGAATTATTGTTTACGATAAAAGGGATGCTGCTTATTTCCTGGCTTGTTGATTTAGAGTTAGATATCAATTCAGAGACAGAGAGGAGTTTTAATTTTTTAGCAGTTATTTGTTCTTTTATGAGCGGGATTGCTTTGGCCGTCTGTTTGGCTGAATCAGAAGCATGCAATAAGACAATATCTCCTTTCTTAGCCTGAGCCACATTTTGAGCAATAGCCTCTGTCCCAGGGTTTTTCCAATCCATTGAATTTATACTCCAATGGACAAGTGTGAGGTTCGACATTTCGGCGATTTTTAAAACGCGTCTATCGACATCGCCTGTGGGTGTCCGTAACAATAGCGGTTTTTCAATTCCAGCTTTTTTGAATGCTACAAGACCCTTTGTTATATCGTTTTGGATTTCGGATTCTTCGAGTTCCGTATAATCTATATACGAGTAACCCAAGAGACCAATCTCATAACCCTGATCCGTAATCAACTTCACAATATGCGGATGCCGCTCCACCCATGAGCCAGCCAAGAAAAAAGTGGCTGAATTAATTTTCTCCTCCTTTAAAGCTTCCAGAATATCTTCAGCCTTTTCGTCCCCCCAACCAATATTAAAAGTTAAAGCCACACCTTTTTCCCCTTTGTAAATAATCTTTGGCTGACCATTGATCGAGAAAGATGGCGATACAGCAAGGAACTCTACATAAAAAAATAATGCTGTGAAGAATGCAATAATCATTAGCAAGATTAGTTGTTTCCATTTACGTACATTCGTTACATAAAAAAAGGGCATGTTATTCACCTCATCCAATTGTTCAGGTCCTAATGTAATGTATTTGGAAAGTTGGACAAATATTACTTTTAAAATTTGGCTTGTATAAAATCAGGAAAAGCGGTGCATTCTACGTTTGGTGGCAGTTAACAACTTAGGGGGTATTCTATGCTTGGAGTTTTGCTGACAGAAAAAGAAGGAATTGAATTGGAATATATAATTAAGAGAGAAATGGATGAAATTCGTAATGATAAAATGGTAGAGAACCATCATCCAATTGTGCAAAGAGCAATAGAAGAAAGGTATAAACTATTACTGAAACTCTTGATGAGAATTGCTCCGAAAAGCGATTGTATTAGGTATTTAAGCAATCCTATAAAAGTTGAAAATAAATTTGATAAAAAGTGTTGACTTGGTTTTAAAATGCTGATATATTTATATACGTTGTCACGAACGAAGTCGAAATGAAAGAAAACGACTGAAAAACTTTTTAAAAAAGTAGTTGACAGCTGAAAGCGAATTTGATATTATATTAAAGTCGCTGAAACAAGCAACACAGATTGTTCTTTGAAAACTAAACAAAACGAAACGCCAAGCAAGTCTAAAATAAGAGATTTTTAAAATCTCGTCAA
>NZ_JCATZO010000016.1:0-58718 GCF_059694525.1 Pradoshia sp. TA40_28
CTTCAGCGCCGATGGTAGTTGGGACGCGAGTCCCTGTGAGAGTAGGACGTTGCCGGGCAATCCAAACCAGTTCAGTTGATGAACTGGTTTTTTTGTATATTCAAGTTTGTGAAAAGTGGTGGAAGGGTGAGGTAAACCACCTATATAGCATCGATCCCCTAGTATACGTACAATAACGGCAGAAAGGTGAGTTGGGAAACAGTTAAGTTAGTATACCGTCCCTGTGAGAGGGCAAGGATGCATAAAGAGGGATGAAAGGATGTATGAGTGTAGTCAGAAAACAATTATCCACCCGGAAAAAAGCGACGCAAAAATACTGCAAGAAAGATACAGGAACAAAATATGATGTATATGACCCTCATTTCTGGGAGATGATTCTAGCTATCATCGTATGATCACACTTGAAAATAGCAATAGTCTAACTATCTGCTCTCTTTTACATCTGAAAAACCAATTAAAAAACGAAATTGGATTTACACACTAAAATAATGTAAACTTTAATAATAAAATATAAAGCTTGGTGAATGACTGTGACCGAATACATGAGAATTTGTAGTAGTGAAGAAGAGACGCAGAAGCTGGCAGAAGAGATTGGAAATCGCCTAATTCCAGGTTCAGTGATTGCGCTTGAGGGAGACCTAGGTGCAGGTAAAACAACATTTAGCAAAGGAATTGCTAAAGCGATAGGTGTAACAAGAAATGTGAATAGCCCGACCTTTACCATTATGAAAGAATATAAGGGAAAGTTTCCACTTTATCATATGGATGTATATCGGATAGAAAATGAAGACGAAGATTTCGGATTTGAAGAATATTTTGAAGGGGAAGGGGTCACGATTGTTGAATGGGCTCACCTGATAAAAGCGCAACTACCGAATGAACTTTTAACCTTATATTTATATCATGATGGAAATGATAGACGGAAAATTATAGCAAAACCTAAAGGTGAATTTTATGAAAAGCTGTGTGAGGAGATATTTTAATGAATGTATTAGCAATTGATACATCTACGAATGTCCTGGGAGTGGCTGTTGCTAATGAAAAAGGGATTATCGGAGAGCAAATAACATATACAAAACGAAACCATTCTGTGCGTGCGATGCCTTCTATAGAAGCAATCTTGAAGGAATGCGGGCTCACACCAAGAGATCTGAATAAAATAGTGGTGGCTAATGGGCCAGGGTCTTATACGGGCGTGAGAATTGGCGTAACCATTGCCAAGTCTTTTGCATGGAGTTTGGGCATACAATTAACAGGTATATCAAGCCTAGAGGCACTTGCTTTGAATGGACGGTATTTCAATGGTTTGGTATGTCCATTGTTTGATGCCAGACGGGGACAGATTTATACAAGTCTTTTTAAATGGAATAATGGAGAATTGGTGAGAATGGAGGAGGATCAGAATGTGTTGGCCAGTGAATGGGCAGACCATTTGAAGTCATTTAATCAACCTATTCTGTTTATAGGAAATGATCTTCCAATTCATACGGAGACATTCACGGAAATCTTAGGTGATAAAGCAATTATAGCACCACTGTCACTTCAGCATGCGAGACCTGGAGAACTAGCGATACATGGTATGAATCAGCCTGGTGTTGATATCCACTCCTTTGTCCCAAATTATGTACGTTTAGCTGAAGCTGAAGCGAAATGGCTGGAAGCTCAAGCTGAACAGAAACAGAGGGAAGAATAAATGAATAAGACGATTACATTTCGTAAGATGACTTTAGAGGATCTTGATGGTGTAATTGAGGTGGAGCATGCTTCGTTTACTCTGCCGTGGAGCAGGGAAGCCTTCTATAATGAATTGGTAAACAACCAATATGCTTACTACTTGGTGGCTGAGGATCAAGGAAAGGTAGTTGGTTATTGCGGTACATGGTTCATTTTGGATGAGGGCCATATCACGAATATTGCCGTTTTGCCCGATTGGAGAGGCCATAAAATCGGGGAAGAATTAATGGTACGAATGATGGGCAAGGCACAAAGCATGGGTGTGAAAAAGATGACTCTTGAGGTACGAGTGGGCAATCAAACTGCTCAAAGTCTCTATCGTAAAATGGGCTTTAAAGATGGCGGTATTAGAAAATTTTATTATACAGATAATATGGAAGACGCATTAGTAATGTGGGTGGAATTATGGTAAAAGATAATCAATTAATTTTAGGAATAGAAACCAGTTGTGATGAAACCGCAGCTGCAGTAATTAAAAATGGCCGGGAAATACTATCCAATGTAGTGGCATCACAAATTGAGAGCCATAAACGTTTTGGAGGAGTTGTCCCTGAAATTGCTTCAAGGCACCATGTAGAAGCAATTACGCTTGTAGTGGAGGAAGCATTAGAAAAAGCAGCAATCTCTTGGGAAGATCTCGATGGAATTGCGGTCACGGAAGGTCCTGGGTTAGTAGGTGCTTTATTAATAGGGGTAAATGCGGCAAAAGCAATGGCTTTTGCTCATGGGGTTCCACTTATTAATGTTCACCATATTGCAGGGCATATATATGCTAACAGGATCCTCACTGAGTTTTCTTTCCCTCTTCTTGCATTGGTTGTATCCGGTGGCCATACTGAACTGGTGCTGATGAGGGAGCATGGAGATTTTGAAGTTATTGGAGAAACAAGAGATGATGCTGCAGGCGAAGCCTACGATAAGGTAGCTCGTACGTTAAAGCTTCCTTATCCAGGTGGTCCGCATATTGACCGACTTGCACATGAAGGACAGCCAACGGTTAAATTACCACGTGCATGGCTAGAAGAGGATTCCTATGATTTTAGCTTCAGTGGATTAAAATCGGCTGTTATTAATACATTGCATAACGCCAATCAAAAAGGTGAAACCATAGCGTCTGAAGACCTCGCATGCAGCTTTCAAGAAAGTGTCATTGATGTCTTAGTGACCAAAACACTAAAGGCAACGGATGAATATCAGGTTAAACAGGTCCTGTTGGCAGGCGGTGTAGCTGCCAATAAAGGGTTAAGAGCTCGGTTAGAAGAAGCTTTTGCAGATAAAAAGGACGTGGAATTAATAATACCTCCACTTTATTTATGCACGGATAATGCAGCAATGATTGCCGCTGCAGGTAGTATTGCATTTGAAAAAGGTAAAAGAGCTGCGATGGATTTAAATGCAAATCCAGGTCTGATATTAGAATAAAAGTAAGGAGGATTACTTCTGTTTTGGTAATCCTCTTCTTTTTGTTGATAAAAAGTTGACTGAAAAATGGAATGTCTCTGAAAACTGTGGATAAGTATGTGTTATCAACAGTTTCTGTGGATAATGGATTGAAAAACTGTGGATAATGTGGAAAAATCAAATTAAACCCTATTTCACAACTATAGTATTGTGGATAATAATGTTGATAAAAAACCAAGTCATTTCTGACTTGGTTTAAAATCGTGTTTTATTCGTCCTGTAAAGAGGTCCACTCTTCCATTAATGCTTCTAATTCTTCTTCTGCGATAGTAAGATTAGTTTGCAATTCTAAGGATTTTTCATGATCCTGATAGATTTCTGGTTCACATAATTGTATATTTATATCGGATATACGTGTATCGAGTTTTTCTATCATAGCTTCTATTTCTGTGATGCGCCTTTGACGCTGGCGCTCTTTCTTTTTAAGTACCTTATCTTCCTGATACGTGGTTTTATCTGTCCCTGAGCGATTGGAGGCAGTCTCTGCTTGTTTTTCTAATTCAGCAATTTCAGCCTGTTCTTGTTTTTTATGAATATAATAATCATAATCACCCAAGTATTCTGTTGCACCATCTGTGTTCATTTCTAATACTTTGTCCGCAATCCGGTTAATAAAGTATCGGTCATGGGAAACAAATAGAAGAGTGCCAGGATAATCAATCAGAGCATTCTCCAGCACCAGTTTACTGTCTAAATCCAAATGGTTGGTAGGCTCATCCAATATCAATAGATTGGCTTTTTGCATCATTAACTTGGAAAGAGCCAAACGTGCTTTCTCTCCGCCACTTAAGGTAGAGACAGGCTTCATCACATCATCACCACTAAAAAGGAAATTGCCCAATATGGAACGGATGTCCTTTTCAGGCTGGCCGGGGTAGTCATCCCATAACTCATTGAGTACAGTTTTCTTGGATGACAAATTAGCCTGTTCCTGATCGTAATAGCCGACTGTCACGTTAGTGCCGAACTGAAAACCTCCATTTAAAGCTGGAATCCTGTCTACTAATGTTTTTAATAAAGTTGATTTCCCAATTCCATTAGGACCTATCAACGCAATACTTTCTCCTCTAGTGATCCTGAATTTCAAATGACTGGCAACAGGTGTTTCATATCCAATGGCTAAATCATTTGCCTGAAGGACTTCGTTTCCACTTTGCACCTCAATATCAAAAGCAAAATTAGCTGATTTTTCGTCACCTAAAGGTCGATCCATCACTTCCATACGCTGCAGGGCTTTTTGCCGACTTTGTGCCCGTTTTGTAGTTGACGCTCTGGCCATATTCCTTTGGACAAAATCTTTTAATTTTGCAATCTCATCCTGTTGTTTTTCATAAAGCTTAAGATTACGCTCATATTCTTCTGCTTTTTGATCCAAGTAATTGCTATAATTTCCTGTATATTTCTTAATGGATGTTCGTGAAAGCTCCATTACTTGATTAACGACTTTATCGAGGAAGTAGCGATCATGAGATACAATTAGGATCGAACCTGGATAGGATTGCAGATAGCCTTCAAGCCAGCTTAATGTATCAATATCAAGATGGTTAGTTGGCTCATCAAGAATGAGCAAATCAGGCTTCGTTAATAATAATTTACCTAGAGCCAGTCGTGTTTTCTGTCCGCCGCTTAAGCTGTTAATAGAGGTAGTATAATCATAATCGGAAAAACGTAAACCGTGTAAGACGGAGCGTACATCTGCTTCCATTTGATATCCACCAGAATTTTTAAATTGCTCTTGCAGACGGTCGTAGTCTTTTAAAACCCGATTATACTTTTGTTCATCATTATAGACAGAAGGATCAGCCATTGATTTTTCTAAGGATCTTAACTCAGCTTCTTGTTTTTGTAAGCTTTCAAAAACAGAAATCATTTCATCCCAAATAGAACGATCTGATTGTAGGCCTGTATTTTGGGCCAAGTATCCAATCGAAACTTCCTTAGGTTTATAGATTTCTCCGCCGTCATGTGAAAGGTGCCCGGCAATGATTTTAAGCAGGGTAGATTTACCTGCACCGTTTCTGCCAACAAGAGCAATCCGGTCTTTCGTTTGAATTTCGAGCTTAATATTAGATAAAATTGCTTCAGCACCATAGTATTTGGATACATTATTAACTTGTAAAATAATCATTATTCTCACCTCAGAAAATACATACCTTAAGTGTAGCCTACAGGGGACAAGCACTGCAACTTAATAGAAAAATTGTGAACGTCCACACAAAAATTACCAAAAACATTTAAAATATTATAAAATAGGAATAGGAGAAGAACCTTGAGTTTATTTCCCTATTTTAAATAAGGGAAAAACTCGTATGGTAGTTGTAAGAAATAATCAGAATTCCTGTTGCATAATCCTATTGTTTTACTAAATAGATGAAATTGCGATAATATAACGAATCCATAAAATAAATATATAAGAATAGGCTCAGGATAGCAGGAATTATGGCAACAAAGAAAACTTCTGATATAATTCTTATGTGTCACCCAATTGCATGAAAAGGAAATAGTTATTGATTTGATTTTGGGAAAGACGCTAACAAGAATAAAAATTATTCGTTCCACTGTAAGTACTGATATTGAAATAGAGGCTTTAATAGCCGCTTTTAGCCGCTTCATTAACTGTTTATGGGTTTGAGCAAAGTGTTAGATGAAGGTATGGCTTGGGGATATAACCAATTAGGACCAGCAAAGCCAACTTGATCATATGGAATACTGATTGACTAGATAGAAAAGGGAGAAGGGAATTCATTTTGCAGGAAAATACTAAAATACCGCAGGCTACAGCCAAGCGACTGCCATTATATTATCGATTCATACAGAATTTACACGCATCAGGAAAACTACGAGTTTCTTCCGCTGAGTTAAGTGAGGCTGTAAAAGTAGATTCAGCCACCATAAGAAGAGATTTCTCATACTTTGGAGCTTTGGGCAAAAAGGGCTATGGTTACAATGTAAATTATCTATTATCCTTTTTTAGAAAGACCTTGGATCAAGATGAAATTACAAAGGTTGCTCTGATTGGAGTCGGTAACCTGGGTACAGCATTCTTAAACTATAATTTCATGAAAAATAATAATACAAAGATTGAAATGGCGTTTGATGTTTCTCCTGACAAAGTAGGAACCTTGATTGGAGATGTTCCGCTGTTCCATATGGATGATTTAGAGAAAAAATTGGCTAAGCAAGATATTAAAGTAGCCATTTTAACGGTTCCTTCGCAGGTTGCCCAATCGATTACCGACCGTTTAGTATCCGCGAACATCAAGGCTATTTTGAATTTTACGCCGGCACGACTAAATGTGCCTGACAGCATTCGGGTTCACCATATTGACCTTGCAGTAGAATTGCAATCATTAGTTTATTTCCTTAAACATTATCCATCTGGAAACACGGAAGAATCAGAATAAAAAAATCTCGAAGGTTAATACCTTCGAGATTTTTTTTATTCCTTTGGTTTTTCATTTTTCATTTTTTTAATTTGCTTATGAATCATTAATAAGCGGATTCCTGAACCAACATCTAGTGTGGCTAGTATAATTAAGAAATAGGTGAAGAAATCCCAACCGCTGCGTGATACATTTTGAACAGCGAAAAAGATAAAAATAGCACCTAAAATTAAATAAGTTGTTGCCATATACAAGGGTGAACGTCTCATAATAAACCTCCGATAAAGCTTTGAACTTTATTAAGCTCTTCCATATATTTTTCTATATCTTCTTTTAAAACTGATTGCACGATTACGACTAGTGTATTCATAGCCACATGAGCAAAAATAGGAACGATGATTCTCTTTGTTTTAACATATAAATAGGCAAATGTGAATCCCATTGCCGTATAAAGCAGGATATGGACAAACTCCATATGAGCCACAGCAAAAATAAGCGAACTGATTAACGCACTTAGGAAAAAGTTCAATCGTTTATGTAAGGTACCAAATACAATTTTCCTAAAAACAATTTCTTCTAAAATGGGCCCCAGTATTGAACTGACGATTATAACAGCCGGCACGGCCTCAATTAGGGCTAGAATATTTTGTGTGTTTTCAGAGCCAGTTGGAATGCCCATAGTTTGTTCAATGGTACCTGCAAGGGATTGTGAAAACAAGGCTAGGAATATCCCACCAATAGCCCATCCGACTGATGCTCCAACACTTGCGCGATCAGATATGTCTCTATTATTTCTTTCATGTCTCAAAAGAAATAGAGTAATGATGAAGGCAAGAATGAAACTTATTACAATCCAATACCCCGCTGCCAATATCCTCGCCCGTTCCAAGGGAATATCTGTGTTCGAGAAGTAGGCCAACATTAATGGCCCTCCAAGAATAGAAGAAAATTGCATAGCTATATAGGTGATTAAAATTGACCAATAATGTTTTTTCAAATCAAAAAAGCTCCCTTAATCATTTATATATGTTCAAAAACGTATATCTTTAATTTTAACCGTTTTTACCTCATAGTTACAATCACGAAACATTTTCCTTTGACTCCACTACCATATTTATATAAAAAAGGATATTTTAACTCGTTTTGGGGAAGATAATTAAATGATGATAAAATTTAAAAATTTTAACTTATATCACTTGCAAATCATTGTCTATTTATTTAAACTATAAATTGTGTTAGCACTCAACGTTAAAGAGTGCTAATAAAAATGGAGATAACTTTAAGGAGGTAGTTTTACTTGTTAAAGCCACTAGGAGATCGCGTTGTGATTGAACTTGTCGCACAAGAGGAAAAAACTGCAAGCGGCATCGTGTTACCAGACACTGCCAAAGAAAAACCATCTGAAGGCAAAATTGTAGCGGTAGGAACAGGCCGTGTCCTTGAGAATGGTGAGCGTGTAGGATTGGAAGTATCTGAAGGCGATCATATTATCTTCTCTAAATATGCAGGTACAGAAGTTAAATTCGAAGGTAAAGAATACTTAATTTTACGTGAAAGCGACATTTTGGCCGTTATTGCTTAATTAAAATGTCGATTAAAAAATAACATACTAAAAACTTTGAGGAGGTAATTTTCGTATGGCAAAAGATATTAAATTTAGTGAAGAAGCTCGCCGCGCTATGTTGCGTGGGGTTGATGCATTAGCTGATACAGTAAAAGTTACACTTGGACCAAAAGGACGTAACGTTGTTCTTGAAAAGAAATTTGGTTCTCCACTTATCACTAACGATGGTGTAACAATCGCGAAAGAAATCGAGCTAGAAGACGCATTTGAAAACATGGGTGCTAAATTAGTTGCGGAAGTAGCAAGCAAAACAAATGAAATTGCTGGGGACGGTACAACTACTGCAACAGTTCTTGCACAAGCTATGATTCGTGAAGGATTGAAAAACGTTACAGCTGGCGCTAACCCAATGGGCGTTCGTAAAGGGATTGAAAAAGCGGTTGGAGTTGCAATTGAAGAATTAAAAGCCATCTCTAAACCAATCGAAGGCAAAGAATCCATTGCACAAGTTGCAGCGATTTCTTCTGCCGATGAAGAAGTAGGCGCTTTGATTGCTGAAGCAATGGAGCGTGTTGGTAATGACGGTGTTATCACAATCGAAGAATCCAAAGGATTCACAACTGAACTTGATGTAGTAGAAGGTATGCAATTCGATCGTGGATACTCTTCTCCATACATGGTAACAGATTCTGATAAAATGGAAGCTGTATTAGAAAATCCATACATCTTGATTACAGATAAAAAGATTTCTAACATTCAAGAAGTACTACCTGTCCTTGAACAAGTTGTTCAACAAGGTAAACCATTATTGCTAATTGCTGAAGATGTTGAAGGTGAAGCACAAGCAACTTTAGTTGTGAACAAACTTCGCGGAACATTCAATGCAGTAGCTGTTAAAGCTCCAGGATTCGGTGACCGTCGTAAAGCTATGCTAGAAGACATCGCTGCATTAACTGGCGGTGAAGTAATCACTGAAGAGTTAGGCCGTGACCTTAAATCTGCTACATTAACTTCTCTTGGACGCGCTGCAAAAGTTGTTGTTACTAAAGAAACAACAACAATCGTAGAAGGTGCAGGAGAAACTAGCGAAATCGGTGCACGTATCAACCAAATTCGTTCTCAATTGGAAGAAACAACTTCCGAATTCGATAAAGAAAAATTACAAGAGCGTCTTGCTAAACTTGCTGGCGGCGTAGCAGTTATTAAAGTAGGAGCAGCAACTGAAACAGAATTGAAAGAGCGCAAACTTCGCATTGAAGATGCTCTAAACTCCACTCGTGCTGCTGTTGAAGAAGGTATCGTAGCCGGTGGTGGTACTGCACTTGTAAGTGTGTACAACAAAGTGGCTGCTGTTGAACTTGAAGGCGATGCACAAACTGGTGTAAATATCGTACTTCGTGCTCTTGAAGAGCCAGTTCGCCAGATCGCTCACAACGCAGGCCTTGAAGGTTCTGTAGTTGTAGAACGTCTTAAAAAAGAAGAAATCGGCATTGGCTTCAATGCAGCTAATGGCCAATGGGTAAACATGATTGAATCTGGTATCGTGGACCCAACAAAAGTAACTCGTTCTGCGCTTCAAAACGCAGCTTCTGTTGCGGCTATGTTCTTAACAACTGAAGCAGTTGTTGCTGACAAGCCAGAGCCAGCTGGTGCAGGCGGCGGAATGCCTGACATGGGTGGCATGGGCGGAATGGGCGGCATGATGTAACACCCAATAAAACCCCTTGGTAACAAGGGGTTTTTTGTTTGCTTAATTTTATATGACCACATTTTGACCACGAAAAAGAGAGGATTCAATTTCTCCCTTTTTGTGGTGACTAACGCCTCCGTTGTTTAAGTACGTTTCTCACAAACGTACTCCACACTCTTCATTCATTACAGGAATGCTGCCCCGTTACTTTCATAAGTAATATAACTTAAAAGGACATAATCCTTATTCAATAACGCTCCCTAGCATAAGCACAATGTTTATAATTTACTAATTGCTAAATTACTGAGATTAGTGATTGTTTCTTCAAAAGTTCTGATTGGCTTGTAACCTAATGATCTGATTTTTTCATTCGAGTAGATGGCACATTCCGCTTGACGAATGGGAATTTGATATTCTTTTCCTAACACTCTGATCCACTTTAACCTAAAATTTTGTTCTGGGAAATTCCCATCAATTGCATTATATACGTCTCCAGATTTTCCATTAGAACAAAACAAATGTATCATTTCTGCCAAGTTATCTGCGTGAATCCAAGGTACAATGCTATTAACTTCTATTGATGAAAAAATAATTTGTAACCTTTTTTCTCCAATTTCCGCAATAATAGGTTATTATCCTTTATAATTATATGTAAATAAATAACATATGTTTAAGGGGAATTAAATAATGTCTATTAGCGCAATTAAATTAAAGGGTGGATATTTTAAAGAAGATAAACAATTTCAATTCTTTGATAAGCATAAACAAGTAGCAGCTATTATTTATGGGAAAAATGGAAGTGGAAAGTCAAGTCTAGCTCGTGCATTTCAAGAAGTTTTCAATCCAACTTCTGAAAATGAGTTCGCCAACATCGAACTATCACAGTTAAGAGAACATCCAGGACAAGGCTTAGAACCTTTACCTATAACGAACGCTACAATTCCTTGTTATGTACATAATGAAAATTATACGCACCAAACAGTTTCTTTTAATGATAACGGACTTGAAACTATCGTCATGTTCGGAGAACAAATTGATATAAACAATGAAATTGATATTTTAAACCAAGAATTAGAAGGTTTGAAATCGAAGTATGAGATTGTTGAGAATACCTATGATAAACTTTTAGATCCAACTTTCAAAGAATCTCATTTATACATATTAGAGCAAATTAAAAAAAAATTAAAAACTACTTGGGCAAGTAGGCATCAAAAAATAACAGGAAATAAGACGGCAGGTAGAGTAGATAATTCTTTAATTAACGAAATATTAAACTACAATGAAATAAGTGAAACTACTGA
This sequence comes from Pradoshia sp. TA40_28, assembly GCF_059694525.1. Classification (NCBI taxonomy): domain Bacteria; kingdom Bacillati; phylum Bacillota; class Bacilli; order Caryophanales; family Bacillaceae; genus Pradoshia; species Pradoshia sp. TA40_28. Next base: position 11,134 of record NZ_JCATZO010000016.1, read on the forward strand.
TTCTTTGACTGAAGTTTTAAAAACATCCCTTCAAAAATATAAAAAATTAAGCATGGCTAATTATATCGATGAATTGAGTCCGTTAAGATTGCCTAATGAAATCAAAAACTTAACTAAGTTCCTAGCAACCGAGTTACAAGAACCTTTATTGACAGATAAGGAACAAAAAATCTTAGATATTTATAATTCTTTAAATAACCAGGACGCTTCTAAATCATTAGATTTTTTGAAAAGTACAAACTCTATTTGTCATACATGTTTTCAACCAGTTGATCCTCAGCACAAAACAGATATTTTAGATACCATAAGAAAAATTTTAAATACTGATGAAGCAAATAATTTAATAAGGCAAATATCTGATATAAAATCTCAACAAATTAATTTAAACATATCTCATTTAGATAAAATAGTTGAAGAACATTTAATATCATCTTTAAACTTAAAAATAGAGAAATTAAATTCAAGCTTTCAAAATCTAGATGAGGAAAGAAAAAATAAGATTAACAATCCATATAAACCGATCAACCCTCAACTCGATGTCGAACTTATGATTAATGATATTAACAATATTATTGATAAAGTAAATGTCCAAATTATTGAGTTTAATAAAGCAATCAAGAAAAAGAATGAAGCGCTTGATGATTTAAAATCCCTTAACAAAAAACTAGCCTATTTAGAATCAAAAGATTTAATAAAAATTTATAAAGGAAAACTTCTTAACTTCAACGACTTAAAAAAAGAGAAGGAACTTGGTTATAGTAATATTAAAAGGACAACAGAAAAAATAGAAAAGAAAAGAGCTGCTTTAGCTAATGTTGAAATAGCTTTAGAATTAATCAATAGTTATCTACAGTATATTTTTTATGATGAAAAAAGACTCTATTTAAGTTCGTCATATAATTCATATACTATAATGAGCAGAGATGAACCAGTTAAACCAAGTTCACTTTCTATTGGTGAAAAAAATATAATTTCATTATGTTATTTCTTTTCCACATTATTTAAAAATGAAAATATCAGTGAACTATTTAAAAAAGAATGTATATTGATATTAGATGACCCATTATCCAGCTTTGATTTTGAGAACAAAGTTGGTGTTTATTCCTTTTTAAGGTATATTCTTAACGAATTACATACTGGAAACACTCATAGTAAAGCTATTATTTTTACTCATGATTTAGATGTTCTATATAATATGACTAAAGTTTTTAGTGATATAGAAATTAAACAACGTAACAATAAGATAAAGCTATTCCACATGTATAACCAAAATTTAGAAGCAATAAATTCTATGAATTATGATGAATATTCTAGATTACTTCAAAATATATATGATTTTGTCATTGATAACTCAGTTAATGACTTGAATTTAGGAAATAATTTACGAAGAGTATTAGAAGCTTTTGCTACTTTTAATTATAAATGTGGTATTGAAGAATTAACTAGAAATCCTGATATTCTCGAAAAAATACCTGCAGAATGTCGTAGTTACTTCAGTAACAGTATGTATAGATTAATTTTAAATACAGAAAGCCATTTAGGAGAACGTTCAAAATTAATTCTTTCTACATCATTCAAAGAACATTTTTCAATTGATGAAAAAACTCGTACGGCTAAGGATATATTAATGTTTCTATATTTCTTAAATCGAGTTCATCTTAAATCACATCTAAATAAAGATGGTGATGTTTCTCTTAAGATTGCACAGATTGAATCTTGGATTACGGAGACGTTTTCTAGTTCTGATTCTAAAATTCCTGTTTCAATATAAAAACTTCAAAGATGTAGAAATGAACAGAGCATTTAAAGTAGAAGAAGTTGATGAACTTAACAATAACTCCTGAATTGTCAATTAAAGTCTACACATTCAGATAATGAAACAACTGTAAAAAGCGATGCATGTGAAATGCTTCGCTTTTTAAATAGGTAAATTGTATATATTTGTTTATCTGGATAAAATTCATCATTTAGTCTTTAAGAAGTGGCTGAGATTAATGATAACTAATTTGACCACGTATTGACCACATTTTTACTTCAGCATATTTAACTATATTAGTAATGTATTAAGATAATATGATATTTTGATAGAATCTATTAGATTATTTTTCAGCATTTTTATGAATAAGTGATGGGCGGCATGATGTAATCTGCCCTTCCCAATTTAAAGAAGCATCTCTCAAGTTGAAAAACTTGTGGGATGCTTCTTTTTTTTGATTCCGGAGGATCTAAATTGTATTTTTAGCAAACAGCACTAGCGATGACCTCTATGAAAGCTAACAATGAACAGGTATTCCCATTTAAAAAGGGTAGATCAAGAACGTTACTTTAACTTTTACTCATCAAATTTTCCCCATTTAGGCACCAATTGACACATGAAAAAATAAAATGGAGTTATGTGAACAATAGCAACATATTCTTTGCGAGAAGGAGATATCAGTGTGGAAAAGAAGTCAAGCACAACAAAGATGGTTATCGTGATGAGAAAAGATTTACAAATGACAAAAGGGAAGTATGTAGCGCAAGGAAGTCATGCCTCCTTGGGGGTTGTAAAGTGGATTGAATACAATGGAACTGAAAATCATAAAGAAATACTAACCAAATGGTTTGATGAAACATTTGTAAAAGTGACGGTTTATGTAGAAAGCTTGGATGAATTATATACGATTTATCATCTTGCAAAGGAAAAAGAATTGCCTGTAAGGCTAATCACTGATAACGGATTGACCATGTTCAACGGCGTTAAAACAGATACATGTCTTGCTATTCTTGGTGAAAGAGAGAAGGTAGATGAAGTCACGGGTCATTTAAAATTATTATAAATTTTTCTTGTTAGAGCTATATTCTTAAAAACAAGTGCTTGCTTCAAAGCAGTTGAAACGGTTGATTCACAATTACAGGATATTCACAATATAAGTAGGGTAGCAGTTTGCCATCTTATTAAGCTGAAAGAAAGTGGACCATTTGAAACAGGTGGAAGGCATTCTGATTAATGTTTTTTTTATTTTTGCTTCAAATTCAGTTGTTAATAATGATGGAGATATAAAAAAGAGGCGCTCTTAGTGTAGCGATTTCAGTCCCGTAAGTTAAAATAACAATTCTAACTTACGGGCAGTACACTAGATGCGCTTCTTTTTTATTAGTATTAACAACATTGACATTCATTCAAATGATTCTCTAAAAGCTGTTTATAATGCTTTGCTTTTTTATATTGGGTAATTTTATAAAGGTACTCAGCTGGATGCTTAGCATTGCTAACAGCAAATACAGCATTCATATAATCTATATTAAGTTTTGATTTAGTCTTATTGTCAATTTTAATTGTATTCATGTTAACACCTCATAAGTTCTTAATTAACTATAACGGAGTATACAACAAATTTTTATCAATTATTTATTTCTAACAACCTTGTTAGGAATTGAAAAGTTGTTGTTATTTTACAGATAGGTAGTTTTATTGGAAATTTTCAGAAATTGAGGTCAAAACGTATTAAAGAGATACAGTACAGTAATATCAATATGGTTTGGTCAATAATTTTCGAATGACGTATTGTTATATTCTCATTACTTTCAGTACGTTTGGTCTGCTGATTTGAGATAATCTTAGGCTTTCTGAGTGAAGGCCTGTTTGTCGAATAATTTCCGTATTTTACATGCAATCACTAGATTGGTTTCCTGTTAAGCTAGGATAATGTGGAATATTTTCAACAAAGGAAGCTTTGAAGCAGAGTTGCATAGAAGGATTGGTTTCTACCGTATAATTCTGCTGAAAATATAATTCACATGATCATAAGAACGATAGGAAGATGTAAATGTCACAAAAATATTTGAAAAAAGGCGGGCTTATTGCCTTCATTGCCTTATTATCGATGACACCTCCTTTGGCAACAGACTTATATATGCCATCGTTGCCGGAGATGACTATCTACTACCAAACAACCTCATCTGTTACTAGCTATACGATGACGATATTCTTCATTTTTATGGCAATTGGGATTTTGCTTCTTGGTCCGACGAGTGATAAATATGGGCGAAAACCAGTCTTAATTGGCAGTACTCTTGTTGCCCTGACTTTTAGTATCGTCTGTGCAATCTCACCATCCATTTGGCTCTTAATCGCAGCCCGGGCGATTCAGGCGTTTGGCGCAGGTGGAATGGTCGCCATTGCGACAGCTTTGATTAAAGATAGCTTTGAAGGAAAAGAGATGTCTAATGTCCTGTCCATTACACAGGCAATAGTTTTGCTTGCTCCAATGCTTGCACCCATTATGGGAGCGGTTATTTTAACCTTTTTCAGCTGGAAGATGACTTTTGTGGCCTTGGCTGCTCTATTCCTCATAACACTCTTAGGCGCCTTCCTTTTAGAAGAAACTTTGCCGCAGGAAAAAAGAGTATCCGGCAGTACATTCAAATCCATTTTACGGTTAACCAGTGTTGTGAAGGATACGAAGTTTTCCGGCTTATTGCTTGTGGTTGCTCTTTTAATAGCGCCTTTTATGGCCTATTTAACACTTGCATCTTATATTTATATAGATGGGTTTAACCTTTCGGAATCAGCCTTCAGCCTTTATTTTGCTGGCGCTGCTTGTGTAGGAATGATTGGACCATTTTTATATATGCGAATCGGCGGCAGCGTTTCAGTTAAAAGATCGATCAATATCAGCTTTGCCATTGTCGCCATAGCTGCCTGCCTGCTATTCTTTGTGGGCTCCGCTAGTCCGCTTGTATTCTTGTTATGCTATGTTCCATTTACGGTCGTCTCGACTTATCTCAGACCGATGGTGTCAAATACGCTACTATCTATGCAAAAGTCAAATGTCGGTGCGGCTTCAAGCTTGATGAACTTTGGCTTTATAGTTATCGGTAGTGTAGGGATGATGGTCGGTTCACTTCAGTGGGGAGATTATATTAAAGGTTTGAGCATGACCATGCTAATTTTCCTTGTTCTATCCCTGTTACTATGGGTATATTGCTTGCGGAAAAAGGTCATTACAGATTAATGAATTTATCTAATAAAAAAGAGTTGCCTAAGGATTATGATCCGTTCGGCAACTCTTTTATTATATGTAGGGAATTTTTTGACGCTGGCAATATCAAGGACCTAATAATGATTTTCAAGCGGTCTCAAATTTGTGTATCAGATACTACCCCCTTTTTTACGTATAAATTAATGGTTCTGTAAAAGACTAATCCTGATTAGAAAGGGGAGAAGAATGAATGCATTATGGATATATTGGTCCTGGGAAAAATTCAGGCCAGCTTGTACAAAAAAAGGGGCGTTATGTAACCGGGTTTTCGGTTGGTATTTTATATTTGGATGAAAATTCTTATCCGGTTATTCCCGGCAATGTTGCCAATTATTCAACATTCCCGTTCCCAGTCCATTACAAATTGGTCCCTGGCTGTACGGGTCAGCGTATATTAAATAATGATCGAGCGCTGGAAAAAGTGATAATTGATGCGGCTAAGCAACTTCAAAGTGAAGGAGCAAAGGTAATCTCTAGTGCCTGTGGTTTCTTTGGTAACTTTCATAAGCAAATAGCAAATGCCTTAGAAATTCCCGTATATCTGTCCAGTCTCGTTCAACTGCCAATGATCCAGGTTGGATTAAAGCCAGCGCAAAAGATCGGCATATTAACAGCCTATGAAAGAGGATTAACAGATTCTCTTTTAAAAACTTGCGGTGTTACAGACAGATCCAATTTGATCATCGGTGATTTGAGCCAAGGAGAAGAGTTTTCATCTATTTCGAATGGAACTGGTACGTTTAATAATGAAAAGCTCCGTGATGAGGTCGTGAAGAAGGCAGTTGAATTAAAAGAAAAACATCCGGAAATCGGAGCCATCTTATTGGAATGCAGTGACCTGCCGCCCTATGCATTCGATATCCAGCAAGCAGTACAGCTGCCTGTATATGATTTTATTACTCTCATTAGCTGGGCCCACTATGCAAACAGTCAAAGCCCATACTACGGTTTTATTTAAGAACATAAATCTTTAAAAATAAATCCGTAAAGCCAAACACAAGTCCGATAAGCTTGTGTTTTTTTCTTTACCACAATATTGTCTACGTTCTACCTATATAAAAGAACCACCTTTAGTAATGATTCCTCTGTATCTACTTATACCTATTTAGGGCAAAATAATAGAAAGCAATTTGAGTCAAAAAATGGAAGTAGAAAGCACTTTCATGAAATGATTTTTTGGTTAGTATACTAGTATAATAAAAGGTGTTCCAGAAAGCTTTCAATAGAACACTGACTTCCGGGAGTGTGAACAGTAGTGAAAAAAGGGGCAAAGGATTTTTATCAACCTAAAGTACTGGATGAATCAATTTTGGCTTTTTATCGTCTTCAAGGATTGAATACACATATGTCTGGATTTCATCAATTTGAACCACACAGCACATATGAGATTTATGTCTTTGATGAAGGCCAGTGTAACTATTTTATTCATAATAGAATATATGATTTACAGCCAGGGGATATCATTCTTTTGGATGGATTAACTTTGCATAAGTCAAATACCACATCTCCTGATACCTATGTACGGAGTATGGTTCATTTTTCACCAGCTTGGTTGGAGAAGATGCTTCAGTAGTTTGCTTTATATTAGAGAGGAAAAATAATTAGTAGTATATTTAAGCTAAACATCTAAAAGGGGAGATAAATTTGAGATATCCACGTTCATTTTCACATATAGGGATTTCTGTACCAAATGTAGAAGAGGCAGTGAAATTTTATTCTGAGGTAATGGGTTGGTATATTATTATGGAGCCATCTGATGTGATTGAAGATGACAGCCCAATTGGCATCATGTGTAAGGATGTATTCGGAACTGGCTGGGAGAAATTCCGTATTGCCCATATGGCAACAGTTGATAAAATCGGTATTGAGTTATTCGAGTTTCCGAATAATGAAAAGCCAGAGAATAACTTTGAATATTGGAAAACAGGTCTTTTCCATTATGCAGTCCAAGATCCTGATATTGAAGGTCTTGTTGAAAAAATAGTTGCACACGGAGGTAAACAACGTATGCCAATCCGTGCATACTACCCAGGAGAAAAACCATATCGTATGGTGTATTGTGAAGATCCATTCGGTAATTTAGTTGAAATCTATACACACAGCTATGAATTAACCTACTCAGAAGGTGCTTATTAATATAAATAGAAGAGGGTTTTTTTCTTGCAACAATTAAAATTTGAGAAATCATGGGATAAAGCATTAGCTGCCCAGGACCGACAAAGTATCGAAAGAATTTTTGATAAAACAAAAGATCTATACAGCCCTGATAATGTCATTTTTACTCCTATCCGAGAAGCCATTAACCATAAAGAAGCATTGCTCATATCTGTATTGGTCCATAACTTTACGGACCACCCTCTTGTCTTTAACAATGTAAGATTGCTATATGGAATTCAAGGGGAAGTTATTGCAGAAAAGTTATTCGCCTTACCTCAGCTTGTTATTCCATGTCGTGTGAGTATGCCTTGGACATTCATATTTCCAAAGGGGAGCTACACATTACAGACTTCCTTCAAGCATGGTCAATTAGAGATGAGATAAAATTATATGTAAGATATGATTGGCGGTTTAGGATTTAGTTCGACTTTGTTACTTATTAAAGAGTTAAGTTGAAAGAAAATTCCGTTCCATTCGCGCTTACTCCACTCGCTTTCCGCGGGGAGGAAGGCTTTAGCCTCCTCGGCTACGCCTGCTCAGGTCTCAGCCTTTCCTCTACTTCCCGCAGGAGTCGAGTGGCTTCCGCTACATTCTACTAAGTTTAATAATGGTATATAGAAGTGACAAATCTAGAAAACAAATAAAAACCCGAACTATTAGGCGAAATATTTATTAAAATATTACCTAATAGTTCGGGTTTATCATTGACTGAAATATTTATGTCCCAGCCTCTTTTTATATTACTTTAACATACTATTTTGGGTGAACAATGACGAGGAATTTTCCATCTTGAACATCATTATAGTATTGTTGAGCTTTCTCTTCAGGGAGTCCAATATTCATTAAAGACTTCAATAATCCGCCTTCACTAGATCTGGTTCCCATCAATGCGCCGCCAAGCATAGTTAATAGAGGACCTGCAACTAATACTGCCCCCAATCCTGGGGCCAATACAGCTGGTAATCCTGCCAGGGCGCCAGCAATGCCAATTGCCCCTCCAGTAGCAGCTCCTGCAATGGCTCCATCCATAGTAGAAGTTTTCACTTCCTGTGTCATCCTGGATAAATCATTTGCATGGTTGGCAATGACAGAAATCTCATCTGTGGTATAGCCTTGTTTTTTAGAATCTTCGATAGCTTTTGCTGCTTGTTGCTCAGTTTCATATACGTTGATAACATAATCACTCATTCTATCCCTCCCAATTTCTTTCTAAGGGGTATTTACCCATTTTTTTAGGTTTAGATACCTTTTTCTTTTGATAGTCCTTTTTTGTTGAAGAATTAGAAGTATTCCTCCCTCTGAATCTCTAGGAGAACCATTCAAAAAGTATGAAAAAAGACGATTCTTTCGAACTAGTTCCAAACAAACGGCTTATATTTAGTCCATTATGAAACATGGGGATCATTAATTGGTTCATATGAAAGTTTTTAAATTTGTAGATTGAAATAACTATAAAGTCGATGAAAAATAAAGGAAGTTTAAGAAATCATTGGATGAAGTAGTTATATTGGTTTATTTTACCTGTATTTAATAATTTATACAAAAATTCGGGGTTTTTGTTGCCTTTACAACTGGAAAATACCGGAGTAGTATTACTCTCATAATTAAATATCATTCTTAATCGCTGAATCTTTTAAAGAGCGGGGGAACCAATTCTGTGACACTTGTCACTCGGGGTGAATCCTAAATCAAGGTAGGGCTACTTCCATGGTCCGAATCCGACAGCTAACTTCGTAAGCGTTAAGGGAGAGGATGGTGTAACTGGGGACTCGAAAAGTTATTTCGACCACAGGGCAGACCCTCTGTGGTCTTTTTTAAAATTTAACAATTTAATACGTTAATATCTTAAATCGCTGAATCTATTAAGAGCGGGGGAACCAATTTTGTGACTCTTGTCACTTGGGGTGAATCCTAGATCAAGGTAGGGCTACTCTTATGGCCCGAATCCGACAGCTAACTTCGTAAGCGTTAAAAGAGGAGGTATTACCTTTGGTTTAAAAGCCCACTGTGTAATACAGGGGGCTTTTCTGTGCCTTTTTGATGGTAAATTTTAACAATTATAAAGGAGGAACCAAATGTTACGTATGAGTAATCTGGATATTAAGCTGCTTGAGGAAAAGGCAAAAATAGCGGATGAAAATGCAAGAAGAGCAAATTCAGTCGCTCACCAGAATAACCCAAAGTATATTTCAATTTATCCGAATGATTTCACTAAAATCAGATATTAATAGGCAATAAGTGTTGTCCTTTCTATAAATCGGTCAACAAACAATGATGGAGTATAGAAAGGACAGCTTATCCTTCAGGAGGATGTAAAGTGGGAAACGTGTTGATCATCGGCAAAGGCAATCTTTATACATCAGTGATTTCCAGTGATAGCTGCAGGGAAAAGGCATTTGTTGTGATGCCATATAAGCAATATTTTAAATCTCTTTCCAACACAGAGAATGGCAATACGAGAATGGATAACCTAAATGAAATGGAAAAGAGCTTTATTGTATACGATAAAGTTTACATTATTTCAGATTCTATTAACGAGGGGGTTGAATTGACTGCTTTCTTTTCTGAATTGGGTACGAGGCGAATCATTGTTGCGACGCAATGCAGCAGAGATTATCAGCTTTATAAAAAGCTAGGTGCCAGACTCGTTTATATTAGTAAACCTGGAAGCTGTTCATATAGCTGGTTAACGAATTCTCTTTGAGATTATAAGTTTAAAAGCAACCTTTAAGAAAGGAAGGTTCATGTGGATCTTATTTCAATTGGATTGGCAGGAGGAATATTTCTACTGTTCTTTGGATTCATCAAGTTTTGTGACAATGTGATTAAGGAACGAGGTCAAGAAAAATGATCTTTATAGGAATTATTGTAGGTGGACTTGCGATTTATTTAGTTGATGCCTTAATTCATCCAGAGAGATATTAATTTATAAAAACACTATGGGGGAAAGAATAATGGATTTTATACAAATAGCATTGGTCATAGCAGTTGTTGTTTTACTTGCTATACCTATGGGGCGCTACATAGCCCGTGCTTTCTCTTTAGAGGAAACAAAGCTTGATCGGGCATTTGGCGGCATAGAGAAAATAATGTATAAGCTTTCTGGAATTTCGCAAACGAATATGAAATGGCGGCAATACGCAAAGGCATTATTGGTTAGTAACCTAGTAATGTTCGCTATATGTTATCTAATCGTTCGTTTTCAAGGTGCTTTGCCAGGGAATCCAAGTGGAATTGCTTCAATGGATCCGTTCTTATCTTTTAATACAATAGCGAGTTTTTTAACCAACACTAATTTACAACATTACAGTGGAGAATCAGGGCTCTCCTATTTATCACAAATGATGGTTATTATCTTTCTGATGTTTACAACACCTGCGACAGGGATCGCACTATGTATCGCTTTTATGAGAGGACTGACAGGGCAAAAAAGTATCGGTAACTTTTATGTGGATTTAATCCGTGCACATACACGTATTCTGATTCCGCTTTCCATCCTGGTTGGAATCGTACTTGTAGGTCAGGGAGTACCACAAACGATAGAGCCGACGATTACAGCAACGACCTTGGAAGGTGCTGAACAGCAAATTGCGCGTGGACCCGTTGCAGCTTTGGAATCTATCAAGCATTTAGGAACAAATGGCGGAGGATTCTTCGGTGTGAACTCTGCACACCCATTTGAGAATCCGACACCACTCACGAATGTTATTGAAATCTTATCCATGTTTTTACTACCAGCTTCACTGCCAATCGCGTTCGGACATATGGCCAGAAGCCGTAAGCAAGGCTGGATTTTATTCAGTGCAATGGGAATGATGTTTCTTGCCTTCTTATCGATCGCCTATTTTAGTGAAGCAAATGGAAACCCAGCACTTCAAGAAATCGGCCTATCCCAATCAGATGGCAGTATGGAAGGAAAGGAAGTGCGGTTTGGAATCGCCCAAAGTGCCTTATTCACAGCTGTTACAACAGCTGCAACGACAGGCACGGTAAACAATATGCATGACACGTTAACCCCGCTTGGAGGGTTGGTTCCATTGGGTGAAATGATGTTGAACTGTGTATTTGGTGGGGATGGGGTTGGAACCGTAAATATTTTAATGTATGCCATTCTTGCCGTCTTCTTAGCAGGATTAATGGTTGGCCGAACACCGGAATTTTTAGGCCGTAAAATTGAAGCAAAAGAAATGAAATTAATCGCTATCACAATTTTAATACACCCCCTGATTATTTTGGCTCCATCAGCCATTGCATTGGCAACAGAAATGGGTACATCAGCCATTTCAAATACGGGATTCCATGGAATCACTCAAGTTATCTATGAATTCACTTCATCTGCGGCGAACAATGGGTCAGGATTTGAAGGCTTAGGTGATAATACACCATTTTGGAATATTTCAACAGGATTGGTGATGTTATTTGGCCGCTATTTCTCCATGATTGCCATGATAGCTGTAGCTGGGTCGTTATTAAGTAAAAAGCCTGTCCCAAAAACGATTGGGACGTTTAAATCTGATAACAGTACATTTGTAGTTCTCTTGATTGCAACAGTTTTAATCGTAGGGGCATTAACATTCTTCCCAGTCATTGTACTTGGGCCGATTGCGGAGTATTTGTCGATTCGTTAATGAAAGAAAAAGAAGATAAAGGAGTATTCCAATGAACACAAAGCGTAAAGCTGCAATTAATAACGCTATAGTTAAGCGTGCTTTAATAGATGCTTTTAAAAAACTGGATCCACGTATAATGGCAAAAAATCCAGTTATGTTTGTAGTAGAGGTTGGTTTTGTTATCACTCTAATCTTAACCATATTTCCTACCCTGTTTGGTGGAGAAGCGAATCCAATCTATAACGGAAGTGTAAGCATAATTTTGCTCCTTACCATTCTGTTTGCTAACTTTGCAGAATCTTTGGCTGAAGGAAGAGGGAAGGCACAGGCTGATAGTCTGAAAAAAACAAAACAAGATACAAAAGCCAGATTGCTATTAAAAGATGGATCAATCAAGATGGTTCAATCAACTGAATTGAGAAAAGGGGATTTGGTCGTTGTAAAAGCAACTGAATTGATACCGGCAGATGGAGAAATTGTAGAAGGCGTAGCCTCTGTGGATGAATCAGCGATAACAGGAGAATCTGCTCCGGTCATTAAAGAATCCGGGGGAGATTTCAGTTCAGTCACTGGAGGCACAAGAGTGAACAGTGACAGGCTGAAAATTCGAGTAACAGCTGATCCAGGTGAATCCTTTCTTGATCGTATGATTCATTTAGTTGAAGGGGCTAAGCGACAAAAAACACCGAATGAAATTGCATTAAATACGTTACTCATTAGCTTAACACTGATCTTTTTAATTGTTTGCACGACCTTGGTTCCGATTGCCTCTTATGTAGGAGTCACTATTCCAATTGCAACTTTAGTTGCTTTGCTTGTTTGTTTGATTCCGACCACAATAGGAGGACTTCTCTCCGCTATTGGTGTTGCCGGAATGGATCGCGTTACTCAATTTAACGTTATTGCCATGTCGGGGAAAGCAGTAGAAGCGGCTGGGGATATTAATACAATTATTCTCGACAAAACTGGAACGATTACACATGGAAACCGGATGGCTACAGCTTTTATAGCGGTTGAACATGTCGACCAAATGAAATTGAATAAAGCTGCGCTATATAGCTCTCTTCATGATGAAACACCTGAAGGTCGATCGGTCATCGAGTTGGCAAAGAAATCAGGCGTTTCAGAAGCTGAAGCATATGCAATTGATTCAGAAGGTGTTGAATTTCAGGCGGAAACTCGTATGAGCGGAACAGACTTTGCAGATGGGCGAAATGTTAGAAAAGGTGCTGTAGATGCTATTAAGAAATATGTGGTTTCCGGTGGAGGGACTGTCCCGAACGATCTTGATGGTAAGTCATCAACGATTGCGATGGAGGGTGGTACGCCTCTTGCTGTTGCACAGGGAAATGAAATTTTAGGATTAATCTACTTAAAAGATACCGTAAAGCCCGGGATGAAAGAAAGATTTGATGAATTACGGAAAATGGGAATAAAAACGGTCATGTGTACAGGGGATAACCCATTGACTGCCGCAACTATTGCTCGTGAGGCAGGTGTTGATGATTTTATCGCGGAAGCGAAACCGGAAGATAAAATATCTGTTATTAAAAAGGAACAAGCCGAAGGTAAGTTAGTGGCTATGACAGGAGACGGAACGAATGATGCACCGGCGCTTGCACAAGCTGATGTTGGTCTTGCGATGAACAGTGGAACGATTGCGGCGAAGGAAGCAGCTAACATGGTTGACTTAGATTCTGATCCAACGAAGATCATTGAAGTAGTAGCCATTGGGAAGCAATTGTTAATGACGCGTGGAGCGCTGACCACGTTTAGTATTTCCAACGATATTGCGAAATACTTTGCGATTATCCCGGCTATGTTTATGGTGGCGATCCCGCAAATTGGGGCTTTAAATATTATGAATCTGGCTACCCCTCAAAGTGCAATTTTATCGGCACTCATCTTTAACGCTATTATTATCCCATTGCTTATTCCCTTGGCAATGAAGGGTGTTAAATATGTGCCAATGAGTTCAACAAAGCTTTTGAACCGTAACCTCATGATTTTTGGACTTGGCGGGGTCATTGTTCCTTTTATTGGTATTAAGATCATTGATTCATTGCTTGTTGTCATGAACCTTGTATAAAAATAAATAATAAAGTAAAGGTGACGTACAAATGTTGAAAAATCTACGGGTAAGTTTGGTTCTTCTTCTCATATGCGGGGTTATTTACCCGCTATTTATGACGGGAATCTCACAATTCATTTTTCCTGCTAAAGCCGATGGCAGTGTAATCAAAGATGAAGATGGAAATGTGGTGGGTTCTGAGTTAATTGGGCAGAACTTTAAGGATCCAAAGTATTTCAGCAGCCGAGTTTCTTCTATAGAGTATGATGCGGCTGGGTCAGGTTCTGGAAATTATGCACCTTCTAATGAGGAAATGATTGAGCGAACCAAAAATGATATAAAAGCATTTTTAGAGCATAACCCAGATGTACAAAAAGAAGATATTCCAGCAGATCTTTTAACTAATTCAGGATCGGGGCTGGATCCGCATATGTCTCCGCTGGCGGCAAAGGTTCAAGTTCCAAGAATTGCTGACGTCCGAAAAATAAGCATAGAAGAGCTAGAATCCCTCATCGATGAAAATACGGAGAGCCGACAATATGGAATTTTGGGCGAGCCGCGAGTTAATGTGTTACAGCTAAATTTGGAGCTTGATAGATTGAAATAAGGTGAATAGAGAAGGAGAGTAATGTATAGTCACTCTCCTTTTCTTATATGTAGAAAGAGAGGCCCGAATGATGGTCGAATTCCGCAGAAAAACTCCGGAAGAGTATTTGCAATCGATTTCTAAAGTAAACAGAGGAAGATTGAAAATTATATTAGGTGCAGCTTCTGGCTCAGGAAAGACGTATCATATGCTGTTGGATGGAAAAACATTGACGAAGAAATCGATTGATGTGGTAATTGGAGTTATTAGTCCCACCAATCGTCCTAAAACAATCGAACAAATCGGGGATTTGGAAAGCATTCCTCCAATTGAATGGGTGGAAAACGGAATCGTTAAACAAGATTTAGATCTTGAAGCCATCAAAGAAAGAAATCCAGAAGTGGTCCTTGTTGATATCTTGTCACATTGCAACCGAAAAGGTGCACCGCATAAGACAAGGCTAGATGATATATTAGAGTTGATGAGCTGCAACATTAGCGTAATAACGACTATGAACGTCTATGAATTAGAGGGAGTTAGAGAGATTGTTGAAAAGCTGCTCGCTGTTAAGGTTCAGGTAGACCATTGTATTCCGGATGACACTCTTGCAATGGCAGATGAGGTAAAACTATTGGATGTAACCCCTGACCAAATTCTCACTCGTTTACAAGATGGCGAAATAGACCAGGCATTAAAGAAGAAATTTTTTAAACGAGATTATTTGGCGGTATTGCGAGAGCTTGCTTTGCGGCATTTGGCAGGAGAAGTGAATGGTGAACTCGATGATTATCGAGAACAGCAAGGACTTATAGGCCCATCTGGGGCAACAGAGAGGATTCTTGTTTCCGTCCAATATCATTGGAATGGATCTATTTTGGTTAGGCGGGGCCAACAAATTGCGAAACGTCTCGGCGGAGAATTATTTGTCGTCTGTTACCTCACACCCGAAAAAAAACTTTCCAAGGAAGAGGAAACGTTTAGAAGATCTATTAAAAAGTTAGTTCGCAAAATAGAAGGTAAATTTGAAGAATTGCCGCTTACTCAAATGGATGTTGCAGAGGGAATAGTCCATTATGCAACGGACAAAAAAATTACTAAAATTGTGATAGGCCAATCTAAAAGAAGCCGCCTGGAAGAAATCATGAACGGCTCCGTTATAAATAAAATCTTAAGGAATACACAAAATATAGATATTTTGATTGTCGCTGAACGTACAGATAAAAACGGAAAAAGAGTGATACCTGCTAAGTGGAAAGATCATAAAAAGATTAATCCATACAGGCGACTTTCAAACGTAGAAGTTGAAGAACAAATTGGCATCATAAAGAGAGGTCAATTAAAGGTCTATATCGGTGCTGCTCCTGGTGTGGGCAAGACGTATACGATGCTCCGTGAGGCAAATGAATTGAAAAAAGATGGGATTGATGTGGTGATCGGCTTGCTTGAAACACATGGAAGAAAAGAAACGCATGAACAAATTGGAAGCTTAGAGATCATACCACGAAAAAAAATCAACTATAAAAACGTAGTGATTGAAGAAATGGACATAGAAGCGATTATAAAACGAAATCCAGAGGTTGTGCTTGTGGATGAATTGGCTCATACCAATGTACCGGGCAGCGTCCATAAAAAAAGGTATGAGGATGTAGAAAAGATTATAAAATCGGGGAATTCGGTCATTTCAACGATGAACATTCAACATTTAGAAAGTTTAAATGACAGTATTGAACAAATTACAGGGGTAAGAGTCCGAGAAACAGTACCAGATCATGTGATGCGAATGGCGAATGAGATTGAGCTTATAGATATTTCTCCACAGGAGATCCAGCAACGTATGCTGGAGGGAAATATATATGCTAAGGAAAAAATAGAGCAAGCACTCAATCATTTTTTTAAGACCTATAATTTAATTGCATTAAGGGAACTGGCTCTCCGTGAAGTGGCAGACGATGTGGATGAGAGACTGGAAGCCTTGGAACATAAACGGACCTTAAGAGGACCGTGGCGAAAACAAGAGGTCATCTTTGTATGTGTAAATTTGCGCGGAGATAGTGAACGCCTTATCCGGCGTGGATTTCGAATGGCTTATCGGCTGAAGGCAGTCTGGTATGTTGTCTATGTAAAGGATCATTCTGTTTTAACGGAAAAAGAGCAGATTAAAATAAAGAACATGCAGTTGTTAACGGAGAGGCTGGGTGGAATTTTTGAAATGAAAGAGACATCCCATCGAAGAAAAGTTGTCGACGAATTGGTTGATCTCTTAAATAAAAAGAATGCTACTCAAGTAATTATAAGACAATCAGCACGGACACGAATGGAGGAGATCGTTAAAGGTTCGGTTGTTCAAAAACTATTGCGTTTAGTTCGTCATCTAGATGTATTAATTGTTGCCGATCAGAAACCTGATAAAAAGAAGTGGTCTGGTTAACTAGTAAGATTAGAAAGGCATATAGTAAAACCGGGCGGGCATAATGTATAGAAGGGCAGGAGCATAAATTGAATCATTGTTTAGGAGGTGAATGGTGAATATAGCCTTTTTTTTAATTCCCAAAAAAGAAGTAGCCATTGTTAAGTACGAGTCCACGATGAGACAAGCGCTGGAAAAAATGGAGTATCACAAATATTCTGCAGTTCCCATTATTGATAACCAAGGCAAATATGTCGGTACCTTAACAGAGGGGGACTTGCTTTGGAAAATGAAAAATACCCCTGGCTTATCGTTTGAAAACATGCATAAAACGAAGTTGAAGGAAATAAAACCAGAGCGCAATAATGAACCTATTCACATTGATGCTGATATGGAAAGTATCATTGAAAGAGCAATGGAGCAGAATTTTGTCCCGGTTATTGATGACGCAGGTATTTTTATTGGTATAGTAAGAAGAAGAGAAATTATTGAATACTGTTCAAAAGAAATCTTAACTAGGATAAATTAAAATAACATTAATCATTTCTGCTAGTTTAGATGAATCAGTAGTGGCAGAAGAGCCAAAAGATACCGATCCAGAAGGTGTCGAGTAGAAGGTGTAACAGCCTGACATTTAGTGAGTACCCAATATAGATAAAATACAGTGAACAGAGACTGTTTCCTAAAATACTAAGGGAACAGTCTTTTTCAATGTATATTGAGCTGTTAATCTTCGAAATGCACAATAATTCCATAATTTCTGAAAAAACAATTGACAAAAGCAGGAAAAGAAATTATATTTAACTACGAATTGATAATCATTATCAATTAAAAAGAGCTAATATTCCTTAAGGAGGTTTATGATGAATCGCCTCTATACAGAACGTTTAAATATAGGATATGGAGAACAATTGATTGTCAAAGACCTTAGTGTAGAAATACCCGATCGAAAAATAACCACGATTATTGGTTCTAATGGGTGTGGAAAATCAACATTATTGAAAGCCGTTACACGCATTATATCTCATCAATCAGGCGAGGTAGTTTTAGATGGGAAAAGTATTTCAAGTGAAAATACGAAAAATCTTGCCCGAAAGATGGCCATCCTTCCCCAGTCCCCAGAAAGTGCAAGCGGACTGACTGTTGGTGAACTTGTATCCTATGGGAGATTTCCTTATCAAAAAGGGTTTGGTCGCTTAACGAAAAAAGATTATGAGGTTATTGACTGGGCTCTTGAGGTTACTGGAACAATAGATTACAAGTTTCGTCCGGTAGATTCCTTATCAGGCGGCCAGCGCCAACGTGTTTGGATTGCTATGGCATTAGCCCAGGAGACAGAAATTATCTTTCTCGACGAGCCAACTACCTATTTAGATATGGCTCATCAGTTAGAGGTATTGGAGCTTTTGCAAAAACTGAATCATGAACAAGAACGTACTATTGTGATGGTCCTGCATGATTTAAACCAGGCAGCACGTTTTGCGGATTATATGATTGCCTTAAAAGATGGTCGAGTTGTAAAAGCTGGGTCCTGCGAGGAAGTGATTACTCCCGCTGTACTCAGAAAAGTGTTCCATATTGATGCCCAAATAGGGAGAGATCCAAGAACAAATAAACCAATGTGCCTTACTTATAACTTATTAAAAGGAGAACCTAAACATGAAAAAGTGGATATTCCCGTTTATTCTGCTCTCAGTGTTAATTATTAGTGCCTGCAGCGATAGTGCCTCTACAGAGAAGGAAAATGCGACGGAAAAAGAAGAGACACCAAAAACATTTACATATGAATCAGAAACAGGGCCAGTGGAAGTCCCAACAAATCCAAAGCGCGTTGTCATGCTTTCAGGATTCACTGGTAACGTGATTGAACTGGATGTGAATTTAGTTGGTGTTGACGTATGGTCTAAAACAAACCCTACCTTTAAAGAGGAATTAAAAGATGTAGCCGAAGTGTCTGAAGATAATTTGGAGAAAATTATTGAACTAAATCCAGATCTCATTATCGCGTTATCTACTGTTAAAAACGCTGATAAATTAAAGGAAATTGCTCCCACTGTAACCTATACTTGGGGTAAACTGGATTACTTGGCCCAGCATGTTGAAATCGGAAAACTATTGGGCAAAGAGAAAGAAGCTCAAGAATGGGTTGATGATTTTCAGAAACGCGCTGCAGAAACCGGCGATGAAATTCGTGCAAAAATCGGTGAGGATGCAACTGTATCTGTAATTGAAGCTTTCGATAAAAATCTATACGTTTATGGAGATAACTGGGCACGCGGGACAGAAATCCTTTATCAAGCAATGAAATTGAATATGCCTGAAAAAGTAAAAGAGATGACATCCAAGGACGGCTACTATACCTTTTCTACAGAAGTATTCTCTGAATATGCAGGAGATTATGTGATTTTGAGTAAATATGCAGCTGCTGATGTATCATTCCAGGAAACCGAAACCTATAAAAATATACCTGCCGTTAAAAATGGACATGTATATGAAATGGAAGGTGACGGGGCATCCTTCAGTGACCCAGTTACATTAGAGAAGCATTTGGCTTTTTTCAAGAAATCATTTCTAGGTGAATAATTTTTTTGAAGGGATTCTAATTGGAATCCCTTTTCCCCTATTCTGATGAAAGAGAAGATGAGTGACTGATGACAAAAGAATTGAAACGTTCCATCCCCTTTGTCTATAAAATGATTGCCGGTTTGCTTGTACTTATTGGAATGTTTGTAGTATCAATGGTTTTTGGTGCTGCAGATACGACTATTAAAGATGTATGGCTTGCCCTTACCACAGAAATAAAAACAGATGCCACCTTGGTGCTGAGAGAAATTCGTTTTCCAAGAGAAGTAGCAGCCATGTTTGTAGGAGCAGCTTTAGCGGTGGCAGGAGCTATTATGCAAGGGTTAACACGAAATCCACTTGCAGATCCTGGATTACTTGGGTTGACGGCGGGTGCAAATGCTGCATTGGCAATCACACTGGTCGTCTTCCCTTCCATGAATTATTTTGGGCTGATGATTGGCTGTTTTATAGGAGCCGCTGTTGGTACAATCATGGTGTTTAGTATGGGGCTTATTAAAAAAGGAGGATTTTCTCCTCTTCGAATCGTATTAGCTGGGGCTGCTGTGTCAGCTTTCCTTTATGCAATTGCAGATGGGGTAAGTATTTACTTTAAAGTTTCCAAAAATGTTTCGGTATGGACCTCAGGAGGTTTAGTTGGAACGACCTGGGGCCAGCTCCGTATCATTGTTCCTTTCATTATAGTTGGTATTCTAGTGTCGTTCCTCTTTGCAAGACAGCTAACAGTTCTTAGTTTAAATGAAGAGGTTGCTGTTGGCTTAGGGCAGAAAACGATCCAAGTAAAAATCATTCTGTATATGGTTATTATCCTTTTGGCTGGTGCCTCCGTTGCCCTAATTGGAAATATGACATTTATTGGTTTGATGGTTCCACATGTTGTACGAGCAATCGTCGGGACAGATTATCGTTTTATCATTCCGATGACAGCTATTGCCGGAGCGGTTTTTATGCTTTTTGCTGATACAATAGGACGTACCATAAATGCACCTTTCGAGACACCGGTAGCCGCAATTGTAGCTACGATTGGATTACCCTTTTTCTTAATAATCGTTCGTAAAGGAGGCAAAGCATTCTTATGATTCATCCTTCTTTACTCAAGAAACAACGAATTTTTATTATGATTTTTTTAGTACTTATAATTGGTACTGCTGTTGTGAGCATGGGAATGGGAGCTGCTTCTTTATCTTACGATCGCCTCATTCCAACACTACTTGGAGAGGGTACTTTTAAAGAAGAGTTTGTTTTATTTTCAATTCGATTACCAAGAATACTCATTACAATCCTGGCTGGAATGGCGCTTGCGTTATCAGGTTCTATTCTTCAAGGCATTACAAGGAATGATTTAGCGGATCCTGGTATTATCGGAATTAATTCTGGAGCGGGTGTGGCTGTGGCCATCTTCTTTCTATTCTTTCCGATTGAACCCGGTTCATTTGTTTATATGCTGCCGCTTGTTGCGTTTTTAGGTGCTATTCTTACTGTTTGCTTTATCTACTTATTTTCGTATACCAAAAACTCTGGGCTGGAGCCGGTAAGGTTGGTTTTAGTCGGCATTGGTTTCTCGATGGCTCTCTCTGGTGCTATGATTGTTCTGATTTCTTCTGCAGAACGGGAGAAAGTAGATTTTATTGCTCAATGGTTAGCGGGGAATATTTGGGGAACCGATTGGCCTTTTATTTGGGCGTTGCTTCCATGGTTAGTTATCCTTATTCCATTTACTTTATACAAAGCCAATCGTTTAAATCTTCTCGGAATTAGTGAAACTGCTGCGATTGGTGTAGGTGTGTCGATTGAGAAAGAACGAATTATTTTATTGCTCACGGCTGTTGCTCTGGCTGCTTCTGCTGTTTCGGTTACGGGGGGTATTTCCTTTATCGGATTAATAGCACCACATATAGCCAAAGCTCTAGTAGGACCTAGAAATCAATTGTTTATCCCACTTGCCATCCTGATTGGCGGCTGGCTGTTATTATTTGCTGATACCATCGGCCGAAATCTGGTTGAGCCCAACGGAATTCCAGCTGGTATTATGGTTGCTTTTATTGGGGCTCCTTATTTTATGTATTTATTATTGAAAAAATAAGTGAAAACACCTTGAAAATTTGTTTATTATCAAGGTGTTTTATCGTTATGTTAGCGCTAATGGAAATAAAATTGTTCATTATTTGTGTTTAAAAGGTTACTTCAAAATTAAGGGAACTGTTCGCTGCAATAAAAAGAATCAAGAACGCTCATAAGCTTCAGGGGAACAGGTGGGCAAGCTAAGATGGCCTGCCCTGCATATGAAAAAATCAAAGGATGGCTCAGTGCCATCCTTGTTTATTACTAAAGAGGGAGAATAATGTTATGCAATCTTTTTTTATGATTGATTTAGGGATTAAGGGCGGATTTTATTTCTGATGATCTGGGTGCTGAGATTCAATTGATTTTGAATGTGATAGGCAAAAAGTACAAAGAGGGAAATTGATTTTGTGGGACGTGATTTTCTGGTATTGGAGAATAAAGATAGGGTAATAATTGCTTTATATCAGAATCTATTAAATATAGCTGTTGAGAAAAAGACAGCTGATCGAGATTATAAGAGTAATAATAAGTTTGATGAATTATTGCAAGATCCATTTCTTAAAAGAGACTTGGTATTGAATTTTGGTGCAACTTTTTCCCGATTCCCCATATTAATCGATGATGAAAATTCATGTATAATTGTACCCTGGTAAATATCTGTAAGATTGATACAAAGGTTTAATTTTAAAAAGGGATGGAAAAGGTCATCCTTTGGTACATAGTGGGGATTCTGAAAAGTTCCTGTATATAAAAAAGCTGATAATAGTACGTTCTTACCAGCTTTCATGGAGGGCTGTAAGTGTAGATTCTGTATTAAAGCCGAATAATTAAATTCCTAGCTTTTCTTTCAACAATTGTTCATTCCGTTCAGTAAATACTTCATTATGGGATGATACCATCGCAGTACCATAAGCTGACGGTTCCATATAAATCTTGGCGCTGTTAACGGCATTGACAGCATCCTGGAAGGCTCCGACCAATAAGTTTACTTTTCCTTCGTAAGATATAATATCACCGGCTGCAAATATCCCTTCTGTAGAAAGGATGCCTTTAGGTGTACCGATATAATAGTAATCGTCCTTCATCTCAGGCTGTAAAGTTCTTTCAAATTCAAGTGATGCTTCACGATTATATCCATGGTTAATTAAAACATCATCAACGTCAATCGCTCTTTTACTGCCGTTCATATCTAGTATCACTTGATCAATGGCATGGTTCTCCTTATTTGCCACTAAAGAAGTAATAGCAGCATTGAGGATGATTTCTACATTGTGATCTTTTAATTTTTTAATTTGAGCTTCGTGTGCTGAGAGTTCGCCTTTACGGTAAACAACAGTGACACTTGCTGCAATATGAAGTAATTCTGCAGCCCAATCAATGGCAGCATTGCCTCCGCCGGATATTAATACATGCTTGTCTTTAAAACGTTCTATTCGCTGTACAGTATAGTGTAAATTAGTAAGCTCATACTTCGTTGCACCTTCTACTTCCAACTTTTGTGGAGAGATAATTCCACCGCCGTTTGCCATGATAACGGTTTTAGATACATGCTTCTCGCCATCATCTGTTATAAGGACAAACAATCCATTTTCTTTAGCAATATATTCAACTTTCGTATTTAAACACACTGTAGGTTCAAAGGTTAATCCTTGGGCAGTCAAATCTTTAACAAACTCTTCACCGCGCATAGGACGCATTCCCCCAACATCCCAGATCATCTTTTCAGGATAAATATGAACTTTCCCTCCCAACCTCGATTGAGACTCAATAATCTTCGTTTTCATCGTCCGTAATCCGCTGTAAAAAGCACTGTACAAACCTGCAGGTCCTCCGCCAACGATCGTTACATCATATATCTCTGACATGTATAAACCTCCCTTATTTAGAAGCTGAATGAAGAGAATGAATTAATAGATAACTTCATTATATTGATAATAATTCTCATTATCAATCAAAACTTAGAAACCAATCCAATAAAAGACGGTACAAGAGCATGAACACTACGTGAAGAGCAGACGATTATATGGTAATGCAGATGGAGACTTTTTTCGTATAACTCCTTTCTACTTATAATTTTGAGTGATTGAGAGAATATAAACCTACGAATCATGCAGTAAATGAAAGATCAAATATAAGCCAAATCCTAATTTTACGATTAAAAAGGGATCAAGAGGGTAAAATACCTATAAAATCCAAAGAGGTGATATCATGACTAACGTTGAAAGAACGAACCAGGAAGAATTGGAGAAACTACGAGAATTAATTAAAGATGTTGACACGGCTATGCTGACAACACAGACAGCTGAGGGATTGATTTCTCGTCCAATGAAGACACAGGAAGTTGAATTTGACGGAGATTTATGGTTCTTTACGAAAAGAGAGACAGACAAATATAAAGAGGTAGTTGAGCATCCAGAGGTCAATGTTGCCTATGCCGGTAAGTCTTATGTTTCTGTTCGTGGCAGAGCTGAAATCGTTGATGATATTAACAAGAAAAAGGAACTTTGGAACGCGGCTTATGAAAAATTACTTGAAACGACCGTTGATGATCCAAATATTATTTTAATAAAAGTAAAGGCGGAAGCAGCGGAATATTGGGAAACCGGAAACCTCACAAAAAACATTGTGAATCTGTATAAGAAGATGACTAAACATGAATCTGATGCGAAAAATATCAATGAAACAATAGAATTAAAGTAGGAAGTAATAAAATTGAACAGAACGAGGGCATGCCTAAAATGTGGGTATGCTCTTTTTATATGGTTTTTTGATTTGTAAAGGGAGGCTGTAGGGCGATGTTTGTTATTTTCTTAAAGTGCTGCATCAAGGAATCTGATTTCTGAAATCTCTCCTACTAAAGGTTTCGTCTTAAAATGAACATTACGTGAAACTAGTTCAATGAAATTTCGCAAAATTTATTTATTTTTATACAAATGTCTAGACATTTAAAAATAATTGTCTATAATGATAAATGTAAGCGGTTTTACAAGACTACTATAAAGGGAGTTTTTAAATATGAGAAAAATTTTATTAGCTTGCAGTTCAGGTATGTCAACAAGTTTGCTGGTTACTAAAATGGAGCAACATGCCAAATCAATTGGTGAGGATGCAAAAATTTGGGCAGTTGGACAGGATAAGGCAAAGACTGAAATGGCAAATGCTGATGTTGTTTTAATTGGTCCTCAAATGAGCTTTCTTAAAGGTGAGTTACAAAAAGAAGCTGACAAACATGGCATTAAAGTAGATGTAATCAACATGATGGCATATGGAATGGCAGACGGTAAAAAAGCATATGAACAAGCTCTTTCTTTGATAGGTGATAAATAATGGAAAAACTGCAGATTGAACAACTTACAGAAGAACAGATCAGCTTCCAGCTTATCTTACACAGCGGTAATGCAAGAAGTAAGATCATTCAGTCGTTAAAGGTTTATCGCGAAGGTAATGTCGAAGAAGCGGATGACTTATTAAAGCAGGCTGAAGCGGATCTTAGTATCTCACACGATATACATTTCCAAATGGTCCAAAAAGAAGCATCTGGTGAAAAAACAAATTTCTCTATGCTCTTAATGCATGCTGAGGATCATTTGATGTCTACGTTGACTATGAAAGAGTTAGTAAAAGAAATACTAGAAATCTTTAAGGCAAAAGGCTAAAAATTAATGGTTTAATATTATTCCTATTTAAGGGGGAAGTCCTGTGTTTGATAAAATCAGCCAATTTCTTATGCCAATAGCGGGTAAGCTGAATAATAACCGATACTTAGGCGTTCTACGTGACGCTTTTATGTTAGCGTTTCCATTAACTGTGTTCGGTTCGATCGTGGTCGTTTTGTTAAATCTTCCATTTCTGGACTCGTTTTTAAGTGACGGTACGATTACGACTCTCCGCGATACCTTTGGAGTAGCTAGTAGTGCAACTATGAATATTATGTCTGTGTTTGTTGTCTTCGGTATCGGATATTATCTATCGAAAAGTTATGATGTTGAGGCTGTATTCGGTGGAGTAGTTGCTCTCGCATCCTTTCTATTCTTGACTCCATTTGTGGTTGAGACACAAGGAGGAGAAACAATTACAGGTGTTCTTTCACTGGACCGTCTTGGAGCAAAAGGAATGTTCCTTGGCATGATTTCTGCCTTTGTCGCAGGTGAAATTTATCGTAAAGCTGTTCAAAAGGATATTACGATTAAAATGCCAGCAGGTGTACCGCCAGCAGTAGCCAAATCTTTTGCGGCATTGATTCCTGCACTTATTACATTAACGTTTTTCCTGGCTGTACAAGGAATCGTAACTTTAGCATTTAATACAAATCTTCATGATGTTATTTATAAAATTATTCAAGAGCCTCTTACTGGCTTAGGCAGTGGCATTATCCCGACATTGATTGTTGTTTTCTTTATTCAAATCCTTTGGTTCTTTGGACTTCATGGTCAAATTATTATGAACTCCGTCATGGACCCTATTTGGAATACATTGGCTTTAGAGAATGTGGCTGCATTTAATGCAGGTAAAGAATTACCTCATATTATTTCAAAGCCTTTTATGGATACGTTTACAGTAGGGATGGGTGGAACAGGTATGACTTTGGCAGTCGTGTTGGCCATTCTCGTCTTTGTTAAATCCAAACAAATGAAACAGGTAGCTAAGTTAGGCGGCTTGCCTGGTATATTCAATGTCAATGAACCAATTATTTTCGGTCTTCCGATTGTTATGAATCCATTAATTTTAATACCGTGGGTTGTTGCGCCAATGATTGTTACAGCTGTAACCTATTTTGCAATGAGCACCGGTCTTGTGCCTCCACCAACTGGTGTAACGGTACCATGGACTGTACCAATAGGATTCAGTGGATATTTAGCGACTAATTCGATTGCGGGTTCTATTTTACAACTTGTAAACTTCGCTATTGTATTTGCGATCTGGCTTCCGTTCCTGAAGGTCATTGATCGTGTAAATGTTAAAAAAGAACAAGAGGCAGAAGCAGAAGCAACTGCAGCTGCAACTGTACAAAAATAATGAATATCATTGAAAAGAAGACTAGTAGGGAATCCTTCCATTGCTAGTCTCCTTATTTATAAGCTATATAAATAAATCAACTATGAGACGAGAGGATGGATTATCATGAAAAATACGAGCGATAAAATAAATTATCAATTTCCAGAGGGATTTTGGTGGGGATCAGCTGCTTCTGCAACTCAAACAGAGGGTGCTGCAGATGTTGACGGAAAAGGAAAGAATATTTGGGACCACTGGTACGAGGTAGAGCCTAATCGCTTTTTTGACGGAGTGGGCCCTCAAAAAACGTCTCAATTTTATTATAAATACAAAGAAGATATTGCATTAATGAAAGAAATTGGACATAACTCTTTCCGCATGTCTATTTCCTGGTCACGTATGTTTCCGAATGGTACAGGCAAGGTAAATGAAAAGGCGGTCGAATTTTACAATAACGTCATTGATGAGTTAATAGCTAACGATATTGAGCCATTTGTTGGGCTATTCCACTTTGATATGCCAATGGCTATGCAGGAAATTGGCGGATGGACAAACCGTAAAGTTGTCGATGCTTATGAACAATACGCGATTACTTGTTTCAAAACATTTGGGGACCGTGTTAAAAAGTGGTTTACGCATAATGAACCGATTGTTCCGGTAGAAGGTGGATACCTATATGATTTCCACTATCCGAATGAGGTGAACTTCCGAAATGCGGTTCAAGTTGCCTATCACACTATTTTATCGAATGCCAGAGCAATCGCTGCCTATAAGGAGCTCGGTCTGGACGGAAAAGTTGGGATCGTTCTAAATTTAACGCCATCCTATCCAAGAAGTCAGCATCCTGCTGATGTAAAAGCTTCTATTATCTGCGATGCCTTCTTTAACCGTTCCTTCCTCGATCCTACAGTTAAGGGTGAATTCCCTGCTGAATTAGTTGAAATTCTGAAGGAAAAAGATTTCATGCCTGTAATAGAAGAAGGGGACTTGGAGTTAATAAAGAATAATACAGTATCCTTGCTTGGAGTCAATTACTATCAGCCGCGTCGTGTGAAAGCGAAAGAACACATGCCGAATCCGGATGGTCCATTTATGCCAGATCACTATTTTGATAACTATGTTATGCCTGGACGTAAAATGAATCCTCATCGTGGTTGGGAAATCTATGAAAAGGGCATTTACGATATATTAATCAACCTGAAAGATAACTATGGTAATATCGAATGCTTCATTTCTGAAAATGGAATGGGTGTAGAGGGTGAAGAAAAGTTCCGTAATGCCGATGGAATGATTGAGGATGATTACCGAATTGATTTCATCAAGGGGCATCTTGAATGGGTTCATGCTGCAATCGGAGAAGGTTCCAATGTGAAAGGATATCATTTATGGACATTTATGGATAACTGGTCTTGGAGCAATGCATATAAAAATCGCTACGGTTTTGTTTCTGTAAACTTGGATAAAGATGGAGAGAGAACGATTAAGAAAAGTGGATATTGGTATAAAGAGGTAGCTAAGAACAATGGATTTTAAGTAGAATGATGGAGGATAGTCCCTGAATGACTATCTTCTTCTTTTCAATATGAATTGAACAGTATACTATACAAAGATAAGTTAGAAAAAAGAAGGGTGTATCATGTCCAAGTATATTTCTATATCAGATGAAATTAGAGAGCGTATTAAAAGCGGTTATTATCCGGTTGATCAAATGATGCCGGATGAACATAGTCTATGCCGGGAATTTAACTGCAGCAGAATGACGATGAAAAGAGCGCTTGATATCCTGGCACAGGAGGGGATGATTTATCGAAAACGGGGTCACGGTACATTTATCATTCAATCATCTATGCAAAACCACAATGTAAATGTCATCAGTGATGAAACGGTTGGGTTATCCAATTTAATGAAAGACCAAAAAATAGTCAGTAAAGTAATTGAGTTTGGTATTCAGTTCCCTTCTGAAGAAATCGCCAAAAACCTTTCTATCAGCATGAATACACCGGTTTACCATATTATCCGCTTACGCATTGTAGAGGATGAGCCTTATGTGCTTGAAGAAACGTATATGCCTTCCAACTTGATTCCTGATATTAATGAAGACGTATTGCATGATTCTATTTATCATCACATTGAAAATACATTGAATTTAAAGATAGGCGGAGCCCATAGGAAGATTAGAGCCGCTAAATCTAATGAGTTGGATCAACAATATCTTCATTGTGGGGAACATGATCCAATCCTGGAAGTAGAACAAATTGGCCATCTGGATATTGGAATTCCATTCGAGTACTCGTTTTCCAGACATCGATATGACAGATTTACATTCATTTCAGTAGCCGTTAGATAAAGATGGAGATGCTCACATATTAGTAGGGTGAAGCAGAGTGAACGAAATTTATTTGTGCGGAAGGTTCCTCTGATGCAGTGGTTATGAACACGAATACCTGAATTGGTTGAATAAAGTAATTCTTATATTGTCCCTTCGAGATTGGAAGGCAATAAGGGTATGCCTAATTGTGGGTATGCCCTTTATCTATGAATTGAGTGGTATAAATTTACAAAAAACTTTGAATACTTAATTAAATGTCTAGATATTTATTATAAATTGTCTATAATAGTAAATGTAAGCGGTTTTAAGAGACTACTATAAAGGGAGTTTTAAATATGAGAAAAATTTTATTAGCTTGCAGTTCAGGTATGTCAACTAGTTTGCTGGTTACTAAAATGGAGCAGCATGCCAAATCAATTGGTGAGAATGCAAAAATTTGGGCAGTTGGACAGGATAAGGCAAAGAATGAAATGGCAAATGCTGATGTTGTATTAATTGGTCCTCAGATGAGCTTCCTTAAAGGTGAGTTACAAAAAGAAGCAGACAAATATGACATTAGAGTGGATGTCATCGATATGAGGGCATATGGAATGGCAGATGGTAAAAAAGCATATGAACAAGCACTTTCCTTAATAGGCAAACAATAATGGAAAAACTGCAAATCGAACAACTTACAGAAGAACAGGTCAGCTTTCAGCAGATTATACACAGTGGTGGTGCAAGAAAGAAGTAAGCTTATTCAAGCATAGAATGTTTATCGGGAATGTATGGTTGAAGAAGTGGATGAATCTTAAGGTATTTAATCTAATTCCTATTTAAGGGGGAAGACCTGTGTTTGATAAAATTAGCCAATTTCTTATGCCACTTGCCGGTAAACTGAATAACAACCGATATTTAGGCGTTCTACGTGACGCTTTTATGTTAGCGTTTCCATTGACCGTTTTTGGTTCCATTGTCGTCGTTTTATTAAATCTCCCATTTTTGGACTCGTTTTTAAGTGAAGGTACCATTACCACACTTGGTGATACATTTGGAGTGGCAAGTAATGCAACTATGGGAATTATGTCTGTGTTTGTTGTCTTCGGTATCGGATATTATCTATCAAAAAGTTATGATGTTGAAGCTGTATTTGGTGGAGTAGTAGCCCTTGCCTCCTTTTTATTTCTGACACCGTTAGTGGTAGAAACGGAAGCGGGAGAAACCATTACTGGTGTTCTTTCATTGGATCGCCTTGGAGCAAAAGGAATGTTCCTTGGCATGATCTCTGCTTTTATTGCAGGCGAAATTTATCGTAAAGCTGTTCAAAAAGATATTACGATTAAAATGCCAGCAGGTGTACCGCCGGCAGTAGCCAAATCTTTTGCAGCATTGATTCCGGCACTTATTACATTAACGTTTTTCCTGGCGATACAGGGAATAGTATCCTTAGCATTTAAAACAAATCTTCATGATGTTATCTATACAGTTATACAAGAACCACTTACAGGCTTAGGTAGTGGCATTATTCCAACCCTAGTCGTTGTGTTTCTTACTCAAATCCTTTGGTTCTTTGGCCTTCATGGGCAAATTATCATGAACTCTGTCATGGATCCAATTTGGAATACATTGGCTTTAGAGAATTTAGCGGCATTCAATGCAGGTGAAGAAGTACCACATATTATTTCAGGCTCATTTATGGATACATTTACAGTGGGGATGGGTGGAACAGGTATGACTTTGGCAGTCGTGTTGGCCATTCTCATGTTTATCAAATCCAAGCAGATGAAGCAGGTAGCTAAATTAGGTGGTCTGCCTGGTATATTCAATGTCAATGAACCGATTATTTTTGGTCTTCCGATTGTCATGAATCCATTAATTTTAGTGCCTTGGGTTCTTGCGCCAATGATTGTAACAGCTGTTACCTATTTTGCAATGAGCACTGGTCTTGTGCCACCGCCAACTGGTGTAAAGGTACCGTGGACGGTACCAATAGGATTAAGCGGATATCTAGCGACTAACTCACTTGCAGGTGCTCTTTTACAACTTGTGAACTTTGCTATTGTATTCGCAATATGGCTTCCATTCTTGAAGGTCATTGATCGCGTTAATGTTAAAAAAGAACAAGAGGCTGAGGCAGAAGCAGCTGCAGCCGCAACTGTACAAAAATAATGGTCCAATGCATATGAAAATCGTTATGTTTATGTTTCTGTAGACTTAGATATAGATGGAGGTGCTCCACATGTTAGTAGGGGGAATTGAAGCAGGTGGAACGAAATTTATATGTGCGGTGGGTGACCCGAAAGGATCAATTCTAGAACGAATATCGATACCTACTACTACGCCAGAGGAAACGATGTCTCAGGTACTTGCTTTTTTTGATAAGTATCCAGTGGAGGCGATTGGAGTAGGTTCCTTTGGTCCGGTGGATGTGAATACGAATAGTCTTACATATGGTTCTATAACAGCAACGCCGAAGCTTGCCTGGAGGGATTACCCTATTGTTGATGAATTAAAGAAGAGGTTCTCTGTTCCGATAGGTTTTAATACAGATGTAAACGCAGCGGCTTTAGCAGAGGCAACTTTAGGTGCTGCAAAAGGGCTGGACAGCTGTCTATATATTACGGTTGGTACGGGTATAGGCGCAGGAGCAGTCGTCCATGGAAAGCTATTGCAGGGATTGTCACATCCGGAAATGGGACATATCCTTGTACGTCGTCATGAAAAAGACTCCTATGAAGGGAAATGTCCATATCACCAGGATTGTCTTGAAGGATTGGCAGCGGGACCGGCAATTGAAGAGCGCTGGGGCGAAAAAGCGGATAATCTCGATAGCCAGGAAGAAGTATGGGAGATGGAAGGCTTTTATATTGCGCAGGCGCTAATGCAATATATTTTAATCCTATCTCCTAAGAGGATCATCCTGGGAGGTGGGGTTATGAAGCAAAAGCAAGTATTCCCAATCATCTATGCTTATTTAAAAAAATCACTCAATCAATATGTTATATTACCTGAACTGGATGAAGCCATTGATTCTTATATTGTTTCTCCAGGATTGGGCGACAATGCTGGGGTAATTGGATCGCTTCTTCTTGCTGACCAAGCTTTAAGAGAAAAACAAATTTAGACATATTTATGTAAAGGAAATCAGAAGGACTCTATAAAGTCCATATTCTGAATTCCTTTTTGTTTTTTGGATTTCTTACAAGGGGTAGACCCTTCCTCCACTTTTTATTTATACCATTTTTAGACTTTCCCAAGTCTTAATTGGCCATGACTGAGTGACCGAATATATATTGAAAGAATGTCATTTTGATTAATTGTGAGTCCGCGTTCGACAGAATATTTTCCTCGACAATTGGATTGATGAATGAAAGTCAACAAGGCTTTTGTTCTCTGAGGATTTCTTTCTTATTACCAAGGAAAATCATCTATAATGCAGTGTTCTATTTTCTGCAGAATGGGAGAGACTCCTGCGGGAAGAACAAGCGTATCAAGACCCCGCAGCGCAGAGCGTGAGGAGGCTTGATGCTTGCCCGCGGAAAGCGAGCCCATTCTGCAGAAAATAGCGTTAACTTAATAGTGTCATTTTTCTTTGCTTATGATTAAAAGAACCTCATCTACAAAATATTTATAATAAAGTTATTGACTGTAAATACAGAATATTATAACAATAGGGTTATAGATCAAAGGGGGAGAATAATCCATGAATGAGAAACTCAATCCTATGATAGAAAAGATTATCCAAAATATAGAGAAAGTGATTATCGGGAAAAGAGAGGTTGCTAAGTTAAGCATTGCAGCTCTTTTAGCAAAAGGGCATGTGTTGCTTGAAGATGTACCGGGCGTAGGCAAGACGATGCTAGTTAAGTCTATTGCTAAATCGATCCAGGTTGATTATAAGCGAATCCAATTTACTCCGGACTTATTGCCATCTGATGTAACGGGCATTTCTATCTATAATCCAAAGGAGCATGAATTTATATTCCGGCCAGGGCCTATTATGGGAAATATCATTTTGGCTGATGAGATTAATCGGACTTCTCCCAAAACACAGTCTGCCTTGCTTGAAGCAATGGAAGAACATAGAGTAACAGTCGATGGGGTAACACATAAATTGGCCAATCCGTTTTTTGTTATGGCAACTCAAAATCCAATTGAATATGAAGGAACCTACTCCTTGCCAGAGGCTCAGTTAGATCGTTTCTTACTTAAAACGAAAATGGGTTACCCAGAAATGGCCGATGAATTGGCGATTTTGACGAATGCAAAAATGCTTGTTTCTGTAGACGATCTCAATCCTGTAATCACGGTTAATGAAATGATTAAGCTACAGGAGGAAATTCAGAATGTATATGTAGATGATATGATTGCACGTTATATTGTAGAATTGGCTGTGAAAACGAGGGAGGATAAACGGGTATATTTGGGCGTGAGCCCGCGTGGTACAGTTGCCCTTATGAAGGTTTCACAGGCTTGGGCATTTATGCATAGTCGTACCTACTGTATACCGGATGATGTGCAATTTTTGCTTCCTTACGTATTTAATCACCGTATGATTGTAAAAGCCGAATCTGTTTATGATGGGTTTACTGCTCAAGCTATTCTCGATGAGATAGTGGCAAGGACACCTGTCCCTGTGCAAAGGCAAGTGAATTGAAAATGAAATTAGGGAAAAAGGTTCTAAGTAATTGGGGTAAGTGGTCAAAGTTTTTCCTACTTCTGTTATTACTTATTGTGACATTTACCTATGCCATGTTCCAGGGTGGATTTGTCAGTTGGTTTCTCTTTTATAGTTTTCTTCCTTTTGCTTTATATGGACTATTGGTTTTCGCCTATCCATTAAATGACTTTACTGTGGAGCGGGTTATAGATGATCAGGAGTTGACGGCTGGCGACCCGTTACATATGAAGATTATGATTAAAAGGAAGACGCTTATTCCCATAGCGTATCTGTTGATTCATGAATTATTGCCGGAAAGGCTGGGTATCTTGCTTGTTAGGAAAAAGATGAGTTCCATTGTTTTTCCAGGGTTCAAAAAAAGATTAGAGTTATCCTATACCATTAAAAGTATGCCGAGAGGAGAGCATACTTTTAACAGGCTTGAGTTTATAACAGGTGATATACTCGGGTTGATTGATAAGAGTAGCTTAATAGATTCCACTAAAAAAATTCTTGTACTTCCTGCAACAGTTCCTTTGCTATTACGACAGATTTTCAGCGATTATGAGCATGGACAGCGCACAAATTCATATAAAATCAGGAATGAAACAGCGATGGTATCTGGTATTCGCGATTATGCTCCTGGTGATCGTATGACCGTGATTGATTGGAAGTCCAGTGCAAAGGGCGTTGGACTTAAAGCAAAAAACTTTGAAGAAAAGCATAGCAGTGATTTCTTTATTTTAATTAATTGTGAGAGCGAGCTTACTATATTTGAAGAAATGGTGACCTTTAGTGCATCTCTCGCTGAAAGTGGCCTGGCAAAGAGAATGAGAGTAGGCCTCTGGGCTGGTGGAGACGGATTGGATAACCTGCTAGAAATAAAAGATGGAAAAGGACATATTCAAAAAGCTTTGTACTTCTTAGCGAAAATTAGCGCTTCACCTAAACCTGACTTAGGTTCCCCAAGATCTTATACACCTCAGACGAAATTTATACCGCCGAATGCATCGCTGATTCTCATCACTTCTTCCTTACATTTACCACTTGTTAAATCATATACCAAGCTAGCGGGAGGAACCCGTTCCTTATATATTTTGTTTTTCTGTGAGCCTTCCTCTGTCCTCAATAAGGCTGAGCATGAAGCTTACACGTATGGAATAAACCATGGGGCGAAAATGTCCATTATTCATAATCGAGAGGATTGGCAAGTTTTTGAAAAGAGGGGTGGCAGGAGATGAAAGGAAATGAACTGCATCCCGTTATTCGACTACAGTTATTTCTTTTTGCATTTATCATTTTATTGGAATGGCTGAGACCGATAGAAGAAGTGACTAAAACAAGCCAAATCAAGTATTTCATTGTTTTTGGTGCTGTCACCTTGGCAATGCATGCATTCAAACTATCATGGAAAATAATAATTCCTGTTTTATTTATTTATATAGGTACAAGTCTATATATGATTTTTTATCGTTTTCAATTCCATATGTCGGAAGACAGCTGGATAAATGCTTTTTTCATTGATATAAAAGAGGGAATACTATCTGTATTTTCTAGGGATTGGCAAAATATAGGCTCAGAATTTAGAACGTTGCTTTTCTTTTTTCTGATATGGCTGTTTACCTTTTTGATTCATTATTGGGTTCAAGTGAAACAGCGGTTATTCTTGTTTTTGCTTATGACATTTATTTATGTAACTGTTCTAGACACATTTACAACCTACGATAGTAATCATGCTATTGTACGAGTGGTTGTGATTGGCTTTGCTATTCTCGGCACGCTTGTATGGGTTCGTCTGCTGATTGGGGCGAACATTCACTATTCTCATCACACTGCCATCCGTTGGATGATTTTATTATCGAGCATGATTGCCTTTGCGGTTGTGATTGGTTTCTTTGCACCAAAGCCACAAGCAATATGGCCAGATCCAGTATCTTTTATTAAATCAACATCAGAAAAATTCGGCTCTACTCAAAAAAGGATAGGATATGACCAGGATGACAGTAAATTGGGCGGTGATTTTGTTGGTGATGATGGGGTAGTGTTCCGTGCTTCTTCACCTGTCCGTACGTATTGGAAGATTGAAAATAAAAATGTCTATACGGGCAAAGGATGGGACGCTGGTCCGGATTATGGCGTAAGTCAAACTGTATTAGATTCAGAACCAGCCATGCTATACGATTACAGGGGTGAAAATACAACTGAAGATTCAATGGCAGAACTGGAATTTGAAATAGATCATGGCCACATCCCTTATCCAAGCCCAATGGCTATTGATCAATTTTATAATCTGAATGGTGACGTTGAATCTGCTTTTACTAGTGTATTTTATTCTGGGAATACATCTACGATTACCCCGGTGTTTGAAGGGGCAGACAAACAAGAATTAAAAGAGGTGGACATCCAGTTTAGAAGTCCTACTTATTATATAGATGTTCTGCAAAAGGATAAGACAGAAGATATAAGCGATATGGATATAGATTTACAAATGGAACAATCGCTGCGTCTTCCAGCTTATGTTCCGGAAAGAGTCTCGAGCTTAGCGGCGGACCTTGCAGAAAAAACTGGATCGGCCGCTATTTATGATCAAGTAAAAGCAATTGAGGACTATTTGACAGGAGATCTATTCACGTATAGTAAAGAAGGAGTTCCCTACCCCGAGGAAAATCAGGATTACGTAGACCAATTTCTGTTTGAAACACAAATAGGCTATTGTGATAATTTTTCAAGTGCCATGGTTGTCATGGTCCGTTCACTGGGAATCCCGGCCCGCTGGGTAAAGGGGTATACGGCAGGTGATTTAGTCTATGATCAGCAATTGGGTGAGTCGCGGTATGTGATCACAAATAATAATGCGCACTCATGGCCGGAAGTTTATTTTCCCAGTGTAGGATGGGTTCCTTTTGAACCAACGAAGGGATTTAGTTCTGAAGTACGATTTACTACTACTCAGGATATCAGCAATGACCAGGAGGAAACACAACCGACACCAGAAACAAATAAACCGGAAAATAAGGAGCCAAAAGAAAAGCTAACCGAGAACCAGGATGAGTCTTCTCAAATTACATTTGAAATGATCAAAGAGAAAGTGGCACAACAATGGAAGAAAGCCCTAGTGGTGGTCTTACTAGTTGGGGGGACTGCTGTTTTCTTATATCGAATCAGAGGGAAGTGGGTACCGTACATCTGGTTGGTTTACTATAAAAGGGTCAGAAAAAAACCGAACTATTCACATGCCTATATGCAATTACTTCATGAATTAAATCGGTATGGGATCAAAAGAAAGCCAGGGCAGACCTTGAGAGAGTACGCCGTATATGTAGATCATTTTTTTGGAACGACCGACATGAATCGGTTAACACGGGAATATGAAAAGTATATCTATTCAAATGAGAAAACAAAATTAGATTGGCGGAGCTTTAAGGATCGTTGGGAGAAGATGATTTTAAGAACTATCGCTTGACCACTCTTTTCTCTCACGATACAATTATGGCGGTTAATAAAAAAGCAATCTACCCTTCATATAGTTTCGAAAATAAGGTTCGGAAGTTCCTACCAAATCACCAAAAAATGATTTGACTATGGAGGAATTATATAATTTCTAACTAGAATTCTACATAGTACATAAGGATTCTAGTTTTTCTTTATTCGAATGAATTGTTCAAAATTGTGGAATAGCTAATACGTAAAGGATTATGAAGTACCAATGGGTTGATACCTGATATTTCTTATTAGCATATGGGGAAGAGAGATAAAGATCTCTTTGGATGATGTTGCTCAATTAACCGAAAATATCAGACGAGGTGAAAGTGATGATGGAAACAACTGATCTCCCTATTCAGGAAATGATTGTCGTTCTTGATTTTGGAAGTCAATATAATCAATTAATCACAAGGAGAATTCGTGAATTTGGAGTTTACAGTGAACTTCATCCCCATACGATAACGGTGGAAGAAATTCAGAAACTAAATCCAAAGGGAATCATTTTCTCCGGTGGACCAAACAGTGTTTATGATGCAACAGCTTTTTCATGTGATGAACGAATTTTTGATATGGGAATTCCGGTCATGGGAATATGCTATGGTATGCAGTTAATGACTCAGCATTTTGGCGGAAAAGTAGAACGTGCGAGTAAGCGCGAATATGGAAAAGCGGAAATTAAGCTAAACCATGAAAGCTTGTTATTTAGTGGACTGCCTACTGAACAAACCGTCTGGATGAGCCATGGTGACCATGTCGTTACAGCTCCGGAAGGTTTCAAAATTGATGCAACAAATCCATCATGTCCAATCGCGGCGATGAGTGATGACAGCCGACAATTATATGCTGTTCAATTCCATCCGGAAGTACGTCATTCTGTTTATGGAAACGACTTATTGAAAAACTTCGTATTTGAAGCTTGTAAATGTAAAGGCGATTGGTCCATGGCGAATTTTATTGACATGGAAATGGATAAAATCCGCAAAACAGTTGGAGATAAACAAGTACTTTGTGCGTTAAGCGGTGGAGTAGATTCCTCTGTTGTAGCAGTATTAATTCATAAAGCAATTGGCGATCAATTGACATGTATCTTCGTGGATCATGGTTTATTACGTAAAGATGAAGCTGAAGGTGTCATGAAGACATTCAGTGAAGGCTTTAATATGAATGTTATTAAAGTAGACGCAAAAGAGCGTTTTATGAAAAAATTAGCTGGAGTCAGCGATCCAGAGCAAAAGCGTAAAATCATTGGAAATGAATTTATTTACGTATTTGATGATGAAGCGACCAAGCTTAAAGGAATCGACTATCTTGCACAAGGTACGCTTTACACGGATATTATCGAAAGTGGTACGGCAACTGCCCAAACCATTAAATCTCACCACAATGTAGGTGGATTACCGGAAGATATGCAATTCCAATTAATCGAGCCTTTGAATACACTATTCAAAGATGAAGTACGTGCACTTGGTACAGAACTTGGTATTCCAGATGAGATTGTTTGGAGACAGCCTTTCCCGGGCCCAGGTCTTGGAATCCGTGTACTGGGAGAAGTAACAGAAGAAAAGCTTGAAATTGTGAGAGAATCCGATGCTATTCTTCGTGAAGAAATTAAAAACGCTGGTTTAGATCGTGATATATGGCAATACTTCACTGTACTTCCTGATATCCGTAGTGTAGGAGTAATGGGAGATGCCCGCACTTATGATTACACAATCGGAATCCGTGCCGTAACATCCATCGACGGTATGACATCTGACTGGGCGCGAATCCCATGGGATGTTTTAGAGAAAATCTCTGTACGTATCGTTAATGAAGTGGATCATATTAATCGCGTTGTCTATGATATTACATCCAAGCCACCTGCAACGATTGAATGGGAATAAGCTTCCTAACCACGTGAAAACGGATGTGGCGATATTTTAAAATAAAGCTGCATGCCCATCTATAACTTTATAACTTAAAAAACGACTCTCTTTTTTACCCGGAATATGGGTGAGAAGGGGGTCTTTTTTTATGTCGGAAACCGCCAATTATTAACCAGTTATCACCCTTTTATGGAAAAAAGAGGTTGATGAGTATATTGCGGTGCGATATACTAAATATATCGAGGTACGATATATTTGATTGTAATATTTAGTGATGATAGAACTTGAAAAATGGAGGATGTATGAGAGACAAAATTAAAAGAATTTATATACCAATGACAGAAACAGGATTTTATATCTTGTTCTGCTTGCAGGAAGAAATGCATGGCTATAACGTCGGTAAAAAGGTGAAAGAAATGACGGGCGGTGAGATAACAATTAGTCCGGGAACAATGTATGGGAGTTTGTCAAAAATGGAGAAAGACGGGTTAATTATGTTTGTCCGTGAAGATGAAAAAAGAAAGCTATATATTATTACAGAATTAGGGCAACAAATATTGGATCTTGAAATAAAACGCATTGAGAGACTTTATAAAAACAGTAGAGGAGGAGTGT
Organism: Pradoshia sp. TA40_28; assembly: GCF_059694525.1. Classification (NCBI taxonomy): domain Bacteria; kingdom Bacillati; phylum Bacillota; class Bacilli; order Caryophanales; family Bacillaceae; genus Pradoshia; species Pradoshia sp. TA40_28. The sequence goes on from NZ_JCATZO010000016.1 coordinate 50,562, forward strand.
GTGGTGGAAAATAAGTTGGAAAGAGAATATCACTATTTTTTGTTAACAGAATATGAGAAAGAAGAAATTTTTTTACGCGAAAAACATAGTAAAGGATATAAACTGGTGAAGGTTACATTGCCGGGATTTTATTATTTTGAAAAATGTGAGCCGGAAGATGTAGTGTATAAATTGGATTTTAATCCACAGTCAGCTAAAGACAAGCAAAGCTATTTGCAGATGTATGCAGACTATGGTTGGGAATATATGCAGGATTTGAATGAATACAGCTATTTTAGAAAGTCAGCATGTAACACTGCTGATATTGATACAGAAATTTTCAATGATGATCAATCAAAGTTGGAAATGGTAAAACGAATATTCTTGAATAAAATGGTACCTTTTCTGGGTATTTTTCTGTTATGTGTAATACCTTTGACTATGAATTTTACTAAAGGTGAATTCAATGATCCGGGGTATGTTGGATTTGCTATATGCTGGGTTATTTTATTCATATTATATATGGTTATTTTTTTGAAGTGTGGAATTGGATTCTATCGACTGAGAAAGAATTATTCGCAGAGAGTGGATTAATCTTAGTCTTGGATGAATAAAAAACGGCTTTTATCCTCTAGTGTAAAATCAAGAGAGGTTTTTAGTGAGAGATTAAAAAAAGAAGGATAGCCAAATGGTTATCCTTCTTTTAAAGGTAGGGTTTAGTCTTCTGTTCTCTGAAATCTTCCAGTTTTCTCGGTACATCTGTGACACCACTAATTGTTTTGTAAAAATCCTCCCATTCCTTACCCTCTAGCCGATAATATCGCTCCATTGTGTCTATATAAAGAAACATAGCTTGTTCAACAATAATATCGGGGATTTCATATTCTAGCGGTAGTTTAGTATCTAATCTTTTGCATAATAAATTTTGTATATTCTTTGCATATTCTAATTGCTGTCTATCTATTTTCACGTTTATAAAATCATGGGTATCCATAAGTTGTTTCCTCAATTCATACAGATCTATATCGACTATTGTTAGCTTGTTCACTTAGGATCATCTAATGAAATCACATTAAGCAAAGCATGAAACTCTTACTTGTACATAAATATGATAGAAAAAGAAGTACTGTAATTGATAAGCAAACGAGTCTGAATCTTTAAATAATAAAATAATTATATCTTAGTTCCTGCTGAATTCAATATCAATAATTGGGGTTTATAGTTGTAATATATACCAATCACGTAACTTCACGTTTGTATAAACTTACTTATAACTACAAACTTGATAAGGGCAACGAATCAAGGATTAACTTTATAGTAAAGCAGTAGAAATAAATACGAATAAAGAATTAATGATCTCTCGATAATGTTCGCTTTTGATTGACCTGCTTTCATTCTCTTGATACAATACAAAAGACCTAATATTTTAATAAATATATCAATTCGTATAATCATGGGGATATGGCCCATAAGTTTCTACCGAGCTACCGTTAATAGCTTGACTACGAATATTAAAGATACCTGCCAATATTTTGGCCTATTCTTTGTATTTTAGTCAGCCTCGAACGGATCCGTTCGAGGCTTTTTGGTTATCCGGAACTTATACGAAAGCGTATGAAAAGAAGGAGAGGAAGTAGGTTGAAAAAGTACTTTCAGTTTGATGAACTTGGCACCAACTACAAACGAGAGATTATAGGTGGCATTACAACCTTTCTGGCAATGGCGTATATTTTAGTGGTTAATCCACTGCAATTATCTTTGGCAGATGTACCAGATCTCCCCGATTCGATGAGAATGGATCATGGTGCGGTATTTGTTGCTACAGCTCTTGCGGCTGCTGTCGGTTCTATATTTATGGGGCTTATCGCAAAATACCCAATTGCGCTTGCTCCAGGTATGGGACTTAACGCTTTCTTTGCGTATACAGTTATTTTGACATTTGGTATCCCTTGGCAAACAGCTTTGGCAGGTGTTTTAGCTTCTGGATTTATTTTTGCCATATTAACCTTGACGGGATTAAGAGAAACTATTATTAATGCGATCCCTGCAGAATTAAAATATGCAGTAGGTGCTGGTATTGGATTGTTCATAACTTTTGTTGGTATGAAAAACGCAGGAATTATTGTCAATAACGATGCAACTTTAATTGGGATCGGTGATTTCACTGATGGAAATACATTATTGGCCATTGTAGGCTTATTAATTACGGTTATCTTTTTAGTTAAAGGCATTAAGGGTGGAATTTTTTATGGGATGATCATTACCGCTATTATTGGGATGTTAACAAACCTGATTGAGATTCCAGACGGTATATTTGGTGCAATTCCAAGTGTAGCTCCTACCTTTGGTGTTGCCATTGAGCCATATTTTAATCCAATCCAATCGAATTTATTTACAGTTGAATTCTTAGTGGTAGTGCTGACATTCTTATTTATTGATTTCTTTGATACTGCCGGAACCCTTATGGCGGTTGCCAATCAGGCAGGATTAACAAAAGATAATAAGTTACCAAGAGCAGGCAGGGCATTATTTGCGGACTCTTTGGCAACGATGACAGGTGCTATGTTCGGAACGTCTACAACTACTTCTTATATTGAATCAACAGCGGGTGTTGCCGCTGGAGCCAGAACTGGTTTCGCAGCCGTTATAACAGGGGTGCTGTTCCTGTTATCGCTTTTCCTTTATCCGCTTTTATCTGTAATTACTTCACCTGTTACAGCGCCGGCGCTTATCATTGTTGGGGTGTTAATGTGCTCATCACTTGGTGATATTAATTGGAGTAAATTAGAAATTGCGGTACCGGCATTTCTAACAATCATTATGATGCCGCTATCTGGCAGCATCGCAGCCGGTATTGCTTGTGGATTTATCTTCTACCCAATCACAATGATTGTTGCTGGACGTATAAAAGAAGTCCATCCAATCATGTATGGAATGTTTGTCATATTCGTTTGTTACTTTATTTTTCTTTCATAAATAAATAGATACTAGATTGTACAAGCTGCCGGCAGTGCTCGGCAGCTTTTTTTATGAGCACAGATCTTTTTTTTAAGGAAGGCTTATTAACAAAAGGATTTCGGATACCTATAAGCAATTCTTTGTATTTACGTTCATTTTGGGCACATTAATAGGTAATTAGTTAGATTGATTACTCGCGAAAGAAATCAATCGTTTTGATTTTGTGAATAAGTCTAAGGAGGACGTTTTATGTTTAAGAAAGTATTCGGTGTCCTGCAGAAGATTGGGAAAGCTTTAATGCTACCTGTCGCCATATTACCAGCAGCAGGAATTCTACTTGCACTGGGGAATGCCATTCATAATCCGAATTTGCTAGATCTAATGCCATTTTTAGATGCCGGCTGGATACAAAAGGTTGCTACCGTTATGGAGGATTCCGGGCAAATTGTCTTTAGCAATCTCTCGTTACTATTTGCGGTTGGTGTCGCAGTTGGACTGGCAGGTGGAGAGGGAGTAGCGGGACTGGCAGCCATTATTGGTTATCTAATTATGAATGTTACTATGGGTGATGTTCTTAACGTGACAGATCATATGGCAGCTAATGACCCTTCCTATGCTAATGTTTTGGGTATCAATACTCTACAAACGGGGGTATTTGGAGGAATCATTGTCGGACTGTTAGCTGCCTATATGTATAACCGATTTTTCAGGATTGAATTACCTTCATATTTAGGTTTTTTTGCCGGAAAACGGTTTGTACCCATTGTTACAGCTGCTTCTGCATTGATAGTAGGTCTTTTAATGACGTTGATATGGCCGCCTATCCAGCATGGATTAAACACGTTATCTCAAAATATGATCGATACAAATTTAACGTTGGCAGCATTTATTTTTGGAGTGATTGAACGATCGCTTATTCCTTTTGGCCTTCATCATATCTTTTATTCTCCATTTTGGTATGAATTTGGACAGTATACCAACAAAGCTGGAGAAATCATTCGTGGGGATCAGGCAATCTTTTTTGCTCAGATTAAAGACGGTGTTAAATTAACAGCCGGTACGTTCATGACAGGTAAGTATCCGTTTATGATGTTTGGATTACCTGCAGCTGCGTTAGCCATTTATCATGAAGCCAAGCCTGAGAAAAAGGCATTGGTAGCAGGGATAATGGGATCTGCGGCTCTAACTTCCTTCTTAACTGGTATCACAGAACCAATGGAGTTCTCTTTTCTTTTCGTAGCACCAGTTCTTTTTGGTATCCATGCTATTTTTGCAGGTCTTTCCTTTATGACCATGCAGCTTTTGAATGTCAAAATAGGGATGACCTTTTCGGGTGGGGTGATTGATTATATCCTCTTTGGAATTGTGCCAAATCGAACGGCATGGTGGCTTGTTATTCCAGTTGGATTGGTCATCGCAGTCATTTACTATTTTGGGTTCAGATTCGCGATTCGGACTTGGAATCTTCGGACACCAGGGAGGGAAGATGAAGATGAAGAAAGTGCTCAAGGCAAGGGTGGTTCAGTAGATGATCTTCCGTACGAAATTATTCAAGCGATGGGGAATAAGGAAAATATTAAGCATTTAGATGCTTGTATTACTCGTTTACGTGTTGAGGTTAACGATATTGCAAACGTGGATAAAGATAAACTGAAAGCACTCGGGGCCGCAGGTGTGCTTGAAGTTGGAAACAATATTCAAGCGATTTTTGGTCCGCGGTCCGAAACAATCAAGTCTCAGATGAAAGATATAATGGAAGGAAACAAGCCTCGGCCAACCAAAGCATCCTCTGATAATGTTGAAGCTGAAATACAGCAACAAATAGAAGAGGTAAATCCGGATGCGTTGAAAACAGATTTCTCTAAAGGTGGATTCGCTGCACCTCTTGAAGGAGAACTTGTCCCTATTACGGAAGTGCCTGATCAGGTTTTCTCTGAAAAAATGATGGGCGACGGATTTGCGATTATACCTAGTGAAGGGATTGTTGCTTCCCCAGTTGATGGAGAAATTATAAGTGTTTTTCCGACTAAACATGCTCTCAGTATTAAATCCGATAGCGGTCATGAACTATTAATACATGTTGGCATTGATACCGTTAAGTTGAAAGGTGAAGGGTTTGACACAAAGATCACTGACGGTGCCCGTATTACGAAAGGGCAAATCTTAATGACATTTGATTTAAACTATATCCAATCAAATGCATCGTCAACGATTACACCGATCGTGTTTACGAACCTGCAGGCTGGAGAAAAGATTGAGATCGTTAAAAGAGGTAAAGTAAAATTAGGTGAGGTACACATCATTAATATAATGTAAATCAAAGCTCGCAACTCTATCCGCACAGGAAATAGTTGCGAGCTTTTGTTTTATGTAGATGAGTGTAATATTACACGAATACTAATAATACTAGAAGATAAAAAAATGAACTTGATAGTAAGCGTTTACTTTGTTTTGGTAGGAAAAAAGCGGTTTTTTTTAACTTTATTACTTTCAAAAATATAGAATTTAGTGTAAATTAACACAGGGAAACTTTATGCAAATAGTCCATTATTTTGCAACCGGTTAAGTAAATAATTTAGTCGAAAGTTGAGGAGGAACTACTTCATGTTTAAAAAAGCCTTCGGGGTTTTGCAAAAGGTTGGGAAAGCGTTAATGCTTCCGGTCGCTATTTTGCCAGCCGCGGGTATTCTACTTGCATTGGGTGATGTGGCACAAAATCCAGATTTACTTAAAATGATGTCTTTTTTAGAGGCTGATTGGATTCAAACAATTGCAGCAGTAATGAGAGATTGCGGTGATATTGTATTTGCTAATTTGCCGTTATTGTTTGCTGTTGGGGTTGCAGTTGGTTTAGCCGGCGGAGAAGGTGTAGCAGGATTAGCCGCGATTATTGGATATTTGATGATGAATGTTACCATGGGCGTGGTCATGGGTGTTACTGAAAAGATGGCTGCTACAAACCCTTCCTATGCAGAGGTGTTAGGAATACCGACTATGCAGACAGGAGTTTTTGGTGGTGTTATTGTCGGATTATTAGCTGCCTATATGTATAATCGATTCTTTAGAATTGAGTTACCGTCCTATTTAGGTTTCTTTGCAGGTAAACGGTTTGTACCGATTGTTACAGCAGTATCTGCTCTAATTCTTGGTCTTTTGATGACTCTTATTTGGCCGCCTATCCAACATGGCTTAAATACATTGTCTCAAAGTATGGTTAATACAAACTTACCATTATCAGCATTTATATTTGGTGTAATAGAACGGTCGCTTATTCCTTTTGGTCTTCACCATATATTTTATTCACCATTTTGGTTCGAATTTGGCCAGTATGTGAACGCTGCGGGGGAAACAATTCGTGGAGATCAGGCAATCTTCTTCTCTCAAATCAGAGATGGAGTTGAATTAACTGCAGGTACATTTATGACTGGTAAATATCCATTCATGATGTTCGGTCTTCCGGCTGCTGCATTGGCTATTTATCATGAAGCAAAGCCTGAGAAAAAAGTAATGGTGGCCGGGATCATGGGATCTGCTGCGTTAACTTCTTTCTTAACAGGTATTACGGAACCATTAGAATTCTCGTTCCTATTTGTTGCACCAATACTTTTTGGTATCCATGCTATATTTGCCGGTTTATCATTTATGACTATGCAAATACTAAATGTAAAAATCGGAATGACATTCTCCGGTGGGGTTATTGACTACTTGTTATTCGGTGTAGTACCAAACCGAACAGACTGGTGGCTGGTTATTCCGGTAGGTTTAGTATTTGCTTTGATATATTATTTTGGATTCCGTTTCGCAATCCGCAAGTGGAATTTAAGAACACCTGGACGTGAAGAAGATGATGATAAAAGTGCTCAAGGGTCTGGTGGATCTGTAGAGGAACTTCCATATGATATTCTTGAAGCTATGGGTGGCAAACCTAATATCGCTCATTTGGATGCTTGTATTACGCGTTTACGGGTAGAAGTTAAAGATATTAGTGCTGTTAATAAAAATGAGTTGAAATCTCTTGGTGCTGCAGGTGTCCTTGAGGTGGGAAACAACATACAGGCAATCTTTGGCCCACGTTCTGAGACAATTAAATCTCAAATGAAAGATATTATGGAAGGAAATACTCCGCGTCCAGCGAAGGCGATTGATACTGATGCAGAAAATCAGCAACAAATCGAAGAAATTAATCCTGAAGCATTAAGAACAGATTTTGCTGAAAGTGACTTTACTTCACCAATTACGGGTGAGCTCGTTTCAATTACTGAAGTACCAGATCAAGTATTCTCTGGTAAAATGATGGGTGATGGTTTTGCGATCATTCCTAAAGAAGGTATAATTGCTTCGCCGGTTGAAGGGAAAGTAATTAATGTATTTCCAACCAAACATGCACTTGGTATTCTGTCGGATAGCGGACATGAAATCTTAATTCATGTAGGAATCGATACTGTGAAACTAGGTGGTCAAGGTTTTGAAGCGAAAGTAACTGAAGGAGATATAATCTCAAAAGGACAAACTCTTCTTGAAGTAGACCTTGATTATATTCAAGCGAATGCTCCCTCTATAATTACGCCGGTTGTATTTACAAACCTGCAAGAAGGTGAAAGTATTCAGATTAAATCTGGTGCTGTTCAGCTTGGGGAAGATAATATCATTAAAATCATAAAATAAGAGATTTAAAGGGTGGGCCTAGTAAAATAGCCCACCCTTTTATTTTAGTAATTTAGTTAGTTTATAGTAAAGAAGGGTATGTATCTATTCTATAGAAGGAAAGAATGTCACATGTGTGATAAATACTTTTGAATAAGATCAAAGGTGATTTCTCTTTTTAACAATAAATTTGATTTTCGACTATAACATATGGAAATCCTGTATCGGTATTTAGCTTAAGAAAAGACTTTTTAATATCTGAATACTTTTAAATTAATTTTGTGGTTGACGTATACTTAAAAAGCGTGCTACTATAAGAAAGCACCAAACAGATACGAAAAAATAACTTAAAAAGTTATTGACTTTCAGAAATGTTGGTGTTATGATAATAAAGTTGCTTATGCAACATGGTTATTATAAAAGATTGCTAGTGAATTACATTAAAAGAAATGCTTGACAATGAAAAGTTATCTTGATATAATGTAAATGTCGCTAACATGACAGATTGTTCTTTGAAAACTAAACAAAACGAAACGCCAAGCAAGTCTAAAATAAGAGATTTTTAAAATCTCGTCA
>NZ_JCATZO010000017.1:0-37250 GCF_059694525.1 Pradoshia sp. TA40_28
GTCCGGTTGAATACCGTCTTTATACCAGTCAATTAGCTGCTTAAATATTTGGTCTAACTTTTAGGGTTCAGTACATTCTTACAGGCTTTTTCTTTTTCACATCTTACGTCTGACTTGCATAGCCTATGTTGAATCCATTGATTAGTTATGGTGACATTATATGGAGTGAGGCTTTCATGATAAAAATTAATGATATAGTCGGTCGAAAATCATATGATTGCGATATATATTTTCGTGTCATAGACATCTGGGAGCAAGAGGGCGGGAAGACAGCTATATTATTTGGTGAGGATATACGGTTGGAAGCGGATGCCCCTCTTAGTGATTTACAGCTGATAGGAGAAGATGAGAGGGTAATGAGATACCGTTATACAAATACTATGGTTGATCAATCGAATCATCTAATTACACAGGAATTTGAGCGTCTGCGCCATAAAAAAGAATATGAAGCCACCGATGGCTACCGGCAGCCCACAGGTTATTTCCAAGTTCCTGGTAAGGTCCTTCATCTTGATGGGGATCCTAGTTATTTGGAAAAATGTCTAAGTTTATATAAGCGTATTGGAATTCCTGTTCATGGTGAACATTGCAAGGAGCGCGAAATGCCTGAGAGGGTTGGAGAATTATTAGACCTTTATAGACCTGATATCCTGGTAATTACAGGACATGACTCTTATTCTAAGTCAAAAGGTGCGATCAGTGATATAAATGCGTATCGACACTCAAAAGATTTTGTACTTACGGTGAAAGAGGCACGAAAAAAAATTCATCATTTAGACCATTTGGTTATTTTTGCGGGTGCTTGCCAATCCCATTTTGAATCCCTAATCGTTGCAGGGGCAAATTTCGCAAGCTCCCCGTCTCGCGTAAATATTCATGCATTAGATCCAGTTTATATCGTTGGAAAAATTAGTCTCACACCTTTTATGGATCAAGTACATGTTTGGGAAGTCCTTCGGAATACCTTGACGGGTGAAAAAGGACTTGGAGGGGTTGAATCAAAAGGTGTACTCAGAATCGGAATGCCTTATCATACAAACGAAGATAAGGATGAAATCGATAAAGATAAAGATAGATGATTATAATTAAACTTTTCCTTAGGGCTATTTTAAGGAGTAGTACATGTATTATAATCATCATTCTCAATCGATCTCTTCTCAGATGTTTAGAGACTATTTCTATAGTTACAAGCAAAAAGTACCGATGGCTAATCTAATCGGTACTTTTTTCATGCGATTTGGTAGACTCTTTACAATACATTTGTTATGAATTTCATTGCTGAAATTGGGTGGGAAGTAGGAGTCATAGCATGAAAATCACTGATAATAAAAAGAGTAGAATGATTTTAAAAAACACAGTGAATACCTTTGAATGTATTGCTTTGAGAGGGTTGGAATTTTCATACATATGTATCTGTCGAATAGGGTAGAATAAAAGAGAGAAAAAAAGCAGTACTTTTCGTACGAAAAACATTGACAAACAAATTTAATCACTGATATAATTTATTATTTTGTTTGACCGTCATTTGACTATGTGATATACTAATTTTAGTGAGGTGGACGAAGCATGCCAAAAAGTTTGAATGATATTAAACAGATTTTGGATTCCCATTTGGGACAGAAGTTGCTACTCAAAGCGAATGGCGGTAGAAGAAAAACTATCGAACGTTCAGGTGTACTAGCTGAAACTTATCCTGCAGTATTCGTAGTCGAATTAGATCAGGATGAAAACTCATTTGAAAGAGTTTCCTACAGCTATGCAGATGTACTAACAGAAACGGTTGAATTAACATTTACTGAAGAGACATCAGGGAAAATGGCGTAACGGCAGTGAACACTAGTTCTCTGCTTTTTTATTTGTCCTAAAATGAATATATTGGCTGTTATGAAAATCAAATTTAGATAAATGATATAAAAGCCGTATCCGATAAAAAGGAGCTGTTAAACTTGGGCAGAAGACGAGGTATGATGTCTGAAAAGTTTAAAGAAGAGCTTGCTAAAGAGCTTGGTTTCTGGGACGTTGTTCAGAAAGAAGGATGGGGCGGAATCAGAGCTGTAGATGCAGGAAATATGGTGAAAAGGGCAATTGAAATAGCCGAACAACAATTAGCCAATCGATCATAACCACTGTAATAATCGACTTTCCTGAACGAATACGAGTTCGGTGCGGCAAAGAAACCCTGGGAATTTAATCCTGGGGTTTTCTTGTTTGCCACAATAAAAAATGAAAAATTTAAACGAATAGTGGCGATTGGTGAAACGAAAATGTACAATGTGAGAAGGTAACAAAAGGATAAAGTAGGTGAACAGAATGAAATGGATGGAAAAAGCACCTGCTAAGATTAACTTGGCATTGGATGTTTTATACAAAAGGAAAGATGGCTTCCACGAAGTTGAAATGGTTATGACGAATGTTGATTTGGCTGATCGGATTGAATTGATGGAGCTAAACAGCAATACGATTAGGATTAATTCGCACAATCGTTACGTGCCAGATGATAGCCGTAATTTAGCTTATCAGGCAGCGGATTTATTAAAAAAGAGATTTGAGATTAAAACAGGTATTGAGATAACCATCGATAAGCATATTCCTGTAGCAGCAGGGCTTGCTGGTGGCAGCAGTGATGCTGCAGCTACTTTAAGAGGGTTAAACCGTATCTGGAATCTTGGCCTTTCTATGGATGAGCTTGCAGAGCTTGGGGCTGAAATAGGATCTGATGTATCATTTTGCGTGCATGGCGGAACGGCAATTGCTAGAGGCAGGGGTGAAAGAATTGAACATTTACCTGCACCTCCGAACTGTTGGGTTGTGTTAGCAAAGCCAACAATAGGTGTTTCGACAGCTGATGTTTATCGTAATTTGAAAATCAATGAACTGGTACATCCAAATATAAATGCAATGGTTGAGTCCATAAATGATCAAAATTACCAAGCTATGTGTCAAAGTATGGGAAATGTATTAGAAAGTGTAACGTTAAATATGTATCCTGAAGTAAGAATGATTAAAGAACAAATGAGCAGGTTTGGGGCTGATGCTGTGCTAATGAGCGGAAGCGGTCCAACTGTATTTGGTTTGGTAGAACATGATTCACGCATGCAGCGAGTATATAATGGGTTAATGGGTTTTTGTGAACATGTCTATGCAGTTCGTTTGCTTGGCAACAGGCTGGATATTGAATAAGCCCGGACGTTAATATAGAATTATAATTAAATATTCGTGTTCTGGGGGTAAATATGAAATTGCGAAGAAGTGAACGTCTTGTAGATATGACGACTTATTTGATGGATCATCCCTCTACTCTAATACCTTTATCCTTTTTCTCTGAAAGATACCAATCAGCGAAGTCCTCCATAAGTGAGGACCTCGGGATTATAAAACAGACATTGGAGCTACGAGGAAATGGTACTGTAGTGACCGTCCCGGGAGCAGCAGGCGGAGTAAAGTATATGTTGGGTGTGAGCAAAGAGGAATCCAACCAAATTATTAATGAGTTATGTACGTTAATGGAGACACCTGAAAGGCTGTTACCTGGTGGCTATTTATATATGACTGATATTCTTGGACAGCCGCAGATAGTGGGTAATGTAGGTAAATTAATTGCATCGCATTATGCCAATCAAAATATTGATGTAGTTATGACCGTAGCAACCAAAGGAATCCCATTAGCCTATTCGGTAGCTCACTATTTAAATGTGCCTGTAGTGATTGTCAGAAGAGATTCTTTAGTGACAGAAGGGCCGACTCTAAGTATTAATTATGTATCAGGCTCAAATAAAAGAATACAAACGATGGTCTTGTCCAAAAAAAGTCTTCAAAGAGATTCGAACGTGTTGATTGTGGACGACTTCATGAAAGCCGGCGGAACCGTAAATGGTATGATCAATCTGCTTGAGGAATTTGATGCAAAGGTAGCAGGAATTGCTGTGCTTGTAGAGGCGGAAAACGCAGAAGAACGCCTTGTCGATGAATATCTATCTTTGATCAAATTAACTGATGTAAATATGAAGGAAAAAACAATTAAAGTAAGTAAAGGAAATTATTTTAATTACTGAGTGATTAGGAATTAAAATAATAGAATCAGATGTTATTGCCTTTTATAGTGCTATTTTTACTAGCTGGTAAAAAATTTTCACAAATATTTCTATTTTTTTCAAAAAAAAGAAGGGATATTGAGAGTTTTGTGGAAATAGTTAGTAATTCGCAATTATAAAAGGTGGTGACATAAATGGAAGTGACTGACGTAAGATTACGCCGCGTCAATACAGATGGAAGAATGAGAGCGATTGCATCCATTACTTTGGATAATGAATTTGTTGTTCATGACATTCGAGTTATAGATGGGAATAATGGACTGTTTGTGGCAATGCCAAGCAAACGTACTCCTGATGGAGAATTCCGTGACATCGCTCATCCAATCAATTCTGGTACGCGCGGTAAAATCCAGGAAGCTGTACTTGCTGAATATCACCGTATCGGTGAAATGGAAGAAGTAGAGTTAGAAGGAGCAGGAGCATCTTAATAGATAGAAAAATTTACTGAACACCTAGAGCCGACCATCTGAGAGGCTCTTTTTTATTTCCCCATGAAATCCTCCCCCTTTAATTCCTTCATTTTTTTTCTGTTCAAAATTTAATTTAATAAATGGTTTTAGCCCCACTCCTTGAAAAGAATAAGGAGTTAAGGTATATTCGTAATGGATAAAAAGGTAAACGGAGGGCAATCATGACGAACCGAAATGCTGTAATATTAGCCGCGGGAAAAGGGACTAGAATGAAATCCAGCTTATATAAAGTATTACATCCCGTATGCGGAAAACCGATGGTAGAACATGTTATTGAAAACGTGTCATCCATTAAGGCAGAGAAGATTGTAACGATTATTGGTCATGGCGCTGAAGAGGTTAAAGCAGTTTTGAAAGATAAGACTGAATACGCTCTGCAGGCAGAACAACTGGGAACTGCACATGCGGTTATGCAAGCACAAGATCTGTTAAGTGATGTTGAAGGCACAACACTTGTGATTTGCGGAGATACACCTCTTATTACAGCAGAGACTTTAGAGGCATTGTTGAATCTGCATACTAAGCAAAAAGCAAAAGCTACTATTCTTACTGCACGCACGTCTAATCCTGCTGGTTATGGACGTATCGTTCGAAATGCAGAAGGTTTGGTAGAAAGAATTGTAGAACATAAAGATGCAACTGCAGAAGAGCTTCTCATTGAGGAAATTAATACGGGCACGTACTGTTTTGATAATAAGCTTTTATTTGAATGCTTAAAAAATGTTTCTAATCATAACGCACAGGGTGAATACTATTTACCAGATGTTATTGAGATACTAAAGAAACAGGGTGAAATTATTTCTGCTTATGAGACACCGGATTTTGCAGAAACACTGGGTATTAATGATCGGGTAGCTCTTTCACAAGCTGAAGGTTACATGAGACGCCGCATAAATGAACAGCATATGCGCAATGGAGTTACCCTTGTTGATCCTGATAATACTTACATCCACAAGGATGTCCAAATTGGTAGTGATTCATATATCTATCCAGGGACAACCATTACTGGAAAAACGGTAATAGGCAGCGGCTGTAAAATAGGACCGAATACTGAAATCCAAAACTGTGAGATTGGGGATAATACGGTCATTCGCCAATCAGTCGCTCACGATAGCCAAATTGGATCTGAAGTTCAAATAGGTCCTTTTGCTCACATTCGTCCACAGTCCAATATTATGGACGAGGTGAAAATCGGCAACTTTGTTGAGATCAAAAAAACCTCCTTTGGTAAAGGAAGCAAAGCTTCCCACTTAAGTTATTTAGGGGATGCAGTAGTTGGTGAAGGTGTTAATGTTGGATGCGGAAGCATCACAGTTAACTATGACGGTAAAAATAAATTCTTGACTACAATTGAAGATGGGGCATTTATCGGCTGCAACTCTAACCTGGTAGCTCCGGTAACTGTAGGCAAGGGAGCATACGTTGCCGCTGGTTCAACAATTACGAAAGATGTGCCTGGTGAAGCATTATCAGTTGCCCGTGCACGCCAGGTTAACAAAGAAAATTATGTAGGCAAGTTAAATCTTAAAAAATAGTCTTGGAGGCCCATAATGTCAAATCGATATTTAGATCCTAATTTAAAGGTTTTTTCTCTTAATTCCAATCCTGAATTAGCAGAAGAAATTGCAAAAGAGATTGGTGTTGAATTAGGAAAATGCACAGTGTCACAATTTAGCGATGGTGAAGTCCAAATTAATATTGAAGAAAGTATCCGCGGATGCGATGTTTATGTGATTCAATCTACTAGCCAACCTGTTAATGAGCATTTAATGGAATTGCTTATTATGATTGATGCGTTGAAAAGAGCGTCTGCTAAGACCATTAATATCGTAATGCCTTATTATGGCTATGCGCGTCAAGATAGAAAAGCCAGAGCTCGTGAGCCTATTACAGCTAAGCTTGTGGCTAATCTATTGGAAACAGCAGGAGCATCCCGTGTCATTACACTTGATCTTCATGCTCCGCAAATTCAAGGATTCTTTGACATTCTGATTGACCACTTAATGGGTGTGCCAATTCTTGCGGATTATTTTCAACAAAAGAATCTGGAAGATATCGTAATTGTATCTCCAGACCATGGCGGAGTAACTAGAGCCCGTAAAATGGCTGACCGCCTGAAAGCACCTATTGCTATTATTGATAAACGCCGTCCAAGACCAAATGTTGCTGAAGTAATGAATATTGTTGGCAATATTGAAGGGAAAACCGCAATTTTAATTGATGATATTATTGATACTGCGGGTACGATTACATTAGCTGCCAATGCGTTAATTGAAAATGGAGCAAAAGAAGTATATGCCTGCTGTACACATCCAGTACTATCAGGTCCGGCAATTGAAAGAATTCAAAACTCCAGAATTAAAGAATTGGCTGTTACAAATACAATCGCCCTACCGGAAGAGAAGCGAATTGATAAGATTGTAAATCTATCAGTAGCGTCATTAATTGGAGAAGCGATTATTCGTGTACACGAAGAACAATCAGTAAGTACTTTATTTGATTAATAAAAGCTAAAAAGTCTGCCTATATATGGGCAGGCTTTTTTGTTTTCGTACTTTTATTGAGTGCATGATAGGTAGGAAACGAGAGGATTTATCTGTTGCTTCCAAAGAGTGAAGTGTTTTGAATGAGTACGAATAGGGAATAGATGAGAATATGGCATTTAAATTCGATTAGGATGGTGAAGCAAAATGGCAACAACTTTAACAGTAAGTGAAAGATCAGATTTGAGACACTCATCTTTAAGAAAAATAAGATCGGAAGGTAATTTCCCTGCAGTAGTATATGGCAATCAAAAAGATGCGATGACCATATTTGTAGATGAAGGAACTTTTCTAAAAGTAATTAAGGAAAGTGGCCGAAATGGCGTGCTATCTTTAGATATTAATGGCAAGAAGGAGAATGTTATTCTGACAGAGTACCAACAAGATCCTTTAAAAGGTAATGTTATACATGCCGACTTTCTAATTGTGAATATGTCAAAAGAAGTTGATGTAGACGTTCGCATTGATCTTGTTGGACAAGCTGCTGGTGTAAAATCCGGAGGTGTACTGCAGCAATCTCTGCACACTGTTACCGTATCAGCAAAACCGGATCAAATTCCAGGTTCCATTGAATATGACGTGTCTAATTTACAAGTCGGTGACTCCATTATAATCGCTGATTTGAATTTGGATGACTCTTATACCGTTACACAAGAAGAAGATGAAGTGATAGCTTCTATTCTTCCACCTGCTACTGAAGTGGAAGCTGATTCTGAAGAGGGCGTAAGCACTGAAACTGATTCTAATCAGGAATCTTGATAGCAACGAATCGTATATGAAAACTAAAAGGTTGTTGAGATGTAAAGAATCTCGACAACCTTTTTTATGAGGTTTTAAAAGATAACGGGTATGCTAAAAAAATCACATGTTTTTTGTTGTCCTTATTTTCCTTTAAGGAGGAAACAGTATAAAATGTTAAGAGGAACTAATATAGCTTGATAATCACAAGGATGTGTAAACGTATGAAATTGATTGTCGGTCTTGGAAACCCGGGATCACAGTATGAGCGAACACGCCATAATATCGGTTTTTTGATTATCGATTCTTTGGCAGAACGCTGGAATATTAAAATGAATCAAAGCAAATATAACGGTTTATATGGGACAGGTACTGTTAATGGGGAAAAGGTGGTTTTATTAAAGCCATTGACATATATGAACCTATCGGGTGAAGCCATTGCCCCATTAGCCCGTTTTTATAAAGTAAGCATGGAGGATATCGCTATCATCTATGATGATTTAGACCTTCCTAAGGGTAAAGTTCGTCTCAGACAAAAAGGAAGTGCTGGTGGACATAATGGAATGAAGTCAACGATCCAGCATTTAGGTGGGGATGGATTTAATCGGATAAGAGTTGGAATTGGCAGACCTGAAGGGAGAATTCCTGTGCCCGATTATGTTTTGACCAATTTTAAAGAGGATGAGTGGGAAGTCATGAAGGAAGCCATTGATAAATCTTTAAAAGCATGTGACAAATGGCTTAATGAGCCATTTTTAAAGGTAATGAATTCATTTAATGGACAATAATCATATCGCCTCAGTATGTTGAATAAACAATAATAAAAAGGTGCATAATAACAGTAAATAATAAGCGGAGGTTTGTTGATATGACGCTACATTATTGCTGCAGGCACTGTGGACATATATTAGGTGAGATTAGTGAACAGCAGGATGCAATATATCAATCGGTTTATGATTTCCTTTCAACCGAGGAAAGAAAAGAGATTATTGGCTATGGTGAGGATGGAACCATTCACATTCGATCAATATGCGAAAGCTGCCAAGATACGCTGGATCAATACCCAGACTATCATTTGCTTGAGCACTTAATACAATAATACAGTGGACTGCTTTGGATTAATGAACTCCAAGGCGTTTTTCTGTTTAGTATTTTCATGATTAGACCATCTATAAATATATAAATTAGGTAGAAGGTTGAAGGGAGGACGGATTATATGAAAAGACTGCAGCAATTACTTGCAGATAATAAAGATATACGATCAATTACGGACGGATTACAGGAAGGTCTGAGGGAACAATTATTAGCCGGCTTATCTGGTTCTTCGCGGTCTCTCTTTTTGGCAGCACTATATGAACAGACAAAACGGCCACAATTAATTGTTGTACCGAATCTTTTGCATGCCCAAAAGGTATATGAAGACCTTACGTCCATTTTAAATAAAAATGAAGTGTTTCTTTTTCCGGCAAATGAACTCATTGCCGCTGAATTAAGTATTTCCAGCCCTGAGCTGCGTTCCCAAAGAATTGAAACGCTTAATTATCTTTCGACTCAGTCTGGTGAGGGAATTATCATTGCCCCTATATCTGGCATTAAAAAAGTCCTGCCACCACGGTCTGTTTGGAAAGAGGCCCAAATTGAATTGAATGTAGGTGATGACCTGGATGTTGCTGGAGTATTGGAGCGTTTGGTTTCTATCGGATATTCCAGAACGGATATGGTGTCTACACCAGGTGAGTTTTCTCAGAGAGGTGGAATCCTGGATATCTATCCTCTAACAGAAGAAAATCCTTACCGAATTGAGTTGTTTGACACAGAGATTGACTCCATTCGTATATTTTCTGCTGATGACCAAAGATCGTTAGAGAAGGCAAAGAGGGCCATCATCAGTCCGGTTAGCGAAATTATTCTGAATAAAACTAATGTATCCCAAATAGCAGAACGCTTAGAAATAGGATTAAGCAAATCGCTGAAGAAGATTAAAAATGAGCAGACTCAGGAGCAAATGGTTCAACAAATCGAGCATGACATAGAAATGCTCAGGAGTGGAAATACGTTTGACCATATTACGCAGTATATGTCGCTTGCCTATGATAAACAGGCTAGTTTGCTAGATTATATTTCAGAGCAAAGTATCGTCATTTATGACGAGATCAGCAGAATTCAAGAAATGGGAGAACAACTGGATAAGGAAGAAGCGGAATATTATACGACGCTTCTTGGTGAGGGAAAGATTATACATGATATTACTCTCTCTCATTCAGTCTCATCCCTTATGGGACAACATAGATATCCTCATATCTATTTATCATTGTTTTTAAGGCATGTTCCTCAGACCAGCCCTCAAAATATAGTAAATATCAGCTGTAAACAAATGCAGGATTTCCATGGGCAGATGAATGTGTTTAAAGCTGAAGTAGAACGTTGGAAAAAGGGGAAATATACTGTCGTCCTTATAGGTGCAGATGAGGAGCGAGTTAAGAGAATTGAGCGCATTTTAGAGGATTATGAAGTCGATAATAGCTTTGTGCACAACAAGGATGCGATCAGAATAGGCTCGCTTCAAATTATGGAGGGGCAGCTGCAGAGCGGATTTGAGCTGCCTATGCAAAAAATAGCTCTTATTACTGAAAAAGAATTGTTTAATAAGCGAACTAGAAAATCAGCCAGAAGACAGAAAATGTCCAATGCGGAGCGTATAAAAAATTATTCAGAATTAAAGCCTGGAGATTATGTTGTCCATGTAAATCATGGAATTGGTAAATTTATTGATATTGAAACATTGGAGATTAACGGAATACATAAAGATTATCTTCATATTCGATATCAGGGGACAGATAAGCTTTATGTTCCGGTAGACCAAATTGATCTGATTCAAAAGTACGTGGGTTCAGAAGGTAAAGAGCCCAAAATGTATAAGCTGGGCGGTAATGAATGGACACGGGTAAAAAGTAAAGTTCAATCTTCAGTTCAGGATATAGCAGATGATTTAATCAAATTATACGCGGAGAGAGAAACAGCGAAGGGCTATGCATTCATGCCGGACGGAGAAATGCAGAAAGATTTCGAAGCCTCTTTTCCATATAAAGAAACAGAAGATCAACTTAGATCTATTACCGAGATAAAAAAAGATATGGAACGTGAACGCCCAATGGATCGCTTGTTATGCGGGGATGTTGGTTACGGAAAAACAGAGGTTGCCATTCGAGCGGTATTTAAAGCTGTTGCAGATGGAAAACAAGTTGCTTTCTTAGTGCCAACGACTATTCTTGCGCAGCAGCATTATGAAACCATGCGTGAAAGATTTCAGGATTTCCCAATCAATATAGGGCTTTTAAGCAGATTCAGAACAAGGAAACAGCAAACTGAAACAATTAAAGGATTAAAGAACGGCACGGTTGATGTCGTCATAGGAACGCATAGAATATTATCAAAAGATATCATTTATCATGATCTTGGTTTGCTGGTTGTGGATGAGGAGCAACGATTTGGTGTAACGCATAAGGAAAAAATTAAACAACTGAAATCGAATATAGATGTCCTAACCCTGACTGCTACACCAATACCAAGAACCTTGCATATGTCCATGCTTGGCGTAAGAGATCTATCTGTGATTGAGACACCCCCAGAAAATCGTTTTCCTGTTCAGACATATGTGATGGAATATAATCCAATGCTTGCACGTGAGGCTATTGAACGGGAGATGGCAAGGGGCGGACAGGTATACTATCTGTATAATCGCGTAGAGGATATTGAAAGAAGGGCTGAAGAATTATCGATGCTTATCCCAGATGCTCGTATAGTAACGGCTCATGGGAAAATGACTGAGGGCGAGCTTGAATCGGTTATGTACAGCTTCCTTGAGGGAGAGGCGGATGTGTTGGTAAGTACTACCATAATTGAGACTGGAGTGGATATTCCTAACGTAAACACACTCATTGTCTATGATGCTGATCGAATGGGTCTATCCCAGTTATATCAACTACGGGGAAGGGTTGGAAGATCCAATCGAGTAGCCTATGCGTATTTTACGTATCGTCAGGATAAGGTACTGACAGAGGTTGCTGAAAGAAGATTACAGGCAATAAAGGAATTTACAGAGTTGGGTTCAGGCTTTAAAATAGCAATGAGGGATCTGACTATTCGAGGTGCAGGTAACCTTTTGGGTGCGGAACAGCATGGCTTTATCGATTCTGTTGGATTTGATCTTTATTCCCAAATGCTCAAAGAAGCAGTCCAGGAACGAAAAGGGGATATTAATAAAGAAGCCCATAATCTAATTGAAATTGATCTTAAAGTAGATGCGTATATTCCAGATTCTTATATTGCTGACGGCAATCAAAAAATCGAAATGTATAAACGTTTTAGGGGCATAACTACTTCTGAGGAATTGGATGAACTTCAGGAAGAGATGCTTGATCGATTTGGAGAATTCCCGCAGGAAGTAAACTACCTGTTTAAAGTGGCTGAAATTAAAGTACAAGCCATTAGAGCAGGAGTAGAATTAATTAAGCAGACAAAAGATGAAGTTACTATTATCACCTCAGAACAAACAAGTAAAGAAATTGATGGACATTTATTATTCAGATCTGCTTCAAAGTTTGGCCGTATGGTCGGACTAGGTATGGAGGCTAATCGCTTGAAAATGGTTCTTTATGTGAAGAAAGTTCCGGTTCAGGACTGGCTCAATGCTGCCTTTGAATTAGTTACTGAGTTGGAGCGTAACAAAAAGGTTAAAGAAAAGACTGAATAGTAAGAAGTGAACCATCCGCATTTTAAAAGCAATCAAGTGTATCAATGCCCCCCTTTTCTAGGTAATACATAAAGAAAAATTTTTCTTTATGTATAGAAGTTACCATTAGAAAAATACTAAGTGCAACATCGGCGGCATTTTCAAAAGGTAGCAGGACGTGTCGCAAAAATTCAACCCGATGAAAGAGAGGCAACATAGAATGAAAGCAACTGGTATTGTTCGTCGTATAGATGATCTAGGACGCGTTGTTATTCCAAAAGAAATTAGAAGAACATTAAGAATCCGTGAGGGAGATCCTTTGGAGATCTTCGTCGACAGAGACGGTGAAGTAATTTTAAAAAAATACTCACCTATTAGTGAACTTGGGGACTTCTCAAAAGAATATGCAGAAGCACTTTATGATAGCTTAGGAAATCCAGTATTAATCTGTGATCGTGATACATATATCGCAGTGGCAGGCAGCTCTAAAAAGGAATTCCTTAACAAAGCAATCAGTGATTCTGTAGAAAAAATTATGGAAGACCGTAACTCAGTTCTACATACTCAAAAGGGTTCTATTTCTCTTGTAGATGGCATTGATGAAGATGTAGCATCTTATACAGTGGCTCCAATCGTTGCGAATGGTGACCCAATTGGTGCCGTTGTGATTTTTGCAAAAGAAGCTACAGTTGGAGAAATTGAATTAAAAGCAATTGAAACAGCTGCCAGCTTCCTTGCGAAGCAAATGGAACAATAATATTTTATTGTTTAATGGGTTAATTGAAGCTCCGCTGGAGTTTTCAATTGCCCTTTTTTTATGTCCCGTGATAGTGATCTTATTTGATTGGTAGAAGGGTATTCATACGAAGGTAAAATAGCCATTCTATTTGCTTATGTTATAATATTTTGGAAATAGATAGAGAGGTGCTTGCTTCGATGAGCCGTGAGAATAATTCTTCACGCCAGATTTTAAAGGGCGCTGTTATTCTGACAGCAGCAGCTTTACTGGTAAAAATACTGAGTGCTATATACCGAATTCCCTTTCAAAATATGGCTGGGGATACAGGTTTTTATATATATCAGCAGGTGTATCCTTTTTACGGAATAGCGGTAGTGCTGGCTACATATGGATTCCCGGTCAGCATATCGAAACTTTTGGTTGAAAATGCGGGATTGGATGAGGAGGCTAAAGAGCGAAGGCAGATTGTCACTGCTTCTTTTATTTGGGTATCCCTCTTTGGAGTTATCTTGTTTTCACTCTTGTTCTTTGGAGCGGAGTGGATCGCGATGATCATGAATGACAGACAGCTTGTGCCTTTGGTTCGTACGGTTGCCTTCTCCTTCTTATTAATGCCTTTTATATCCATCGTCAGAGGAATCTATCAGGCGGTTGGGAATATGATACCGACAGCACTATCTCAAACCTTTGAGCAGCTTTTCAGAGTCTCCTTTATATTGATTGGAACTTATATACTTTTAAGGTATGAATATTCTTTGTACATGGTTGGTGAGGGTGCAATCGTCGGTTCATTAATTGGTGGAGTTGCCGCAACGCTCGTTTTGACCTTTTATATATGGAAAAATCGTCAAAATCATTTTCCAATTGTGATGCCGGCTGGTGATATTTTAAAAAGTACTGGAAAGGTCCTTTTATTCCAAGGATTGGCCTTTTGCTTAAGTAATATGTATTTGCTTCTCCTTCAATTAATTGATTCCTTCCAACTATACTCAAATCTTCTTGCTCAAGGGATACCTGCAGAGGAAGCAAAGGCAATGAAGGGTGTTTATGACAGGGGGCAGCCATTAATCCAGGTAGGTTTGGTTGTAGCATCCTCGCTTTCCTTATCGCTTGTTCCGGTATTAACCAACTTACAACAAAATAAGGCAGTGGAAGAAGTTAAAAGAATGTGTCGTTTAGCTATTAAAGTCAGCTCAGCTATTGGAGTGGGAGCGGCTATTGGATTAATCGGCATTCTTAAATCAGTAAATATCATGCTGTTTAAAGATGATGAAGGGCTCGAAACATTGGCTGTTTTAGCCATTTTAATTTTATTGGCTTCTCTCTTGGTTACGTGCTCAACTATTTTGCAAACAATGGGTTATTGGAAGATAACAGTTCTAATTATTCTCCTATCAATTGGGATAAAAGCTTTGCTAAACCCCTGGTTGATTTCTGTAAACGAAATACAAGGTGCGGCTTATTCCAGTCTTTTTGCCTTGGTATTGGCTTGCGTTCTTTTGCTGTATTATGTAAAAAGGAATATCACTGGGAGTAATATGGAAATTCGTTATATAACAGGCTTGGTGATCGCAGGTATGGTCATGTATATTGTATTAAAAGGGTATTCCATTTTATTTTTCTCATTGGTGCATGATCCTGATCAATCAAGATATGTGGCATCCATACATGCAGTGAGCTCTGTTGCACTGGGAGCCGTTGTTTACCTGTATCTTTTGCTTAAATTGAAGCTATTCAGAGATGATGAACTGAACCATCTTCCAGGAGGTAATCATCTGTTAGAATTTATAAATAAAGGAAAAAATAAACGTTAGGAGAGCTGAGCGTGAGTCATCAAATTACGATTATAGGTTTAGGGGCAGGAGAATTAGATCAAATGCCGCTTGGTATTTATAAATTACTGAAAAAAACAGATCTTTTATATGCGAGAACTATTGAGCATCCTGTATTAAAAGAGCTGGTGGCTGAGGGTCTTAAGGTGGAGAGTTTTGACGCTGTCTATGAGAGCCATGATCAATTTGAAGCCGTTTATGAAGAGATAGCTGATAGCCTGATTCGGAAGGCTATGAACGAGGATGTAATTTATAGTGTGCCTGGTCATCCGCTTATAGCTGAAAGAACTGTACAAATCCTGCTTTCGGAAGGTGAGAAGAAAGGGATAAAAATACATATTAAAGGCGGACAAAGTTTTCTCGATGCCATGTTCACATCTATTAAAGTTGATCCAGTTGAAGGATTTCAATTTTTAGATGGTACAGACTTTTCGCTGAGGGATGTAAATATTACTCAACATATGATTATTAGCCAAGTTTACGATGCTTTTGTTGCTTCTGAAGTAAAGCTGACTTTAATGGAAAAGTATCCGGATGACCATGAGGTTTATATCGTAACCGGTGCAGGGATGAGCTCTGAGTCCGTTGAAAGAATGCCGCTGTATGAATTGGATCGTGCCATGCAATTAAGTAACTTAACTTCCGTCTATGTACCTCCGATTCATAAGAGTGAACGTCAATATAAAGAATTTTGGAAGCTGCGTGAGATCATTGATAAGCTTAGATCTCCAGAGGGATGTCCATGGGATAGGGAGCAGACGCATGAATCTCTCAAAAAATATTTAATAGAAGAGGCCTATGAACTAATTGATGCCATTAATGAAGGCGATATCGATCATATGATTGAAGAGCTTGGTGATGTTTTGCTTCAGGTAATGTTACACGCCCGAATTGGTGAAGATGAGGGGTATTTTTCGATTGATGATGTCATCCAAACGCTATCTGAAAAAATGGTGCGCAGACATCCTCATGTCTTTGGAGATGAAAAGGCAGAGTCAGCAAGTGATGTAGAGAAAACATGGCAAAAGGTTAAAAAAGAAGAAAAACGAAACGAATCAGAAAACATTTTAAACGTCAGCACGCACTTGCCGAATCTTATGCAAGCATTTGATATTCAGAAGCAAGTCTCTAAAGTTGGTTTTGACTGGAGTGAGGTTTCTCCTGCATGGGAGAAGGTTCTTGAAGAGCTTGATGAATTTAAAGCAGAATGGAATAAGAATGAAACAGATATTCGAGCTATGGAAGCTGAGTTTGGTGATCTCCTGTTTGCTTGTGTAAATGTAGCTAGATTACTAAAAATCAATCCTGAGGAAGCGTTGCACCAGACAAATCAGAAATTTAAGAAGAGGTTTGTGTTTGTAACAGAGTGTGTAAGGGAATCAGGAAAAGCGTGGAGCAACTTTACTCTTGAAGAACTCGATGAGTTTTGGAAAAAAGCTAAAGAAACAGGAATATAAAGGGCTATTGGAGGTATGAAACAAAATGAGATTAGATAAATTCCTAAAGGTTTCCCGGATCATTAAAAGAAGATCTATCGCAAAGGAAGTTTCAGATCAGGGAAGAATTAAAATAAATGGTAAAGAATCGAAAGCTTCAACCGATGTAAAGATTGGAGACATTTTAGAAATCAGATTTGGGCAGAAAATCCTTACTGTCCGTGTAGAGAAACTTCTGGAAACAACAAAAAAAGACGAAGCAGCTGGAATGTATTCCTTAATTAAAGAAGAGAAACTATCAGAGCAGTTGTAAGCTTGGTCTAATTCCTGTCTTCCTATCATACACTTGTACAAATGTTTGATAATGGGGGATTAGGATGAACCAATACTATGATGCAAACCAAACGAATAAATCAGCTGGACCTGATCACGATATTAGCATGAAGGGCAGAAGGCTTCTCGATATATCAGGTGTTAAACAGGTGGAGAGCTTTGACAATGAGGAATTTCTTCTGGAAACCGTAATGGGCTTTCTTTCTGTCAGAGGACAGAATCTCCAAATGAAAAACCTGGATGTTGATAAAGGAATTGTGTCAATTAAAGGGAAAATTTTCGAAATTACTTACCTGGATGAACATAGCGGGGAGAAGGCTAAAGGATTCTTTGGCAAGCTATTCAGATGAGCCTGGATATCCAGTTCGTTACCCTAATATCCATGATTAGCATGGGTATTTGCTTTGGAGCAGCATTTGATACGTACAATCGCTTTTTAGTAAGATCAAAACGCAAAGCATGGATTGTTTTTATTAATGATGTTTTATTCTGGTGTATACAGGCTTTGCTTATTTTCTATGTTTTATATGAATCTAATTACGGTGAATGGCGATTTTATATCCTATTGGCGCTGTTATGCGGTTATTCCGCTTATCAGGCTCTTTTTAAGCATTTATATAAACAATTTTTAGAGTCGGCTATCCATTCGGTTCACCAAACAGTCTTATTTCTTAAGAGGTTGGGTGTTCTATTACTAGTTCGACCGATAACAGGGTTAATTACGTTCATTATTACAGTTATAGTATTTTTCCTTCAACTTGTGCTAAAATTTGGTAATGGGATTTTGGCGCTTGCCAATCTGCTTTTGAAGGCATTAATATCGGTAGTAAAGATACTCTTTTATCCTTTTTATAAAACAATTGAATGGATTTGGGGAATAATTCCAAATCGTTTACGGTCACCTGTTGAAAAGTTTTTTTATAAACTAGCAGGAATTGGAAAAGAAGTGAAGAATAGTATCAGTAAATTAATAAAAAAATGGACAACAAGGTCTTAAAAGGAGGAAAGGAAATGGGGTCGCTTGATAACAAGAAGAAAAACATCAAACAGATTGATACGCCGTATGTCCAATATCAAGAGAAACGAACCCAATCCTTTGAGAAAAAGAAATTGGGATTGGCAAGAAGATTGGTGTTCTTTTCTATTTTTGCCATAATAACAACAGGGATCGTACTGACAACACTCTTTTCTCAACATTCCGCTTTGAAGAACAAGGAAGAACAAAAAAGTGAGCTAGAAGCAAAGTTGTCTGATCTTCAAAAAGAGGAAACAAGATTAAAAGAAGAGATTATTAAGCTAAATGATGATGAATATATAGCTAAATTGGCTCGTAAAGAGTATTTTCTATCAGATGATGGAGAGGTAATATTTAATCTTCCAGAAAATGAGGGCAAGTAAACATCCCCTCACATTGACACATATTTTTTTCAGTGATTATAATATAAAGGGAAGTTATAACTTCCATTATTTTTTTAATTTCTTAAGGAGGAGCAATTTTTTTATGTCAATCGAAGTAGGCAGCAAGCTACAAGGTAAGGTAACAGGAATCACCCATTTCGGAGCATTTGTTGAGCTGCCCGAGGGTTCAACAGGACTTGTTCATATCAGTGAGGTTGCTGATAATTACGTTAAAGATATTAATGACCACCTTAAAGTGGGAGATCAAGTTGAAGTAAAAGTTATAAATGTAGAGAAAGATGGCAAAATCGGTCTTTCCATTAAAAAAGCCGTTGAGAAGAAGGAAGTCGAAACTCCGCAATCTTCTTACCAACAACGACCTCGATACAATAGAGGAAGTGGAAATGATTCTCGCGGTGGTAGAAATGACTCTCGAGGTGGAAGAGGACATGATTCCAGACCGCCACGCGAAAATTTCGAACAAAAAATGGCCCGCTTCTTGAAAGATAGTGAAGAGCGCATGTCATCTCTTAAACGGAATACAGAGTCCAAACGAGGTGGCAGAGGCGGAAGACGCGGCTAAACCTTGCTGCTGAAACAAAATGGCAATTCATATAACAGACCATCAAGATTGGTGGTCTGTTTTTGTATGTTCTTCTTTACGGAAGAAATAGGTGGAGTAGATTGTTAATTGGTTTGGCAGATTGGTAAGTAGGAAAAAGTGAGTACCGCATGAGAAGTAATTAGGAACAAGAAAGGTTCAAGGGTTACACTGAACTTCTTCAGATATAGAGTTAGTAGAATTTATGTATGAAAGACTGATGTAAGATAATTGAGTAAAAAGACATATTCTGCATATAAAGAAAAAAACCAGGGAATATTCCCTGGTTTTTTTATAAAATGACCCCTACGGGATTCGAACCCGTGTTACCGCCGTGAAAGGGCGGTGTCTTAACCGCTTGACCAAGGGGCCAAATAAAGTAGCGGCGGAGGGGATCGAACCCCCGACCTTACGGGTATGAACCGTACGCTCTAGCCAGCTGAGCTACACCGCCATAATCAAATGTGCCTCTAAGCACAAAAATTATCTTACAATCTAGTAAATACTTTGTCAATGGTTTAAATATTTTAGCCAATAGTTTGAATATTACAGTTAAATAAATAGCTTATTCTTCTATCTTCTATTCAATCCTACAAGGCAAGTAAAGAAAATAATCTTTATATTCTTTCCTTCGCTAACCTTTGTGTTTGGTTTTGCCCATTACCATGGAATGCCGTCGAACACTTTATAATCATTTATCCTCCGTTCTGACAAATTTAGGATTATATCCCCCTTATAATGAGAGACAATCACCTGTTAGAGGAGTGGTAAAGTGGAAAAAACTCAAAGTACAATGTATGGATCGGTAACAGACGTTCAATATGATACTGGTAGATGGAATCCTTCTCAATTAGTAGACAAGTATGTAACAAAGTTTGAAGATTACTTTGTGAAAAAAGGATATATATTAGTGGTATTGGGATTTCTCCTGGGAAGGGCGCTTATTCTTTCGCAGTTGGCACCATTCTCTCTGCCGTTTTTTGCAGCAGTCTATATGATGAGACGCGAGCGTTCTCCGCTTGTTATGGTGGCTTCAATAGGAGGAGCATTAACCATTTCCTGGTCAGCAGGATTAAGTTTATTTGCCTCATGCGCCATCTTTCTCCTTTTATATAAGCTGAGACAGCCATCGGTCGAAAACCAATTCAAAGTAGTTGGCTTTTACGTTTTAATAGCCTTGGGAATTGCAGGAGCAACTGAACGCTACTTGAGATATATGAAATTTGAAATTTACGATGGCATGATGATAGGCGTTGAAGCTGGATTAGCTCTTATTCTTACATTAATTTTTATTCAATGTATCCCGCTGATTGCTATGAAAAAAAGCCCCCAAGGTTTAAGAACGGAAGAAGTGATCAGTTTAATTATCATGATGGCCTCTGTTATGACAGGTACGATTGGTTGGACAATCTATGATATTGCTATTGATCATACATTAAGTAGGTATCTGGTTCTGCTCTTTGCCGTCTCAGGCGGTGCTTCTATTGGATCAACAGTAGGGGTGGTGACTGGATTAATATTTAGTCTGGCTAATTTAAGCAGCCTTTTCCAGATGAGCTTATTAGCCTTTTCAGGCTTGCTTGGTGGATTGCTTAAAGAGGGGAAAAAAATAGGGGCCTCTCTCGGCTTAATTATTGCCACCTTATTAATTGGCCTTTACGGAGAAGGTAGCCAAAATATATCGATAACTCTATATGAATCCTTATTGGCTATTACTTTGTTTTTTATGACTCCTGCCTCTCTTATTTCAAAAGTAGCCAAACATATTCCTGGAACAACAGAACATACCAATGAACAGCAGCGCTATGTCCGAAGGGTCAGAGACGTTACTGCGCAGCGGGTAAATCAATTTTCATCTGTATTTCAGGCATTATCGAATAGTTTCTCTCAGATGGAGGAACAAACAACGAAGGAAGCGGAAAAGGAGCGTGAGCTGGATTACTTTTTGAGTAATGTGACTGAAAAAACATGTCAAACCTGTTTTAAGAAAGATCATTGCTGGGCGAAAAATTTTGATTATACGTATGGAATGATGGGAGATTTGGTTGAGAATTTGCAAGATGAATCCGGGCAAGTCTCTCAAGCTACTCAGAGAGAGTGGAAACGATTTTGTACAAGATATGATAAAGTGACGGAGGCGATGCTTCAGGAAATATCTTATTACAATGCTAATCAAAAATTAAAAAAGCAAGTCAGAGAAAGCAGAAGACTGGTAGCAGATCAGCTGCAGGGTGTATCAAAGGTGATGGAGGACTTCGCTAAAGAGATTACGAAGGAACGGGAAAATCTCCACATTCATGAAGAGCAATTAATGGATTCCATCCGTAGCTTTGGGTTGGAAATTCATCAAATAGAAATTTATTCCCTTGAACAGGGGAATGTAGATATAGATATGCAAATTCCAGACTGCGGGGGAAGCGGAGTTGGTGAAAAATTAGTTGCGCCTATGCTCTCAGATATATTAGGAGAGCACATTATGGTTTATAAAGAAGAATGCAGTACCTTTCAGGGAGGGTTGTGCAGGCTAACCTTCCGTTCTGCAAAACGCTATACAGTAGAAACTGGAGTAGCCCATGCGGCAAAGGGAGGAGGATTAGTATCAGGCGATAGCTATACGATGATTGACATTGGGAAAGGGAAGCATGCCATTGCCATCAGTGATGGTATGGGAAATGGTGAACGAGCTCATAATGAAAGCTCAGAAACCCTGGCGCTTCTGCAGAAAATACTGGAGTCCGGAATAGAGGAGAAGGTAGCCATTAAGTCAATTAATTCGATCCTGTCACTGCGGACTACAGATGAAATTTTTTCTACGCTGGATTTATCGATGATTGATCTACAGGATGCGAGTGTTAAATTTTTAAAGGTTGGCTCTACTCCAAGCTTTATAAAGAGAGGGCAGCAAGTTACGAAAATACAATCGAATAACTTGCCAATCGGTATTATCAAAGAATTTGATGTAGATGTAGTTAATGACCAGTTAAAGGCCGGAGACATTCTAATTATGATGAGCGATGGAATTTTTGAAGGGCCTAAACATGTAGAGAATTATGAAGCATGGATGATAAGGAAAATCAGAGAAATTGGCACAGAACATCCACAGGAAATCGCTGATGTGATTCTTGAAGAGGTAATCCGGACAAGCTCAGGAAGAATAGAGGATGACATGACCATTGTTGTAGCACAGATAAACCATAATATTCCAAAGTGGACGAGCATCCCAGTTAGCACCAAAAAGAAAAAAGCCCAATAATAAATCCTCCTCGTATAAAGCGCCTCTATATAGGCGAAGATGAAAATAATCAAAACGGTATTGGAGGATTTAGGGAATGAAGACAGGTACTGTAAAACAAATATTGTTACTGACAGATGGCTGTTCCAATCAGGGGGAGAGCCCGACAGCAATGGCTGCGCTTGCTCGTGAAGAAGGAATCACGGTGAATGTGATCGGCGTAATGGATAAGGACGTAATCGATGAGGGAGGAATGCGCGAGATTGAGAATATTGCTTTATCGGGTGCGGGTATTCATCAAATCGTATATGCAGAACAATTATCCCAAACCGTCCAAATGGTCACAAGGAAAGCGATGAACCAAACGATACAGGGAGTAGTTAATAAGGAACTGCAACAAATTCTTGGAAATCATATCACTATGGATGAATTACCACCTGATAAGCGTGGTGAGGTAATGGAGGTAGTAGAGGATCTGGGTGAGAAGGTAAAAATGGAAGTCCTGGTATTGGTGGATACAAGTGCTAGCATGAAGCATAAACTGCCGACGGTTAAAGAAGCACTTATCGATTTATCCATAAGCCTGAATGCGAGGAGTGGTGAAAATCAGTTCTCGGTTTTTATATTTCCCGGGAAAAGAACAGAAGTCGAGCGAATAATGGATTGGAGCCCTAAGCTTGAATCACTCTCTAAGATATTTGCCAAATTGACGACCGGAGGGATAACGCCTACTGGTCCAGCTATTCGTGAAGCAATTAAGTATTTTAATAAAGAGTCTTCTATAAGGAGAATAGTAGGCGACGATGAACAATACTTTGAAGAAACCATGTAGCTTTCCAATCGGATCAGTAATCAAAGGCAAATGGCAGCACAAGAATTACATTATTCGAAAAGAATTGGGATATGGAGCAAATGGGATTGTTTATCTAGCTGATTCTTCCCAGGGGAAAGTAGCAATCAAATTTAGTGATAATAGCGCTACAATTGCTGCAGAAGTAAATGTATTAAAATCATTTGCAAAGGTCCAGGGAATTTCCCTAGGACCTTATTTGATAGATGTAGATGATTGTATGGTGAATGGAAAAATGATCCCCTTTTTTGTAATGGAGTATATTTCGGGTGATTTATTTCTTCCATTTGTTGAAAAAAGGGGGACAGATTGGCTTGGTGTATTGGCGCTTCAACTTTTAAACGGTCTTGACGAAATGCATAAGCTTGGATGGGTTTTTGGTGATTTAAAACCAGAGAATTTAATTGTGCAATCGCCGGATTTCAGGGTCCGTTTTATAGATGTGGGCGGAACCACCCAATTAGGTCGAGCGATAAAAGAATACACAGAGTATTTTGATCGTGGCTATTGGGGTCTTGGAGGCAGAAAGGCGGAACCTTCATATGATTTATTTGCCTTAGCCATGATTATCATAAATGCAGCTTATCAAAAGCGATTTAATAAAAATGGAGAAGGAATTAAACAGTTAGGCGATTTGATAAAAAATAAGAAGGAACTTAGAGAGTTGGAACCTACTCTCCTAAAAGCTTTAAAAGGGCGCTATAATACGGCCGCTGAAATGAAGAAGGATATCATCAATTATCTACATGCCAAGCAATCGTCTGCCCGTACTGCTGTAAAAAAGAATGCTGCCTTTAACAATAGCAGGGTACAGATGAGAAGCAAAGCCAAAAATAAAAGCAGCATTTTTGAGACATTGTTTTTACTCGTTATTATAACGGTGCTGTATGCATTTTATCTGTTTGGCCAAGTCGTATAAGTTCACAATAAATACAAATAATAACCTTATCCTTTTCTTTTTTTTAGAAAGATAAGTTTTGGATTCCATTTGTAAGAATGGTACGATAATAATTAATCCAAAGCAATGTAGAAGGGGATTTATTATGTTTGAAGCAAAAGTAACGGCATATATCAATAAAAAGGGATTGATCAATCACAATGAGACGGTTTTGGTAGGTGTTTCCGGCGGACCGGATTCATTAGCATTGCTTGCTTATTTAAATAGTATTAAACAATCTTTTAATTTAAAACTTGTGGTTGCCCATGTAGACCATATGTTTAGAGGCGAAGAATCGTTAGGTGATTATTTATTTGTAGAAAAAATCTGTAGGGAATGGGGAATCCTGTTCGAGGGGAATCGTATGGATGTCCCTAAACATATTGAAAAAACAGGAAAAAATCCACAACAGGCATCTAGGGATTGTCGTTATACATTTTATAGGGATATAATGGAAAAGTATTCGGCGCAAAAATTGGCGCTCGCTCATCATAAAGATGACCAGGCAGAGTCTGTTTTAATGAACCTAGTTAGAGGTACATCTGGAATGGCTAGGGGTGGGATACCAGTAAAACGGTCCTTTGCTGACGGATGGATTGTGCGTCCTTTTCTGGCTGTTACGAGAGAAGAAATCCTGAATTATTGCAAAGAGATGAATTTAACACCACGTATCGACCCAAGTAATGAAAAAGATATTTATACCCGGAATAGATACCGCAAATACATATTACCGATAATAAAAAAGGAAAATAGTAAAGCGCTCGATCATATTCAACGGTTTAGTGAGGAATTGGAACAAGATGAGAGTTATTTGATGATGTTGGCTGAAAAAGAGTTTAAGTCGCTTGAGATGAATGGGGAAGAGGATATTTTAAAAGTTCGATTATCTTCACTTCAGAGGGTGCCAAAACCTTTACAAAGAAGGGTGATTCATCTAATATTAAACTATCTTTATCAAGTGAAACCTTATGTATTTTCATACGTACATATAGAGTGTATTCAATCTTTATTGACAGAATCTAACCCTTCTATTTCCATGCAATTACCTCATGGACTTCAAGTTACTAAAGCATATGATCAGTTGCTTTTCCATTTTGGAAGGTTGCCATCCATAACTATTTCAAAAGAAATCCTTTTACCAGGGAAAACGGATCTTCCGAATGGCTCCGTTATTGAAACAGTTTTGTTGGATGACTTGTCCGGAAAATGGAATGATTTATCAAAATACATATGTATTTTACCTTTCAATGAAGAGGAGTTACCATTGAGAGTTCGGAATAAGCGGGATGGAGATCGCTATCAGCCCCAAGGCTTTACAGGTCACAAGAAGCTGAAAAAACTTTTTCTCGAACATAAGGTACCTGTACATGAGCGGGAGAGTTGGCCGATTATTGTGAATAAGGATGATCAAATTGTTTGGATACCAGGTCTGCAAAAAATTAATATAGAAAAGACCCCGATACCAGCTATCATGATAAAGTATGTAGAATAATGCTCTTCTAGGAGGACTACCGAATGACGATTCATAATGATATTGAGAAAATCTTGATTTCTGAAGAAGAAATTCAAGGGAAAATTAAAGAACTCGGGGCTTTGCTTACAGAGGAATACAAAGATCTTAACCCATTGGTTATTGGTGTATTAAAAGGGGCAATGCCTTTTATGACTGATTTACTGAAGCATGTAGACAGCTATTTGGAAATGGATTTTATGGATGTTTCCAGCTATGGCAATTCTATGGTCTCTTCAGGAGAAGTTAAAATTATTAAAGATTTAAATACATCTGTAGAAGGCAGAGATTTGCTGATCATTGAAGATATTATTGACAGCGGTCTTACACTTTCTTATTTAGTGGATTTATTTAAATACAGAAAGGCCAAATCCATTAAGCTTGTCACATTATTAGATAAGCCATCTGGAAGAAAAGCGGATATCAAGGCCGATTATGCATGCTTCAATGTACCGGATGAGTTCGTTGTCGGGTATGGGCTCGATTATATGGAGAAATACAGAAATATTCCATATATCGGTGTGTTGAAAAGAGAAGTTTACGAAACTGCCGAATAGGGATATAGATGATTAGTAACCGTTCTATTTCCTTAATAGACTGTGCTATGATCTTTATATAAAATATATAGGTAACCTGATTGTACTATATGTAGATACTAATACTTTATTTAGTTTTTTGGGAGGAGGTTAGGGATGAACCGTATTTTTAGAAATACCATATTCTATTTACTTATTTTTGTGGCGATTATCGGAGTTGTAAGTGTGTTTAACCAAAATTCCGAGCCAACTAAACATATTTCTAATAATGAGTTTATTGAGAGCCTTGAAAAAGGCGAGGTTAAATCCGCTGATTTGCAGGTGGAACGCGGAGTTTATTCTGTTAAAGGTCAATTAAAGGGTGCTAAGGAAAATGAGTTTTATTTAACCTATATCCTTGCAGAACAGGCTGAAAAAGTTACTAACTTAATTGATGAACAAGATATAAAATCAACAGTTGCTCCAGCGAAAGAAACAAGTGTATGGGTAACATTCTTAACTTCTATTATTCCGTTTGTCATTATTTTGCTATTGTTCTTCTTCTTGATGAATAGTGCGCAAGGTGGCGGAAACAAAGTGATGAGCTTCGGTAAAAGTAAAGCTAAGCTCTACAGTGAAGAGAAGAAAAAAGTACGCTTCAAAGATGTTGCAGGTGCTGACGAGGAAAAACAAGAACTTGTCGAAGTTGTTGAGTTCTTGAAAGATCCGCGTAAATTTGCTGAATTAGGTGCCAGAATTCCAAAAGGGGTACTTTTAGTAGGACCTCCAGGGACAGGGAAAACCTTGCTAGCAAGAGCAGTTGCCGGTGAAGCAGGAGTGCCTTTCTTCTCAATCAGTGGTTCCGACTTTGTTGAAATGTTTGTAGGTGTGGGTGCATCTCGTGTACGTGATTTATTTGAAAATGCGAAAAAGAATGCACCATGTATTATCTTTATTGATGAGATTGACGCAGTTGGACGTCAACGTGGAGCCGGTCTTGGCGGTGGACACGATGAACGTGAGCAAACCTTGAACCAATTGCTTGTTGAAATGGATGGTTTCGGAGCAAATGAAGGTATTATTATCATTGCTGCTACAAACCGCCCAGATATACTTGATCCGGCTCTATTACGTCCAGGTCGTTTTGACCGACAAATTACGGTTGACCGCCCTGACTTACTTGGCCGTGAAGCAGTACTTCGTGTACATGCTCAAAATAAACCACTTGATGAAGATGTGGATCTTAAAGCAATTGCGATGAGAACTCCAGGTTTCTCAGGTGCCGATTTAGAAAATCTCTTGAATGAAGCTGCTCTGGTAGCTGCCAGACAAGATAAGAAAAAAGTAGATATGAGTGATATTGACGAAGCGACAGACCGTGTAATTGCTGGTCCTGCTAAAAAAAGCCGCGTCATATCCAAGAAAGAAAGAAATATTGTGGCCTTCCACGAATCGGGTCATACCGTTATTGGGCTGGTACTCGATGAAGCGGATATGGTTCATAAGGTTACAATTGTTCCACGTGGTCAGGCAGGCGGTTATGCGGTTATGCTTCCGCGTGAAGATCGTTACTTCATGACTAAGCCTGAATTGTTTGATAAGATTACTGGATTATTGGGCGGACGTGTTGCTGAAGAAATCGTCTTCGGTGAAGTAAGTACAGGAGCTCATAATGACTTCCAACGTGCTACTAGCATTGCTCGTAAAATGGTAACGGAATATGGAATGAGTGATAAGCTCGGACCAATGCAATTTGGTCAGCCTCAAGGAGGCCAAGTATTCTTGGGTCGCGATATTAATAGTGAGCAAAACTATTCTGATAAGATTGCTTATGAAATTGATACCGAAATCCAAAATATTATCAAAACATGCTATGAGCGTGCGAGAAATATTCTTACTGAAAACCGCGATAAGTTAGATTTAATCGCCAATACATTGCTTGAGATTGAAACATTAGATGCTGAACAAATTCGCCACTTGGCAGATCACGGAACATTGCCTGAACGCAAGAAATCAAGCGATGTTACAGTGAATGTATCAGCTAAAGAGGAAACACCATCTGAGGATTTATCCAAAGATAACACAATATCCGAGGGTAGAGTGGATAGTCAGACACCACCTACACCACCGGATATGGAAACAAACGATCCAAATAAATTGTAAGAACTCAGAGTGTCCCATCATATGAATGGGGCACTTTTTTTAAAGATAGGCTAGGGACGTGGTATATTTAGTCTTTGGTACTTGATTGAGCTGTTTTAGCTTTTGTCAATCCAGCTTCAACGGCTAGAAGCTCAGGACATAAGCATGGCCTCTGCGGGAGGGAAAACACCTCCCTACGAGCCCCTGTCTTATGCTCCTCGCTTCTGACCAAGCCGTTTCAGCTTTTTAGTCAATCCAGCTTCAGGGCCTAGGAGCTCAGGACATAAGTAAAGCCACTGCGGGGATGGAACTCCCCTCCGAGCCTCTCCTTATGCTTGTCGGGCCTGACCAGTCGTCTCAGCTTTTTAATAGGGGTGTCTATATGTTATTGGTGATGGATGTGGGGAATACGAATATTTCGATTGGTGTTTATAGGGATGAGGATCTTTGTTATCATTGGAGAATTGGTACGAGTCGGGAAAAAACAGAAGATGAGTATGGAATGGTATTTAAACAGCTGTTGGGGGATGTATCCTTAACTTTTCCTGATATTAAAGGGATTATCCTATCTTCCGTAGTGCCAACTATTATGGATTCGCTTGAAAGAATGTGTGCGAAGTATTTTCAAATAAAGCCCTTGGTTGTGGGGCCGGGTGTAAAGACGGGATTACATATAAAATATGATAATCCAAAGGAAGTTGGAGCGGATCGTATTGTGAATGCTGTGGCGGCGATTCAGGAATATGGAGCGCCAATCATTATTGTAGACTTTGGTACAGCAACCACGTATTGTTATGTCAATGAGCATAGCCAATATTTAGGGGGAGTTATTGCACCGGGAATTGAAATATCTGCGGAGGCACTCTATTCAAAAGCTGCTAAACTGCCTCGTATTGAGATTACCCGTCCTGAAAGTATCATTGGAAAGAATACAGTCACTGCCATGCAGTCCGGTATTTTATACGGTTTTATTGGACAGGTAGAAGGAATTGTATCCAGGATAAAAAAACAGAGTATGCAGAATCCTATGGTTATCGCTACAGGCGGAAGAGCATCTATGATTGCAGATGAAACTTCGATTATTGATGTTTTCGATCCGTATTTAACCTTAAAAGGTTTAAAAATCATCTATTCAAAGAATATACAACAAAATCTTGACGGATTTGGAAGGAGTTTATCATGAACGATTATTTAGTAAAGGCACTTGCATTTGATGGACAAGTAAGAGCATATGCTGTCTCAAGTACTCAAACGATTGCGGAGGCACAAAAAAGACAGGATTCATGGCGGACAGCTTCTGCTGCATTAGGAAGAGCAATGACAGCCGCAGTGATGATGGGGGCTATGCAAAAAGGCGAAGCTAAAATTACCATTAAAATTGAAGGTGATGGTCCAATAGGTCCGATTATCATTGATAGTAATGCGAAGGGTGAGGTCAGAGGATATCTGACAAACCCACATGTTGATTTCGAATCCAATGAACATGGAAAACTTGATGTAAGACGTGCTGTTGGTACAACTGGCACATTAACAGTTGTTAAAGATATTGGGATGAGAGATAACTTCTCCGGCCAAGTACCTTTAATATCCGGTGAGCTTGGTGAAGATTTTACGTATTATTTTGTTACATCCGAGCAAACCCCTTCATCTGTAGGTGTCGGTGTTTTGGTTAACCCGGATGATTCAATTTTAGCCGCGGGTGGATTTATTATTCAATTAATGCCTGGTACTGAAGAAGAGGTTATTGAAAAAATAGAAAAATCATTAAGTTCAATCCCGCCTATCTCTAAAATGATTCAAGATGGCTTAACTCCAGAAGAGGTACTTAATAAAGTATTAGGAGAAAGTAATGTAAAAGTCTTAGAAAAACTGCCTGTATCATTCCAATGCCAATGTTCTAAAGAAAGAATTGCCAATGCTTTAATCAGTCTTGGAAAAGAAGAACTGGAAGATATGATCGAGACAGATGGCCAGGCTGAAACGCAATGCCATTTTTGTAATGAAAAATATATTTTCGGAAAGGAAGAACTTCAGGAGCTAAGAGACGCAGCAAAGTAATCTATTGGGGGAGTTGCTTTGTCAGGTAATCAAAGTTCGGCCATTATCGTTGGTTTAATTCTGTTGAATATTGTAACCGTCCTTTACTTTACAGTAGGAACAGATCCAAAAGGAGACACAGCAAGAGTTGTTGCTTCAATAGGGAAAAAAGAAATTAGTCAAACAGATTGGATCAATGAATTGGAAACAAGACATGGAAAAGACATGCTGAAAACGATGATAAATGAAGAAGTTATTCTACAATTGGCGCATCAGCATGGACTCTCTGTTTCGGAGGATGAAATGCAAAGAGAACTAACTATCCAGCAAGTGTTATATGGGGCGAACAGCCAATCAATTGATGATAAAAGTGGTGAGAATTTCGAAAAGAAACTCAACCTTTCAATCCTTCTGGAGAAGTTGTTGACAAAGGATGTCATCATAACAGGCGAGGAAGTGGAGGCTTACTATAAAAGTGAAGAAAGCTTACAGAAGCTTTCTGACCTCTTCCATGTCTCACATATCATTGTTTCAGAAGAAAAGGAAGCTAACTCCATCACAAAGGAACTGGAAGCTGGTACAAGCTTTTTAACGCTGGCAACGGAGCGTTCTCAAAAAGATAAAACAGTTGTTACTGGGGATTTAGGATATATTTCATTAGACTCGGAGGTCATTCCTAAGGAGTATAAAGAAACGACGGCTTCGTTAAGGAGTGGAGAATGGAGCCAACCTATTAAACTTGAAGAGGGTTATGCCGTTCTCTATATGCATGATCGTATGGACAAATCCGAGTTGACCTTTGATAAAATTAGATCAACACTTAAAAGAAAAATGGCTATGGAACAATTGAATACACCTGTATCTGCAGAGATGTTTTGGGAAAAGTTCGATGTAGATTGGATTTACGGAAAATAGAGTCATCGGCTCTATTTTCTTTTATATACTATAGGTGAGTAAAAAAGATCTATCTTTCAAGGGGCGCTTTAAAGAAAAGCTGGGAATTTAGGAGTATAATAGTTGACAGAAACCTTAAAAATAGCTACATTGTATATAAAACCAATAAAAATACTATGGATTAGGGGTGGATATGTTGGGTAAGATAGCAAATAATATTTCAGAATTAATAGGTAATACTCCTATTGTTAAATTAAATAAGATTGTAGAAGATGGATCTGCAGAGGTTTATTTAAAGTTGGAATACATGAATCCGGGAAGCAGCGTTAAAGACCGTATTGCACTTGCTATGATTGAAGATGCTGAAGAAAAAGGTCTTTTAAAACCAGGCACAACAATTATCGAACCTACAAGCGGTAATACAGGTATTGGGTTGGCATGGGTTGCAGCAGCGAAAGGGTATAAGGCTATCCTCGTTATGCCGGACACAATGAGTATAGAACGCCGTAACTTATTGAAGGCATATGGTTCCCAACTTATCCTTACTCCTGGTAAAGATGGAATGAAGGGTGCAATTGCTAAGGCTGAGGAATTGGCTAATGAAAATGGTTATTTTATGCCGCAGCAGTTTAAAAACGAGGCTAATCCGGAAGTTCATAGAAAAACAACCGGTAAAGAAATTGTAGAACAAATGGGCGACCAATTGGATGCGTTTGTTTCTGGTATAGGAACAGGTGGAACGATTACGGGTGCAGGTGATGTACTTCGTGAGAAATATAAAGATATTAAAATCATCGCAGTTGAACCTGCAGATTCTCCAATTTTATCTGGTGGTACTCCAGGACCTCACAAAATCCAGGGGATAGGCGCAGGTTTTGTACCTGATACACTGAATACAGCGATTTACGATGAGATTATTAAAGTAGAAAATGAACAAGCTTTTGAACAAGCAAGAAAAGCAGCTAAAGCTGAGGGTATTCTTGGTGGTATTTCCGCAGGTGCAGCCATTTATGCAGCGCTGGAGGTTGCCAAAAAACTTGGTACCGGTAAAAAGGTTCTTGCAGTTATACCAGATAATGGTGAAAGATATCTAAGCACGCCATTATATAACTTTGAAGATTAATCGTAAAGACGACTAAATAAGCTAGACATATAGAGGGGGCTAAATGCCTCCTTTTCTTATGGATTTCTTCCCTCTTTTCTTTTTCACAAATGACATGTGGTATAGTGATTTGCATAGAGTAAATTTGCAGTCTGATTAAAGGAGTAAATCAATATGAACCAACCATACACAACGTTGTTAGAGTGCGGCCAATATACACTGGAACTTGGGCAAGTTACTAAGATTATGGGTATTTTAAATATCACTCCTGATTCTTTTTCTGATGGCGGCCGATACAATCATGTAGAACAAGCGGTTTTAAGGGCAAAAGAATTGGTTGAAGCTGGAGCAGATATAATTGATGTTGGTGGGGAGTCAACCAGACCAGGATATCAGCAAATCTCTTCAGAAGAAGAACTGGAAAGAATCATCCCTGTCATTAAGGAATTAACGCGTGAAATCAATGTGCCAATCTCTGTAGATACATATAAAGCAGATGTTGCAAAAGAAGCTCTTCGTTCAGGTGCCCATATTATAAATGATATATGGGGAGCAAAGGGAGACCCGGAAATGGCTCAGGTTGCTTCTGAGTCAGGAGCTCCGATTATCCTCATGCATAATCGTAAGCAGGCTTCTTATGATCATTTTTTGAGAGATGTATTAAATGACCTATATGAGAGTATTCAAATTGTTAAACAGGCTGGAGTGAAAGATAACAAAATTATACTGGACCCAGGCATCGGCTTTGCAAAGACATTGGAAGAAAATTTACTGATGATGCGAAACTTAGATGTACTGACAAGCCTCGGGTACCCAGTCTTATTGGGGACATCCCGAAAATCAATGATTGGCAAAACGCTTGATTTGCCAGTAGAGGAGAGAATGGAAGGTACAGGGGCGACGATTTGTTTGGGTATTCAGCAGGGATGCCAAATAATAAGAGTACATGATGTAAAAGAAATGTCTCGTATGTCCCGCATGATGGATGCGATGCTTGGGAAGGTGAAGGTAGATGGATAAAATAGTTCTTGAAAATATGGAATTTTATGGATACCATGGTGTTTATGAAGAAGAGAACAAACTTGGGCAGCGCTACAGAGTGAGTGCGGAGTTGAACATGGATCTTCGCGCTGCCGGCGAAACCGATGATTTAAATAAATCTGTTAATTATGCTGAGATTTACACATTGTGTAAACGGATTGTGGAAGGGAAGGCGTATAATCTAATTGAAGCTGTAGCAGAGAGAATCTCAGCTGAGATCTTAACCGTATATCCGGTCATACAGTCATGCAGAATCAAGGTTGTAAAGCCTGATCCGCCGATCCCGGGTCACTATGATTCGGTTGCTGTCGAAATCATGAGGGAGCAAGAGCAATGAATAAGGCTTATATTGGCGTAGGTACAAATATGGGTGATAGAGAGTTGAATTTACAGGAAGCCTTGGTCGAACTGGCGGCATTGCCTGAAAATGAAATCATTTCGATATCATCTATCTATGAAACAGATCCAGTAGGGTATATAGATCAAGGTAAATTTTTGAATATGGTCATTTGCATAAATACCAATTTAAGTGCACAATCACTGTTGGCTGCCTGCATGAAGATTGAACAAAAACTTGGCAGAAAAAGGGAAATTAGGTGGGGTCCTCGAACGATTGACCTTGACATTTTGTTATATAATCAAGAAAATATTGTAACGAAAAACCTAATTGTTCCCCATCCGCGAATACTTGAAAGAGCCTTTGTGGTTATTCCACTCGTGGAGATAGATAAGGACATCGTTCTGCCTGATTTGGAAAAACCTTTAAGGGAAGTCATGGATGATGTCCCTGAAAAAGAAGGGGTTCGAATATGGAAGCGGAAAAATGGGGAAGAC
The DNA here is from genome assembly GCF_059694525.1 of Pradoshia sp. TA40_28. NCBI lineage: Bacteria > Bacillati > Bacillota > Bacilli > Caryophanales > Bacillaceae > Pradoshia > Pradoshia sp. TA40_28. The sequence continues at coordinate 34,008 of NZ_JCATZO010000017.1, forward strand.
GTATTAGGGCATTCAGAAAGCTGAAAGGCTATACTCAAGAGGAATTTGCAAGAAAGTTATCTGTCTCGGTTTCTATGCTAGGTGAAGTGGAAAGGGGCAACAGGAAACCCTCTGAGAGCTTTTTGCTGGATATTGCTAACCAGTTGGACATTACAGTGGAGGAACTTGCGCCTCCTGTTAAATAGGTTTTATACGAGTAAAGAGTAGGGAGGAATTGGATTGTTAAAGATTGGGAATGTCGAAATGAAGAATCCGGTTGTGCTTGCACCTATGGCAGGGGTTTGTAACTCGGCGTTTCGACTAACTGTTAAGGAATTTGGGGTAGGTCTTGTTTGTGCAGAGATGGTTAGTGACAAAGGAATTATTCATGGTAATGAAAAAACGTTAAATATGCTCTACGTTGATGAGCGTGAAAAGCCATTAAGCCTTCAAATCTTTGGGGGAGAGAAGGAATCTCTTGTTCAGGCTGCACAGTTTGTAGATAAGAATACAAATGCAGATATTATTGATATTAATATGGGATGCCCTGTTAATAAGATTATAAAATGTGAAGCGGGAGCAAGATGGTTGCTGAATCCGGACAAGATTTATGAGATGGTTTCGGCTGTAGTGAATAAGGTAGAAAAGCCTGTTACTGTTAAAATGAGAATCGGATGGGATGACAAGCATATTTTTGTTGAAGAAAATGCGCGGGCAGTTGAAAGAGCCGGCGGAAGTGCGATATCTGTCCATGGACGAACTCGTGTCCAGATGTATGAAGGTAAAGCAAATTGGGATTATATTCGTATGGCAAAAGAAGCTGTCAATATTCCTGTTATCGGTAATGGCGATGTGCAAACTCCGCAGGATGCAAAAAGAATGATTGAAGAAACTGGCTGTGATGGCGTCATGATTGGCCGTGCTGCATTAGGCAACCCTTGGATGATGTATCAAACGGTCAAGTATTTAGAGAGTGGAATCCTTTTACCGGAACCATCTGTACGAGAAAAAATTGATGTATGTGTCTTGCATCTTGACCGTCTCATTGCCTTGAAGGATGAATATATTGCTGTGCGTGAAATGAGAAAACATGCAGCCTGGTATTTAAAAGGGATTAAAGGCAGCGGTAGAATCAGAAATGAAATCAACGAGTGTGACACGCGTGAACAACTAGTTGGGCTTCTTTATACAATGGTGGAAGATATAGAACGCCAGGAAGCTATTCAAGCTGTTTGATGATTTGACAGTTCCTGATATACTGTATAATAAAGTATGTAAAAACTGCCGGCAAAACCGGCAGTTTTTATGATACTTTTGAAAAGGTAATGATAATTTTTATATATTAGGTTCTAATATTGTATAAAATAAGGAAGAGCATATACGCGATAGAGATGGAGTGGAAATAATATGAGCAATTATGAAGAATTAAACGATCAATTGAGAGTCAGACGTGACAAAATGAATCGAATTCAAGAATTGGGTATTGACCCATTCGGCAAGAAATTTGAACGCACACATTTGGCTCAAGAAATCATTAATGATTTTGCAGATATGGAAAAAGAGGATTTGGAAGAAAAAAATGCTGAAGTTTCTATAGCAGGCAGAATTATGACAAAGCGTGGAAAAGGGAAAGCAGGCTTTGCCCATATCAAAGATGTGAGCGGTCAAATCCAAATATACGTACGAAAAGATGCGATTGGAGAAGATGCCTATGAACTTTTCACTATGGCCGATCTTGGTGATATCGTAGGTATTCAAGGAACAGTATTTAAAACAAAAGTAGGAGAGCTTTCAATAAAAGTAAGCCAGTTTACATACCTTACAAAGTCCCTTCGTCCTCTACCGGAAAAATATCATGGATTAAAAGATATTGAAGAGCGCTATCGTAAAAGATATTTAGACTTAATTACAAGTGAAGAAAGCCAAAAAACATTTGTAACACGCAGCCGTATCATTCAGGCAATGAGACGTTATTTTGATGATCAAGGATTCCTTGAAGTTGAAACACCAATGCTTCACTCTATCGCAGGCGGAGCATCAGCGCGACCGTTTATTACGCATCATAATGCGCTTGATATGCCTATGTATATGCGTATTGCCATTGAGTTACATCTAAAAAGACTAATTGTAGGCGGCCTGGAAAAAGTTTATGAAATTGGCCGTGTATTTAGAAATGAAGGTGTGTCAACCAGACATAATCCTGAATTCACGATGCTTGAGCTTTACGAAGCTTATGCAGATTATAACGACATAATGGATTTAACTGAAAATGTAATTGCCTATATTGCTAAGGAAGTGTTGGGAACAACTACGATACCTTATGGGGATTATGAAGTAGATTTAACGCCAAAGTGGACAAGGCTTCATATGGTAGATGCCATTAAGGAATATGTGGGAGTAGATTTTTGGAAAGAAACCTCTGTGGAAGAAGCACGCGCTCTTGCGAAGGAGCATGGTGTGCAAATCACTGACTCTATGACATATGGTCACATTGTTAACGAATTCTTTGAACAGAAAATTGAAGAGAAATTAATTCAACCAACCTTTATTTATGGTCATCCTGTAGAAATTTCTCCACTTGCGAAAAAGAATGAAGAGGATCCACGCTTTACGGATCGTTTTGAGTTATTTATTGTTGGTCGTGAGCATGCGAATGCTTTCACGGAGTTAAATGACCCAATTGATCAGCGTCAACGTTTTGAAGCACAGCTTAAAGAACGTGAGCAAGGTAATGACGAAGCTCATATGATGGATGATGATTATATTGAAGCGTTGGAATATGGTATGCCGCCAACTGGTGGTCTTGGAATTGGTATGGATCGCTTAATTATGTTGCTTACTAATTCTCCATCTATACGTGATGTACTGTTATTCCCATTAATGAGACATAAATAAAATGGTAAGAAGAAGTTGTCCTGAACAAGGCAGCTTCTTCTTTGTTTTCTAAAAGGTGGGAAGCGATTAATATATGGAGATAAGATCATAGAGAATGCTTCATAGACTACTATTAAATAAAAAACAAAACTTTTTTCGAAAAAAGTATTGCAAAATAAAAACTAGGATGGTATATTAATAAACGTCGCCGCTACGGTAAACAAATCGGAGCGAACGACGCAAATAAAAATTAAAAAAGTTGTTGACAACAGGTTGCTAACTTGGTATGATAGTTAAGTCGCCAAAACGACAACAACACAGATTGTTCTTTGAAAACTAAACAAAACGAAACGCCAAGCAAGTCTAAAATAAGAGATTTTTAAAATCTCG
>NZ_JCATZO010000018.1:0-34703 GCF_059694525.1 Pradoshia sp. TA40_28
AAGCAAATACTCTGCGGGAGAAGAACCCTCCCTTCGAGTATTCGTCTTATGCTTTTCGGGCCTGACCAGTCGTCTCAACTTTTTAGTGGGCATGGCCCCAGATCATGGTTAGGATGGTTCCAAAGATAACTGCGTGTGCTACGAATAGAGCATAGATAATGCTTAAATAGATTGTTCTCTTGTCTTTAGATTCCTTAACGTGCATGAATAAGAAGAGCTGTACAGCTGTTTGGATAATGGCGGTTATGGACAGAATTACCATTCCCGCCGTAAAGGATATATCATAAAAGGCTACGGATAGCGCAATGATTGTTAGGATTAAAGAAATAACATATCCTAAAACATGCTTGAGTGGAAATAGTTGTTTTATCATCCTATATCATCTCCTTCAAATAAACGAAGCTAAAGATGAGAATCCAAATGACATCGAGAAAATGCCAATATAGAGAAAAGATAAAGGATTTATTGGCTGTAGCTACGGTAAATCCTTCTCGTATGATTTGAATCAGAATACATAATCCCCAGAATAGCCCGAACGTTACGTGGGCTCCATGTGTACCGAGCAACATGAATAAGCTGGATAGAAATCCACTTGTTTGCATAGTTGCGCCTTCATCGATATAGGTCATAAATTCAAAGATTTCTACACCAAGGAAGACAAGGCCGAGTAGCATGGTAATAATAAAGAATGTAATCATCGGTCTTTTTAAATTAAGTCTCATACTATGAATAGCGAGACCACAAGTAAAGCTACTTGTTAAAAGGACAATCGTTTCAATAATTACACCTTTAATTTCAAAAATTTCTTTTGCGGTAGGGCCATCACCTATACCATTAAGGAGCGTAAAATATGTTGCAAATAACATAGAAAACAAGGCAATCTCAGCACCAAGGAATAACCAGAATCCAAAGATTCTTAATTGATTTTGTTCTGTACTATATTCCAATGGAAGAGAGGAATCTATCTTCATAGTTTTTCACCTCGCAATACTTTTTCCGTTCCTTCTATTTCCTCAACAGAAACATAATAGCCAGGATCCCGTTCAAAGGATTTAGCAGCCATTGTGACGAATACACCAATCCCAAATATAATAGCTGGAATCCACCAACTGAATACTAAGCAAAAACCAGAGAGAAAGAAGAAAATGCTCATAATAACTGGTTTTCCTGTATTGCTTGGCATATGGATAGGTTGTATTTTATCTTCGTAAAGCGGCTCGTTATGAGTTTTGGAATACCATAAAGGATCAACATGTTTAACGTTTGGCAGAACTGCGAAATTATAAAAAGGTGCCGGACTAGGAATAGACCATTCTAATGTACGTGCATCCCATGGGTCTGCCTGTTTGTCACGCGGACTTTTGAATGCACTATAGACAATATTATAGAAAACCAGTGCAAAGCCAATTGCTAACCCTACGGCTCCAATACTTGCTACTAAATTCAGTGGTCCATAGCCTGTCCCTTCGGAATAGGTATACATCCGACGTGCCATACCATCCAAGCCTAAATAGAATAGCGGAAGGAATGTAACATTAAAGAATATCGCAATCATCCAAAAACTGATTTTTCCGATTTTTTCATTTAGACGGAAACCAAAAACTTTTGGGAACCAATAATACGTACCTGCAATCAATCCAAATACGGTACCCGGTATCAATACATAATGGAAATGGGCAACCAGGAACATAGTATTATGGTATTGATAATCTGCACTGGACATCGCCAGCATAACCCCTGTTACACCGCCGATTGTAAAAATCGGTATAAAGGCTAGTGAGAATAGCATGGCTGTAGGGAATACAATCTTCCCTTTTCTGAGAGTGAACAGCCAGTTAAAAATCTTGATGCCGGTTGGTACAGAAATAGCCATGGTAGCAATTGCGAAAACACTATTTACTGTTGCGTTGTGTCCCATTGTATAGAAATGATGGGTCCATACAAGGAATGATAGTAAAGAGATGGCAATCATACTGAATACCATTGATTTATATCCATAAAGGTTTTTGCGTGCGAAAGTAGAAATGACATCACTAAAAATACCGAAAGCAGGCAAGATAACGATGTATACCTCAGGATGTCCCCAGAACCAAAAATTGTTTGCCCAAAGCATATCCATACCACCGTTTGTAGTAGAGAAAAATTGTGTCCCAAATAATCGATCAAACATCATTTGGGCGAGTGACACGGTGAAGGTAGGGAAAGCGAACAAAATAATAATACATGTAATCAAAGCAGACCAAGTAAATGCGGGCATTTTCCACATGGACATACCTGGTGCTCTCATTTTTATAATAGTTACGATAAAATTAATCCCCGTCATCAGTGTACCGAGACCGGATAACTGGATGGCGATTGAATAATAATTGTGTCCAACAGTCGGGCTAAATTCATTACTTGCCAGAGGGAAGTAGGCGCTCCAGCCTGCATCTGGAGATCCACCAATGATAAACGATAGATTATAAAGCATAGCTCCCACAAAGAATAACCAAAAGCTTAAGGCATTCAACGCCGGAAAAGCAACGTCACGGGCTCCAATTTGTAAAGGAACTATAATATTCATCATTCCCAGTACAAATGGCATGGCCATAAAAAGAATCATAATGACTCCGTGGGTAGAAAATACTTCATTATAGTGTTGTGACTCCAGGAATTCCATATTTGGTGTGGCCAGCTGTAAACGCATCATCAATGCATCGATTCCACCGCGAAATAACATAAGGAACGCGGAAAGTATATACATGATACCAATACGTTTATGATCTACGGTTGTTAACCATTCACTCCACAGCCAACCATATCTTTTTGTATAAGTTAGAAAGATGCTGATTGCCAGCACGACTACTACTATACTGACCATTGCTCCATATATGAGTGGATCGCCAGTTACAAAAAATTCATCCCATTTCATGGTTAAATCTCCTTTCCTGATTTATTCATGATTGTGTTCATCCGTTTCTGTATCTGTGCCATCTATTGCATCATCATTGTTTTCATGGAATGGCCATACAGGAGCCGGACTGAAATCAAGGTGTGTGGAAGAGTAAGTAGCTCTGCCCATTACTTCCATATCAAGCAGCTTGTTAAATTCCTTCTCAGTTAAAGGATTAGCTGTTTCCTGAACCTCTTTTGTCCACTCATCAAATTCTTCTGGTGACTGGGCTAATACTTCAAATTCCATTTGTGCAAAACCTTCACCACTAAAGTTTGCATTTCGTCCAAAATAAGAACCTGGTTCGTCTGCTGCGATTCTTAAGGTCGTAACCATATCACTCATTGCATATTTTTGACCTGATAGCTGTGGAACCCAAAAGCTAGTGATTGGTCCAAAGGAATATAGACGAAATTCAATTTCACGATCGGTTGGAATGTTTACATAATTGACCGTTTCAATTCCCTCTTCTGGATAGCTGAAATGCCATTTCCAGTTGGAAGAAGATGCATAAATCACCAATGGTTCTTCATCTTCATATCCAGCTGGTGTACTTTCCACTTGGAAGGTGGTTATGACAGTAACAACTGATAGGACGATTACAATAATAATTGGAATTGCGGTCCAAATAATCTCGAGCCATTTATTTCCCTTTTCGTACGGAGGTACATAATCAATAGGTTGTTTAGATGCTCGATATTTCACAATCATATAAATGAAAAGGGTATAAACAACCACTAAGATAACAGCCATCACAATCATTGAAAAAATAATTGTGTCGGAAAGAATCTTTGATTGTGGCCCTTTGGGGTTCAATACCATTAAAGAGTCACAACCTGCCAGTGCCAATAAAGTTGCCAAAGACATGGTGAATAAAGTCCATTTTTTCTTCATGATAGTCTCCTTTCTTGAATGATTTTATTATATTGATAAAGTATTTATACTATTATGATAAAATTTAAAATATCCAAAATTCAAATGATAACACTTATATTTGGATAGGTTTTATATGGAATTTTTGGTATGTGGTAAAGAGAGGAAATATAATCTTTATATAGTTATTTAAAGAAAGGATAAATGGTATTTAGTATTTGAATCACGGATGCTGAGGGGATAATTAAAAGAGTGTATGAATATTGATTGAAAAATAAATAAAGCTACCGACGAAGGATCGATAGCTTAGAGTATATATTGATTCAATTATTTTTATTTAGCTACTGGTGTCCATTGTTTACGAACTTGCTCATAGGCTAATTGTTTGATTTCTGATTCATCTGTATCTCGCGGCGCAAGGACATTTGTTTGATAGCTTTTTCCCATAAAATCTATTAATACTGTAACATTTACCATATAAATCTACTCCTTTTGTTCATTTTACAATGTTTAATAGACGCATCTAAGTGCATCTTTTGGTCAATCTAAAATATTGATTTATTTCCAAGGTTTTAGAGTATAAGTGAAGTGATGTTTCTCTTTAATGGACGGTTTGTCTGTTGAGAGGGTACATTACTATTCCCTTTTTTTCATAACTATAAACTTAGTAACGGGACGATGGAATAAATTGAGAGGTTAAAGGAATTATATAACAATTTTAGTAATATTTCCATAAGTTTCTTTCGTCATTTTTTTTAAAAGTTCGGAGGGATTTTTTTATGTCTTTATTACTGTTTGATCTTGATGGTACGTTGGTGGAGACAACGAGATTGAGTATACCTATTATTCAAGCTGAAATCAAGAAATATCCTCATTTAAAGGTGCCTGAACCAAAAGCGATACAATCGGCATTTGGGTTGCCACGAAAAGAGTTTTGGGAAATTGGCCCCGGATGCAATGGAACAAGAGGCAACTTCTATTCAGCGTCATACTGAGGAAAAATTACTGCAAACACTAAAAAATGAAAATGTATTGCTTCCTTTTGCCAGAGAAGTATTAACTGAACTGAAAAGAAGAGGGCATATTTTATCAACTGCAAGTAACTGTTCAACCGCCTATCTAAATGGAATATTGAAATCACAGCAAGTGAGCGATTTATTTTATAAACCATTGTGTATTGAAGGGGTTGGTGGCCTAAAGAAAAAGGATATTCTAACAGCACACTTTCAGTATTTCAATAAATCAGATGCCTTTATGATCGGAGACCGATCATCTGATATCGATGCGGCGAAAGAGCATGGAATACCAGCTATAGCCTGCCATTTTGGATACGCGGATGATGGAGAACTTGAGAATGCAGATTACCATATCCATTCTTTGAGCGATTTATTGAAGATTTTTAAATAATACGAATGGAGAGGTGTAGAATCGAAGGCAACATAATTATGTCTTCGATTCAAATAGCTTAGGAATTCCCTAAGCTATTATTTTTTCTGATACTCAACTTCAGTTCTACATAAACTGGATTATTTCTACTCTGTTTCCGAAAGGGTCCCTAAATTCAAATCGATCAAAACCTGGTATGGGTTTACCTTTCATGATATGAATATGATGTTTTTCTAAATGCTTTATCCAGTAAGATAGATCATCTACTTGATACGCTATGTGAGCTTTAGTTTTTGATCGCTCAACAATATCTTCTGTACCCACATGTATATCTCGATCTCCAACTGTTATCCAGAAACCTCCACGACCCTTGAGAGAATCAGGTTTTTCTATTTCACGAAGACCAAGAACTTCGCAGTAAAAATGTTTTCCTTAATTTTCGGCACCTTTAGGAATTTAATCTGTGCATGGTGTATACCTACTATCATATAATAGGCCCCCTTAACCAACGGATTCTGGGTGATTTTTAAAATCTCTACTCATCAATTATATATCTGAAAATATAATCAAAAAAATACAGATTCATTATCAGAGCTGATAAGAATTTCTTTAGACCCTTAAAATTTTTTTAGAAAATTCCATTATGTGAAAATAAAAAAACGCATTTTAATTTAAATGCGTTTTGATTTTTCTGCCCTGCATGTAACCTTCGCGAGGTAGGGGCTATTCTATTTATTAGTAGAAATCAATTTTGCCACCGGTGTGTTATTCCATAATCTTTTGGCAGACGGTACGATTCTCTTTGCTTGATTGATTGGATAAGAAATAGCGCTTTTTTTATATTCTACGTCATTCATGATGGCTTGCTGTCTTTCTGTTAAAAGATCTGTTTCATGTTTAATACTGTCCGTTTGTTGTTGTATTCGTGTTACGGTTGCTTGTATTTCATTAATAGTTGGTTTAGCTTCCTTAAATGTCCGAAAAGCATTTATACCTAGAAATAATAATGATCCAACGATAACTGCTATACTAATCCAAATAATGATCATACTCAAATCCTCCTCCAAATAATTCCCTATTGTAATTATATCTTACCCATAATTGGGCGGTAAGTAACAAATGATTTGAGTAAATAAATGATTAATAAATGTTCAGCTGGGTATACATTCCATATATTCACTTGTTAAAGATCCATATATTCACTTTTTAAAAGAAAGGATGAATGTAATGAATAAGGATGTTATTGGTGTGTATGAGAACGGACAGGATGCTGTACGTGCAGTTGAGCAATTACAGAAACAGGGGTATCGGAAAGAAGACATTTCAGTAGTAGTTAAGGATGAAGAAAAAGCCGATCATATTACGTCTAAAACACATACAAATGTAGATGATGGTCTTGCAGCCGGTGCGGCTACAGGTGGAATCTTAGGTGGATTAACAGGATTGCTCGCTGGTATAGGTGCATTGGCGATTCCTGGAATCGGGCCGATTGTGGCAGCGGGACCGATTGCGACAACATTAGGTGGCATTGCAGCTGGAGCCGGTGCGGGTGGTTTGACCGGTGCATTAGTAGGTTTAGGACTCCCGAAAGACAAGGCAACGAAATATGCCTCAGATGTAGAAAAAGGGAAAGTTCTCATTTTAGTTGATCCAGAAGCACAGAAGAGATATGGCGATCGGGATACCTTTGGAAGGTCGGATGATCCTTTAGTGGAAGCGCAACGCGATGTAAAAGTTGTGATTAATCCAGTTACCGATGATACTCCCAATTTAAGAGGAAAAGATAATTATAAGAAATAAATCGTATATAGAAAAAGGAAGACATCGAGTGCAAACTGCTTGATGTCTTCCTTTTATAATGGAATTGAAAAACGAACCAAGCCATAGCCTGATTCGTTTTATTTAGATAATTTTTGAAATGAAAGTAACAACCTGTCATTTATTTGTGTTAGTTTATGTGTATGATGTAAATTGCCGCGGTTATCTATTCCACTTGGACGTTTTTACTTAAACGATATAAGCCCTACCTCTCTTATATCCTTACGGCTCCGAAGCCGATCCAGCGTGAATAAGTGTTCCGAAAAACATAAATTGTAGAATGCCATATCTGTTTACATATCTATGTGCAAGTCACTACTTTAAAATTATATCTTCTTAGTATATACTATAGAATTTCATTTGTCAATTATATGTTTCATGTAATGGAACCACGTCCTAAGATAACCACGATTCTATTTTTTACCGCTACAGCACTAATATACCCGATTTACATGAACAAAAACCTGTTGGTTATATTTCTCAGAGTAGAAGTAGCGCAACTAAAAATTACATAGTATAGGTCATAAAGAAAAAGGGGGGAGAACCTATGCAACCGAGTCAGAAACCAATAAATAATTTACTAAAACAAACCCAAATAGCTATAAATGGGGAGTACAGTGCCATTAAGTGCTATGAAAATTTAGCTAAGCTTGCTCCAACGGAAGAAGAGAGGAATCAAATTTTAGAAATCAGAAATGATGAGATCCAACACTTTAAACAATTGGTACTTCTCTATACTGGTTTCTCAGGAATTGATCCGAAACCAAAGCAGTCAGAATTATGTGAGGATGATTATCTCCGGGGGCTTGAAGCAGCGTTAAAAGATGAACAGCATACAGTGGATTTCTATCTTTCGGTAGCAGAGGGAACTATAAATACAGCAGCCCGAGAATTGTTTACAGACGCAGCTAAGGATGAGCAACAGCATGCTGTTTGGTTCCTGTACTATTATATGAAGAATAGGTAAAAAATTTATAAAACTTCGCATAAGAAACCTCCCGTTCGGGAATAAGGTAACTGTACTAAACTGAATGGGAGGATGAAATATGAAAGCAGTTACTTACCAAGGCGCTAAAAAAATTGAAGTAAAAGAAGTGGAAGATCCAAGGATACAAAAGAACGATGATATCATTGTCAAAATTACATCCACGGCTATTTGTGGATCAGATCTTCATATTTATCAGGGGAACATGCCGGCTAGACATGGCTATATTATCGGGCATGAACCCATGGGAATTGTTGAAGAAGTTGGTCCTGAGGTAACAAAAGTGAAAAAAGGTGACCGGGTAGTGATTCCTTTCAACGTATCCTGCGGCCAATGTTATTACTGCCAGCATGAGATGGAAAGCCAATGTGATCATACTGAATCCAACCCACATCAGGATACAGGTGGATATTTTGGGTTTACAGAGCGATATGGGAACCACCCTGGAGGCCAGGCAGAGTATTTAAAAGTTCCTTTTGCGAACTATATGCCGTTTGTTATTCCAGAGTCATGTGAATTAGAAGATGAGTCTTTATTATTTATGTCTGATGTGTTGCCTACCGCCCTTTGGAGTGTGGAACATGCAGGAGTAAAACCTGATGATACAGTCGTAGTGCTCGGTTGTGGTCCAATCGGATTAATGACACAAAAATTTGCATTCATGGCTGGTGCTAAGCGGGTTATAGCTGTTGATCATTTGGACTATCGTTTAAAACAAGCAGAGAAAATGAATAAAGTCGAAACGATTAATCTAAATAACTATCAGGATACAGGAAGCTATATAAAAGAAATTACACAGGGTGGAGCAGATGTCGTCATCGATTGTGTTGGAATGGACGGAAAAAAATCAGCCATTGAAAAAGTGGAGCAAAAATTAAAATTACAGGGTGGGACACTGAGTGCTATTCAAATTGCCACTAAGGCAATAAGGAAATTTGGTACCCTGCAACTTACAGGCGTATATGGATCAGTCTATAATATGTTCCCATTAGAGAAATTTTTCTCACGCAATATTACGATGAAGATGGGACAAGCTCCTGTTGTGCATTATATGCCTCGTTTATACAAAATGATTGAAGAAGGAAAACTAGATCCTACTGAAATTGTTACACATAAAATACCACTTCTAGATGCTGCTAAAGGGTATTCCCTTTTTAATGATCACGAAGATGATTGTACAAAGGTTGTTTTGAAACCGTAACGACAAAGAAAAACCAAGCATTTACCTATCAAAAGGGATGCTTGGTTTTTCTTTGTCTATATCTTGGTAAAAACCTTGACTATCAAGGTGTAGGTTGAATTGCCTTTCATGATAAAAAATACCCGCTAACAAAGTTAACGGGTAGTAATTGTACTTAATTATTTAATTAAAATACTTTAGTCGTCCAAGATTCGCAGTTCCAAACATCCGTGGCAATGTCCTGATAGAAATCAGGTTCATGGCTGATTAGCAGGATGCTTCCTTTGAAGGCTTTTAAAGCGCGCTTCAATTCTTCTTTAGCATCTACATCAAGGTGATTGGTTGGTTCATCGAGAACAAGTAAATTATGTTCACGATTGATCAGTTTACAAAGTCGAACCTTCGCTTTTTCCCCACCGCTGAGTACTTCTACTTTACTTTCGATATGCTTAGTGGTTAGTCCGCATTTTGCTAAAGCAGCACGGATTTCTGCCTGATTATAGGAAGGGAACTCCTGCCAGATTTCCTCTATGCAGGTATTATTGGAAGTTTGTTTGACTTCTTGTTCGAAATATCCCATATGCAAGTGTTCGCCACGTTCAACCTGACCGGAAATTGGTTTAATTTCACCAAGGATACTTCTTAGTAAGGTTGTTTTACCAATACCATTGGCACCGACGAAAGCGATTTTTTGGCCACGCTCCATTCGCAAATTCAATGGTCTGGAAAGAGGCTCGTTATACCCGATTACAAGATCTTTTGTTTCGAATATGAGTTTTCCTGATGTACGCGCCTCACGGAAATGGAATTCTGGTTTCGGTTTTTCTTTCGCCAGTTCAATAACTTCCATCTTATCAAGTTTCTTTTGACGCGACATTGCCATGTTTCTCGTGGATACACGTGCCTTATTACGTGCTACGAAATCTTTAAGGTTCGCAATTTCCTGTTGCTGTCTTTTATAGGCAGCCTCTAGTTGTTGTTTTTTCACTTCGTATACTTTCATGAAATCATCATAATTGCCGACATAACGAGTCAATTCTTGATTTTCCATATGATAAACAAGATTGATTACGCTGTTTAAGAATGGAATATCATGTGAAATTAAAATAAAGGCATTTTCATAATTTTGCAGATAACGTTTAAGCCACTCAATATGTTGCTCGTCCAGGTAGTTAGTTGGCTCGTCCAAAAGTAGTATATCAGGCTTTTCAAGTAACAATTTTGCGAGCAAAACTTTGGTACGTTGTCCGCCGCTTAAGTCTTGGACTTCGCGTTCAAGACCGATTTCATCCAGCCCTAAGCCTCTTGCGATTTCTTCAACCTTAGCATCAATAATATAAAAGTCGTTGTTTGTTAGGATATCCTGCAGTACACCGGATTCCTCTAGCAAAGCTTCTAATTCTTCAGGTGACGCATCGCCCATCTTGGCAAAGATGTCATTCATTTCATTTTCCATATCGTACAAATATTGAAATGCTGTTTTAAGTACATCTCGAATGGTCATGCCTTTTTCAAGAACTGCATGTTGATCTAGATATCCAGTACGTACTTTCTTGGACCATTCCACTTTCCCCTCATCAGGTTCCAGCTGTCCAGTTACAATGTTCATAAATGTAGACTTTCCTTCACCATTTGCTCCAACAAGGCCGATATGTTCGCCTTTAAGCAAGCGGAAGGAAACATTATTAAAGATGGCTCTATCTCCAAAGCCATGGCTTAAATCTTTTACGGATAATATCATTTATCTATACTCCTGACTCTTAATTCTTTGTAATTAATGGGTCTATACGCATTTAATAGTACAATATTTCTAGAAAAAAGCATAGATAATAACCAATTTACAGGTATTGTAAAATGATGGTGTTTACGAATACTTCCTAAAGTTGTATTATATTACATGCAACAGTTTGAATAGTGTGAATATAGAGAAAAGAGGGCAAAAGGAATGAAAAAGGGTTTATGGTTATGTAGTGTTATAACATTCATGCTTGTTATGGTTATGGGTTGTTCTTCAAAAGAGGAAACGAAAAAAGAAACAAATAATGGAACATCAACGGACGTAAAAAGTGAGTTATTGGATTTCTATCTCTCTATTGCCAATACGATTAATGGAAGTGATAGTGATTTAAATGCCTATGAGGGAGCCGAGGATCCTTCTGTCTTAACGGAGGAAGATAAACAAAAGGCTGCTGTGTCAGCAAACTCAGTTGCTGAGGCATTAAAAGATGTGAAAGTACCGAAGAACTTAGATAAATATAGCAAGGACTTTGAAAAGTCTATAACGTCTATTTCAGAATCATACAAAGTAAAGGGATCTCAATTGTCGGGCACAGCTGATGTCAATATGGAGCAGGCAGACGAACTCTTTAATTCTGGAAGCGAGAAAATTAATGAAATTTTTAAATCTCAGGATTTAATAGCACCAAATTTATATGCCGAAGTGAACGGTTAATTGTGGTGGACCATTCGATTCTGGAATCGGATGGTTTTTTAAATTCGCTTGGGAATACAAATTCCCAAGCGAATTCTTGTTTATTTTCTTGCTTTGGCACGTGCATCAGCTGCATTTGATCGAGCTTGTGCAACTAGATCATCATGGTCAGCTAATGCCTCAGAAAATTCTACATCTAGTCCGTCAGATTTTATGGTTGGTGGCACGTGCCCATTTGCCATCCTATTTCTGCCGTGAAGTAAGTTATGGTTATATCTGCCCATTATAGATTACCTCCCAATGAAGAATATCTTCCTGATTAGAGTGCAACAAAAGATAAATCATTATTCTGGTAAATAAAAGGTAGGCTTATGGACGAATTCCTTTAATACCTGTATTTCCGGCCGCACGATCTGCTGCTTTGAATTCCTTTTGATATCGTACTTCCTGAGTAGAGGTCAGGCGGTTCTTCATTTGATCTCGCTTCTTCTTATCCATGTACATGCTCCTTTCGATAATAGTCTCATCCCTATAATTTCCATAAATGAAGGGTTTAATCCATTTTCACAAATCAAAGAAAAGACTAAGATAAGGATATATGCTACATTTAAAGAGGAGGCGAGACGTAATGCCGCTTATTTCGAAAATTGAACAACAAAAAAAGAATAAAAATCGTTTTAATATATACTTAAAAGAAGAAGGACAGGCAGAAAAATATGCGTTCAGTGTGGACGATGATTTGCTTGTCCGAATGAAACTTTCAAAGGGTATGGAGATCGACGAATTAACTATTATGGAAATTCAATATCGTGACCATATTCAAAAAGCTTTTCAGTCTGCCGTTAATTATCTTTCTTATCGGATACGTTCAGAATATGAGGTTGCAACGTATTTGACAGAGAAGGAATGGGAACAGGCTGTCATTGATGAAGTGATGCATAAGCTTCGTGATTATAAATATGTCAATGATGAGGAATATGCAAACGCTTATGTGCGGACACAAATAAATGTCAGTAAAAAGGGTCCGGATGTGATTCGGACAGAGTTAATTAATAAAGGAATCCCAGAAAAGGATCGACAGGCTGCTTTAAGTCAATATACAGATGATTTACAACGGGAAAATGCTGAAGAATGGGCGAGTAAGACATTAAATAAAAGTAAGGGCTCAAATAAAGAAGCAAGACAGAAATCGATTCAATTTATTGTACGCAAAGGTTTTTCAATGAGCCTTGCTAAATCGGTGACTGAAAGAATCGCTGTGGATGACTTGGATGCAGAATGGGAGAGTCTTATAAAAATCGGTTCTAAATTTCACAGGAAATATGCTGCACAAGACGATTTGATCTATAATCAAAAAATGAAAGCTGCCCTCTTTAGAAAGGGATTTGATATGGACTTAATTAATCGTTTCTTAGGATTGGGTAAAGAAAGAATTGATAATGGAGATTTTGAGGTGTATTGAGAGGAGAAAGGGCATGCAGGAGAAAAAATTCAGTGAGATGACAGAATTTGAACTTCGTCAAACAATGGCGGATTTAAATGAAAAAGCAAGAAAAGCTGAACAGCTGGGAATGGTTAATGAATTTGCCGTACACAAAAGGAGAGCTGTTATGGCAAAGGCTTATACATTAGATCCGACAGATTTTCCAACTGGTGAAATTTACGGTATAGATGGTGCTCCGGGAGAATATTTTAAAGTTGATTATTTAAAAGGTGTGTTTGCTTGGGGGTATCGACTTCATCAAAGTGAAGAAGAGGGTCTACCTATATCTTTACTTTTAAAATTGAGTTAAAGAAGAAAAAGAGCTTTCTGCTATTGAAGAAAGCTCTTTTGTATTTATTCGGAATCTCGCTCTCCAGAAGCATGCATTCGCTCCTGGGGGTGGGTATTAGTACTGCCATCTGCTCTTTTTGATGCATACTCAGGCTTGGCACGAGGTTCACCATTCAATTTATTATCATGTTCATAAGGAAAGCCTTTTGCTTTATTTCTCAAGGTATCTCTCACCTTTCACTGTGAAATAGATGCCTTATTAGTATTCATAAATTGTTCTCATTCATTCATGAGAAAGCATTCCTGATTAACCAGTGATCATATTTAATTTCTTTTGAAGTTTTTCTTCTGTAAAAACCCATCCTGTAAATGAGTTAATGATGTTTAAGTCGTCATCTAAATGGACAATTGCTACAAACGGATAGCGTCCTTTACTTCGGTAACGTAAATCAATAAATCGAACGATATGCATCTGATCCTGATAATCCATTTCCCATCGGTATACGGGTGAAAAAGATACAAAGGCGGATAGGTTCACATCTTTTAATGCAGCATCTAATATTGGACTTTCTGGTAAAGGCATCCGCTCAAATGTATCATAAAACTGAATTTCGCGGTTTTCAGCGACTCCTACATAGTACTTATTAGGTGTGGTAACAGCTATCTTCCAACGATGATAACGCATAGTTGGTGATAGTGTGATGCGTCGTGCATCAGGTATTAGTATGCGTATACGAGCTTTTAAGCTTCTGGATTCATAAATCCGGGCTATATAATAACCAATAATAATAAGATAGATCACGACGAATGTAGGACCTGGATCGAGGCCGAAAGCCCACAATATAAGACCAGCGATATGAATCCCAAAGATAAAGGGATCAAAGGTATTAATAATTCCAAGTGCAACCCATCTAGATGATAGAGGGCTAATAGCTTGTGTTCCGTAAGCATTGAATATATCAACAAACACATGCAGAAATACTGCTAAAAAGGTCCATAGCCATAGATGCAAGACATTTGCTTCTGGAATAAAGAAGGCAATAAGTGCTGTAATTAAAATAGGCCATAGGATTACAAATGGGATAGAATGTGTTCTCCCACGATGATTACGTATATATACTGCATTATTTCTCATTTTGAGAACCGTATCAATATCAGGCGCCTGTGAGCCAAGGATGGTACCAATCATAACGGCAGTTGCTGTAGATGTATGAGCGGCAACTTGTGAATCCAATGTCGCTAATCCGCCAAGTGCTATGCCCATTACCAGATGTGTACCGGTATCCATAATGCTTCCTCCTTTTTTAGACTGACTCTCAAGAGATAGATAACTAAGGTTTTTATCCAAATATTAATTACTTTTCATACCAGTCATGTTGTTTTAAAATGAAGGGAATCTGTAAAACCCCTTTCGTAATTACTTAATTTATTCCCTATTCCATTAATTTTTAACATAAACAGGAGGAAACGTGAAGACACTTGTTAGTTGTAATATAGAAAAATTTAGGAAAGATCTAATAGATTGGTTTATACAGGAACAAAGACAGCTCCCATGGAGATTAAATAAAGATCCTTATCGCGTCTGGGTTTCAGAAATCATGCTTCAGCAAACTCGTGTAGATACTGTTATTCCTTATTATGAACGTTTTATGGAATGGTTTCCAACACTGGACGATTTTGCTGAGGCTGATGAAGAAAGGTATTTAAAAGCATGGGAAGGCTTGGGCTACTATTCCCGGGTCCGGAATTTGCACAGTGCTGTTAAAGAGGTAAAGGAAAATTACGGTGGAGTTGTACCGAATACACCTGAGGAAATCAAAAAACTCAAAGGTGTCGGTCCATATACTGCTGGTGCCATATTAAGTATAGCTTATGGTGTTCCGGAACCTGCGGTGGATGGAAATGTCATGAGAGTGATTTCCAGGATATTAGAAATATATGATGATATAGCGAAGCCTGCCACACGTAAAATATTTGAAACAGCCGTCCGTGAATTAATAGACCCTGAACAGACATCGGAATTTAATCAGGCACTGATGGAACTTGGGGCGCTGATTTGTCTGCCGGGTAAGCCTGCTTGCTTGCTATGTCCGGTAAGGGAGCATTGTCAAGCCTTCAATCAAGGAATTCAACAGGAGCTTCCGGTTAAAACGAAAGCGAAAAAGACAAAAGTCGTCCATTTATCTGCACTAGTCCTAACAGATGACGAGGGACGAATTTTAATTAGAAAACGGCCGGAAACGGGTCTTTTAGCGGGACTATGGGAATTCCCCAGCTATGAAACAACAGGGGACGTAAAAGAGCTAAAAGAAATGGTAGCAAAACAAAATCAGGTTGAATTAGACCATTTAACTCCAATCGGCCATATTAATCATGTGTTTTCACATCTCGTTTGGGAAATAGATATTTACACAGCCACTGTAAGCAATCTGGAGAGTTTTAAAAGCGATACACATAAAGTGGCCTATATAAAAGATGAGGATTTCCAACAATATGCTTTACCTGTATCTCACCAAAAAATTTATGAAGCTTACGTCTTTAATGGATAAATAGAAAAATAACCCGGTTGCTGTGACCTCCAAATATATTGTGGGGTTAGGCAATTCCGGGTTATTTTTATTAATCATAGGAAATTCGCGTTCCCTGCGTCCAGGTAGCCTCTTGTCTTTTTAAGCCTCCTCTTTTTTCAATCTCTTCGATAATCTCTCTTTGAATCGTATGTCCTTCTACGTTTAGATAGGGCATGATTTGCTGGAATGAATGATGGTAATATTCCAATTCATCATCCTTCCATTTTTGTTTAGGAATCATGGATAACTCTGACATATCTCGGCCTACAAACATTTCATTTACGCCTCATTTCATATTATCTGTCTATATAGGGTGCCATGAATAAAGGAAGGTAATCTAGAAAAAAATGGTAGTCATTTTTTGTATATGAAAACGGCTGTTGGATACATTAATAGGTGTGGAGGTGATATTAATGGCTAACAACAGTTCAAAAACAAATGCTAACACAGTGAGACAACAAAACGCACAATCTGCAGGTCAAAGCCAAAGCCAAGGTCAATTTGGTACTGAATTTGCAAGTGAAACTGATGTGCAATCCGTGAAACAAGCTAACGCTAAAGCGGAGCAAAACAAAGCTAAAAACTCCGGAAACTTCGGACAACAATAATGTAAAACTTTACGAAGAGAAGCACTTGCCAGTAGTAGGCAAGTGCTTTTTAATATGCTCGACAAAACTTCTTAGAAGGCTACAGAATAAGTCAAAGGTATTTTGTACTTAGTAGAGAAATGTATTCTTATACTTATTTTGGGTGGTGTAAAGTATGAAGAGTTTTGAAGAGTTGGTCAATGAACAGATGGAAATTATGGATAAGCTACTACATATGCAAACGGAACTTGACCGTTATATGGATTTAGAGGAGGAATTGAGGAATCGAAAGAACCATGCTGATTTACTTACTGTCCAGGATGATATAAATGAGATGAAGAAAGAATTAGATACAATACAAACTATTTTCATGCAATTAACGGAAAAAGTGATTGAAAGTTACCAATCTAAATCGTTCTCGGAACTATAAATAAATATTAAATCATGTAAATTGACAATCATTTAGGGCATCTGTAGAGATGTTCTTTTATTTTATTCCTCTTCCTATCCCTCCATAATTGAAGAATCCATGTTTGCAAACGTTTTTTTCTGGTTATAAGATTAATATTTCATATGAAAAAGGTGACCAAAAGTGCATAGTGGTTACATTATGTTCAATAATTTTCGGCTTATCTCTCTTTTCATGATGGCTCTTTGTTTTAAAATTGTATATGAATCGTTATAATAATAGAAGAATACGGAAAAAGGTATCTTAATTTAACGGTTAATATATTGTCAATACGAACACAGAGACGGTATATAAGTGCCCTGCCCTATAGGGAGAGAAAGTAGGTAATACAACGTGCGAGTACCGAGAGAAGGAGAAGAAATTCAAATACACAGTTACAAACATAATGGACACATACACCGGGTTTGGCAGGAGACGACCATTTTAAAGGGTACCCAATTTATTGTAATTGGTTGCAATGATCGGACTCTTGTTACCGAATCTGATGGTAGGACATGGCTGACAAGAGAGCCGGCTATTACCTACTTTCACTCACAGTACTGGTTTAATATCATCGGTATGCTACGTGATGATGGAATTTACTATTACTGTAATTTAAGTTCTCCATTTGTGTTCGATGGGGAAGCGGTTAAATATATCGATTACGATCTTGATATTAAGGTATACCCTGATATGACTTATAATCTTTTGGATGAAGATGAATATGAAGAGCATAAACTGCAGATGGGCTATCCTAATGTCATTGACCATATTCTCAGAAGGAATGTGGAAAAGCTGATCAGTATGATTCGAGCGAAGAAGGGACCGTTTTCTCAGGAGTTCGTTCATAATTGGTATAAACGGTATTTAACGATCAAAAGTTGAAGAAGAGACCTGTCTTATTTAGGGACAGGTTTTTATGCTTGATGGGAGAGACACTCAATGAATAGTATAAAGAGGTATATGAGGTTTGTCCGGCCTTATAAGTGGCAAATCATCGGTACGATTTTAATTGGTATTGTAAAATTTGCGATTCCGTTGCTGACACCTGCCTTATTGGCCTATGTAATTGATGATATTATTGGTGCCAATGGTCTGCAAAAAGGAGAACAATTGAGGAAGCTCTATATGATAATGGCACTCATGTTTTTCATTTTTTTGGTAGTAAGGCCTCCGGTAGAATACTATCGCCAATATTTTGCGCAATGGACATCAAGTAAAATCTTATTTGATATCCGCGATAAAATGTTCAGCCATATACAAAAATTAAGCTTTAAGTATTACTCCAATGCGAAAGCAGGGGAAATTATTTCCCGAGTCATTAATGATGTTGAGGAAACAAAGAATTTTGTTATCACGGGTCTGATGAATGTTTGGCTTGATTTAGTAACGATCTTAATTGCAATTGGGATTATGCTAACATTTGATGTTAAATTGACCCTTGTGTCATTGCTTCTATTGCCACTCTATGCATTTTCCATTAAATATTTCTTTGGAAAACTGCGAGAATTGACGCGAGATCGATCGCAGGCGCTTGCTCAGGTACAGGGATATTTGCATGAGCGTGTCCAAGGAATGGCAGTTATTAAGAGCTTTGCTATTGAAGACCATGAGCAAAAGCAATTTAATAAAGTGAATGGGAATTTTCTAAAAAAAGCATTAACACATACTAATTGGAACGCCAAATCATTTGCAGCTGTTAATACGATTACGGATATTGCTCCTTTAATCGTTATTCTTTTTGCAGGATATCAGGTCATCAATAGGAATATGACATTAGGAACAATGGTTGCTTTTGTTGGCTATATCGACTTGTTGTACGGACCTTTGCGTAGATTGATGAACTCATCCACTACACTGACTCAGTCACTTGCCTCCATGGACCGTGTGTTTGAATTTTTGGATGTTCCATATGATATTGAAGACAAACCTGAAGCACGTCCATGTAAAGATGTTCAGGGGACTATTACGTTTGATCAAGTATCATTCTCTTATGGTGAGGATGAAAACATGGCACTAACGGATATTAATCTCGAGGTGAGACGAGGAGAAACGATAGCGCTTGTTGGCATGAGCGGGGGAGGGAAATCTTCTCTGGTTAGCTTGATTCCAAGGTTCTATGATGTGACAGAAGGGCGAATTCTTTTGGATGGAGTAGATATTCGAGACGTTCAGGTTCGCTCGCTGCGGGATAACATAGGAATGGTAATGCAGGACAGTATTTTGTTTAGTGAATCGGTTCGTGAGAATATATTACTCGGAAAGCCTGATGCGACAGAATTAGAAGTATATGAGGCTGCAAAGGCGGCAAATGCCCATGATTTTATTTGCAATTTACCAAGTGGATATGAGACTAAGGTAGGCGAGAGGGGCGTCAAGTTATCCGGAGGTCAAAAGCAGCGTATTTCGATTGCACGTGTATTTTTAAAAAATCCTTCCATTATTGTCTTGGATGAGGCAACGTCTGCACTTGATTTGGAAAGTGAGCACCTGATTCAGGAGGCACTTGAAAAACTCTCTCGTGATCGAACTACTTTTATCGTTGCGCACAGATTATCGACCATTACACATGCAGATCGAATTGTCATGATTGAACATGGCCGAATCGTCGAAATAGGATCACATCAGGAATTGATGGCTAAAGAAGGAGCTTATTATAATCTTTTCCAGGTGCAACAGCTAGATGCATAGTTGTTTTACTGGAATACAGAGGAGCTGGACTTTACCACTTAAAGATTAGCTCGTGCTTAGGGGATAAAAAATGTAAGCTTTCAAAGGAGGTTTTCTTCATTCAATGGGGGAAACCTCCTTTTATATTACAGATAACTTCAGTTAAGCTGGAGGGACTTTATAGTGAATTTGAAGATATATAAGGAAGATGGAAATAACTTTACCGATTTTTACCCTTGAGTAAAATCCATAGAGACAAAAGAGGGGGAGAAAGTATGGACGAAGCAAGGCGGGAATATAAAAAAAGGACATCCTAAAGGGCTGTAATTACTGGCCTTTAGGATGTCCTTTAATGACAACTTATAATCGATCATCATCGGTAAGCTGAACTGATTTATTCTCTGCTTTGTGATAACAGTGAAAGCTGTTTACAAGCATCTCGAGGTGTTCTAAATAATCACCATATTCAAGCATAGAAGAGATGAGCGTAACCATATGGTAGTGTACGGGTGAGTCTTCGTCTGTATTTAATCGGAAACCTTTTACTATATCAATCAGCAATTGTTTATTATAACTGTCAGTAGGTTCTTCAAGCATTTGTCCGGGCTTTACTTTTCCTAAAAATTTCAGATGAATATGTTCATGTTTTCTCAACAACAAATCTAATTGATGATGTACCTGTATTTGAAAATCTTCAGGCATTTGATGGAATTCATTCTCAAAGCGATGTAATCTTTTTAAAATATCAAGTGCACGCTTGTTAGTAGCAATCATATACCTGTAGATTACAAGTTTCCTAGACTTGGCAACTGTATTTTTCCAGTAAGATTCACGTTCTTCTTGATAAAGGGAATACAGGGTATCAGCTTTAGCAACATTTTCTTTGATACGTTTAATATCTTTTTTCATTAGATAATGTTCGGTTGAGGTTCGAGAACCGATTCTTATCCATTGTAAAATATCGTCGGTTGTACTGCTGATCCTTTTGTACAGTTTTGTTTCATACTTTGGAGGAAGAAAAACAAGGTTTACGATAAATGCTGACAGTATCCCAATTAGAATGGCAGCGACTCTCCAAAATGCGAATTCAGTAAAATTACCGTCCTGTTGCTCCATAATTAAAATTAATGTTACAAGTGAAATAGTCAGTTGGTTTTCATTTTTAAGCTGTAAGTTAATTACAATTGTTATAATGGCAGCCAACCCTATTAATAAGGGCTCATTACCAAATAATAATACAAACGAAATCGCAATGAGAAATCCGATAATATTTGCTTGGATTTGATCAATTAATGTTCTGTACGAACGGTAAATGGTAGGCTGAACAGCAAATACAGCTGATATACCGGCTAATACGGGGGCTGGTACATGAAATGCTGTCGCCACATAAATGGCAATCACAATGGCTATCCCCGTTTTAAAGACGCGGGCACCAACCTTCATAAAAACTACCTCTTCCTTTATTCATAGTTGCTTACGGTCATTTTTCTCTTTATATCTAAAGCATGACTGTACTATACAGGGTTTTGCCTAGATGTTCAAGATATACAGGTAAAATACTTCTTTTGACTACTTTTCTCTTTACCCAGAAAGACATGCAGCTGACACGTAATTTTCCATATCATGCTTATTAGCACCTAGAGGAGAATAAGAAAATTTAAGAATGAATAAAAGAGACCGCCCACGAAAAAATCGGGTGGTCTCTACATTCGTTTGTTGATTCGTTTCAGCTTTACAATAGCTTGGAGAACCTAGGAGCTCGGGACATAAGCAAAGCCACTGCGGGGGAGAAACGTCCTCTACGTACCTTTTTCTTATGCTCCTGGTCAAGGCCCTTCAGCTTTTAGGAAATCCAGCTTCAGGGCCTAGACGCTCGAGACATAAGTGTAGCTGCTGCGGGAGAGAAAGATCGCTCTCCTTGCGCACCTCCTCTTATGCTTGTCGCGTCTGGGCAAGGCCCTTCAGCTTTTTATTCAATCTAGCTTCAACTCCTAGTCCCTCGAGTCATAAGGATAGCCACTGCGGGAGGGAAGAGCGCCTCCCTACGTGCCGCTCCTTATGCTTGTCGGGCCTGGGCAGTCGTTTCAGCTTTTTACTTAATCCAGCTTCGGCTCCTAGGAGCTCGAGTCATAAGCAAATACTCTACGGGAGAAGAACCTTCCCTCCGAATATTTGTCTTATGCTTGTCGCTCCTAATCAGTCGCCTCAGCTTTTTATTCTGTAGACACAGATGGGTCGGCTTGGGTTTTGACTGGGACGATTTGGATGAAGTGTTGGCTTGGGTTATGGAGCAATTGAGCCAGTTCTTCTGCCACAGTGTTTTGGCCATTCTCTTTTAGAATGGCGATATAATTTGTGAGTAGTTCGGTTATATCGTCAATGCCTGTTTCATTTAATTTTTCAACAGAGACAAGGGCTCCTTTGGCAATCCGTCGTTGGATCGCGTCTTTGGTTAAACCGCGTTCCGGTAAGTAACGTTGGTAAATAACGCCGCCTGTCATTCCTGCACAAATCCAAGGACCTGGGTCTCCAAGGACAAGTCCACGGCCATTTGTCATATATTCAAAGGCAAAGCCTTTAATGTTTGAATAGACACCAATGTTCCCGTTTTCTTGCTCAGGTATATCCCGTTTTAAGGAACCACCGATAATCATATCAGCACCTGATAGGCGGATTCCTGCACGTGCATCAGCATCACCCTGGGCAATCAATAACCCTTTTTGGGCACCATAGCCAAATCCTTTTCCGACGGACCCATTATAATAGTTTCCATCTTTGCCTATCCCTTTTAGAATCGCAATTATTCCACCGAATGAAGTTTTACCGGTACCATCCTGAGAGCCACCATCCACTGTAATTGTGATTCCTTCTGTATTGTAAGCTCCTAAGCCGTTTCCTGGTATAGAACCTTGATAAGTAAGATTAACAGGTTCCATGTTGGTGTAGGAACCGTCCAGTCTGCCTCGTACTCGATGACAGGAAACACGGCTTCCAAGAACACGCTGTATAGAATTAATATTTTTATATTGTCTGGACTGATGCAAATTATTTACACTGGCATCCAAATATTCAGCTCCAACAGCAGCCATTTGAACGACTAGCTCATCCCTTGAAGCAGCAGCTTCCAGATGTGTCACCTGGCCAAGTTCAATCATTTTAAGTAAGTATGTTAAATCTAACATTTCTTTTCCTTTTGTTTGAACCAATAAATCGGATCGTCCGACTGCATCTTGGAGATTAGTAATTCCAAGTTCAGCTGCAAGTGTTTTTAATTCATTGCCAAAGGCGGTGAAGAGGTTGATGATTCCTTGGACTGCTAAATCAAATTGCCTTGGAACAAATCTTCGTAAGCCATGTTCTTTAGCTTCAGCTTCAGAATCAATTTGTGTAGCAATTCCTACATGACATGTGTCAAGATGGCAACCCCTGCATGTTGTACATCCGATTGCGATCATAGATAGTGTTCCAAAACCTACACGATTTGCGCCTAAAAGCATAACCTTGAGTACATCTTTTGCACTTTTAAGGCCACCATCAGCCCAAAGCTCGACATCTTGTCTAAGCCCGGCCTCCAGTAAAGCATTATGGGCCGCTTTAACACCAATTTCTACTGGTAAACCAACATTTTGAAGGGCATGAATACGAGCAGCTCCGGTACCACCATCAAAACCGCTTAGTGTGATGATATCAGCTCCGGCTTTTGCAATCCCTACAGCAATTGTGCCTATGTTTGGAACGACAGGTACTTTAACAGCTACTTTTGCTTGGTCATTGGCTGTTTTTAACTCATGGATCATTTGGGCTAAATCTTCAATTGAATAGATATCATGATTGTTTGATGGTGAAATCAAATCTGAGCCAATTGTTGCATTACGTGCTTCAGCAATTTTTGACGTTACTTTAGAACCTGGCAGGTGACCGCCTTCACCTGGTTTAGCTCCTTGGCCAATTTTGATTTCAAGTAAATTGGAGGAATTCAATAATTCCGCATTTACACCAAAACGACCTGAGGCTATTTGCTGACCGCGCGTGCGTGGGTATTTGCCTAGCATGTCTTTGATCTCTCCACCTTCACCATTCATGCTAATCATATTGAGGCGATCCGCCCCTTCAGCATAGGCACGGAAAGCTGTTTCATTTTGTGAACCAAAAGACATTGACGAAATCACAAATGGAAGACTATGTTCACCAACTCCAATGTCGACTGTTCCTGGATCAATGGTTTGATCGACTTTCTTAAAATCTGTTAAATGACGGATAGTCGTCGGATTTTGTTCTTCTTGTTCTGAGATTTTTTCACCATAAGCCTGATAATCTCCTGTCGAAGCTACATCACCAATTGCTTTCCAGATTCGGGGAAACAGATGGAAAGTCTTGCCGACCCGTTCTTTATCATTGGCATAGTCTATTGCACGCTGTTTCGCATCTTCCTTTAATTGATCGAATTGATAGATTAACTGATTAGAGCCAAAAAAGTTCACAATTTTGAGTGTCTCAGCAATTTCTTCATGCAATCCGATAGAGGAGAATAAACGTCCATAACCACGAAGTTCGTGAATGCCAAGGGTTGAAATTACTTTTTCTAACCCTTTCGTTAAAGAGTTATATAGATTGATAACTGGTTTAGGCTGTTCATCTGTAACGGTACGGAATAGATAATAGGGGTTAATCAAGTTAGCTCCTAAACCATAAATAACCATAATATCATGCAGATTACGAATCGCTGCAGAGCGTACCAGAATGGAGCAATCTCTGCGTTTATCGGCTTTTCCTAAAACTTTATCGACTTCAGCGACAACAAGGGTGGGATCAATCCATAAATGTCCTTCTTTATGAGCCAATTCATCATCCAGGCAGAGAAGAACGCACCCTTCTGAAACAGCGGTAAGAGCCTGTTGACTGATTCGATCCAGAGCTTCCTTGATCGTTTCATCATCAGAAAATGTCATGGATATCGTTTGTAATTCCTGAGTATCCATAAATAATTGTTGTATCTGTTCATAAGAAGGCTGTTTTACAAATTGTGCACAATCCTGTCCAGCTTTTCCTTCAGCTAGAAGAGGTGTTAATAACTCAATCACTGTGTTTAATGTTGGTTTATTTGTAAACAAGGAAGGGCGTTTACCAATAACTGTACGCGTAGAAAAGTGTTCCATTTCCCGGTCACGGTCAATGGCCGGATTTGTAACAACTGCTACACTTTCTTTAATAAAGTCTGCAATATTTTTACGATCTGAGTTGAGTGCTGCCAGAGGAGCATCATGCCCAAGTGAACGGATTGGCTCAGCGCCTTTTTCAGCCATTTGCTCAATAAGCTGAATATGGTCTCGTTCCCATCCAAACGCTTTATATTGTCCATTTTGGATTTTCGCATCTTCCTGTGCAACAATTCCTTTTTTGACATCAGGAGGTGTTAAGCGTATGCAAGCTTCTTTAAAGTTGAGTCGATCGCTAAACCGTTTATAAACTTCCTCCTGGTAAGAGGTATATTCATATAGTTCTATTGAATCTCCATTCCACTTTAATCCAACCTTTTCTCCCGGACCAATTGGTTTGGGATCAGCTACATATTCTGTTGTTGAAATAACACCCGGCTCAGACCCAAACAAATAAGAGGTTGACGTTTCCATCATCCAAAGTGGACGTAGTCCAAGTGAATCCACAGAGAAAGCAGCTTCATCCCCGTGACGGGAAATAATACCTGCCGGGCCTTGTGCAAAATGGCCCCAGCTTTCACGCAAATAAGTATATAAATCCTGAAGGTCATGCGAATATTCCTTTATTTCATTAATTATTGGAGGGAAGATAATATCAAGCGCTTCAAATAAAGAGAACCCTTCACGATAAATGAATGTCTCCAATGTGCGACTTAAATCTTGTGAATCGCTGCCGCCATCTACTAATGGAACACCGATCATACTTGCTTCGTCGCGCAATTTGGCAATTGTATTGATTTCACCGTTATGGCCAAGGACACTAAATGGTTGAACACGAAAGAAACTGGATAGTGTGTTTGTACAGTAACGATTATGACCAAGCGTCATTGTCGAAGCGACTAATGGACTTGCTAGGTCTGGATAATATTTAGGTAAAATATCTCCAGCACCCATCACTTTGTATATGGCATGATATTGACTGAGCGATGATACATGGATGTGGTTGTTTTTCTCGATTGTGATCGTTAAATCAAATAACAATGTTGTTAATGTGGGTTCGCTTAAATCTTCATTTGCCATAAAAGCGATTTGTAGAAAAATAGGATTTTCCTGTAAAGCTATTGGACCTAATGCATCAGTAGAATAGGCTTCATCAGATACATAGATCACTTTTAAATCTTTTTCGTTTGCTAGTTTGATTATTTCCTCAATAGTTTGTTGTTTCTCCGCCTCACGTTTAATAAAAAAGTGGCCCACTACAAAATGAGTATGATCAGCCAAAGCAGCATCTGCACCCGAGTTTTTTAGCTTCTCTTTCCATAAAAGACGGGGGATATCTATGTGAATACCAACACCATCACCTTCACCGTTTATAAAACCGGCCCGATGATTCATGGTAACCAGGGCATCAATACACGCAAAAATATTATCTCGAGTAGGTATTCTTTTCTTTTCAATACATGCAATAATTCCGCAAGCATCATGTTCTGATTCACGGTAATTGATAAACGTACTAGGACTCCATTTTGGGTTCATAAATTAGGCAACTATAAGCTTGCGCCTATTCGATGCCGGTTCACCTCCTGCTTTAACTTGTGGTTTTTGTTTACTTTGGAAAACTGATGAGGAAGGAAATACAGATTTTGAGGGTTTTGAATAATCAGTAACTAGTAGATTTATATTATCATTAGAATTTTCAGAAATCAATTAAATATACATTACGTTTTATTGAAAAATAAACATTATATGGTTATTAAAATCGAAAAATCTTTATGTAAGCGCTTACTAAAAGGGGTTATTATCAATTCTGCTACCAAAAGCAGAATTGATAATGTGTATATTTATTCATCTTATTGTATTTATAATGATTTGAATGCGTGATGTACTGCCTTAATGGTTGCTTCTATATCGGCTTCTGTGTGAGCGGTTGTTAAAAACCATGCTTCATATTTTGATGGTGCCAAATTTATGCCTTGTTCAAGCATAAGTTTAAAGAACCGTCCGAATACTTCACTATTCGTAGCTTCTGCTTGAGCATAATTACTAATCTCATCAGTGGAATCAGTAAAATAAACCGTCAAAGCACCTTTTAAACGATTAACTTTAATAGAAACATTATGTTCTTCGGCTGCCTGAAGGATCCCTTGCTCCAGTTTCATACCAAGTTGGTCAAGGCGTTCATATACGCCTTCTTCTTTCAATACTTCAAGGCATGCCATTCCAGCTAACATGGAAGCTGGATTTCCAGCCATTGTGCCTGCTTGATAGGCAGGTCCAAGGGGAGCAACAGTTTCCATAATTTCTTTCTTTCCGCCATAAGCACCAATTGGCAACCCACCGCCGATTATTTTTCCAAGTGCAGTCATATCAGGCTCCACACCAAGGAGATTTTGGGCACCACCATACATAAAGCGGAAAGCCGTAATTACTTCATCATAAATAACAAGTGCTCCTGCTGCATGAGTAATGTCATTAACAGCTTCTAGAAAACCGGGTTTAGGCTCAACAATACCAAAGTTACCGACAATCGGTTCAACCAAAACAGCTGCAATTTCATTTCCCCACTTATTGATTGCTTCCTTATAAGCATCTATATCATTAAAAGGAACAGTGATAACTTCCTGTGCGATACTTTTTGGTACACCGGCTGAATCTGGAGTACCAAGTGTAGAAGGGCCGGATCCGGCAGCTACTAAAACAAGATCGGAATGTCCGTGATAACAGCCTGCGAATTTAATGATTTTATCTCTTCCTGTATAGGCTCTTGCTACACGGATCGTTGTCATAACTGATTCGGTTCCAGAGTTTGTAAATCGCACTTTATCCATTGAAGGGATAGCCTCTTTAAGCATCTTTGCAAATTTCACTTCAAAGGGAGTGGGAGTCCCATAAAGGACGCCATTTTCAGCTGCCTTTGTAATAGCTTCTGTGATATGTGGATGGGCATGTCCAGTAATGATAGGTCCATAGGCAGCAAGGTAATCAATATATTGATTGCCGTCAACATCCCAAAAATAAGCACCCTTTGCTCTCTCCATTGCTACTGGCGATCCTCCGCCAACAGCCTTGAAAGATCTGGATGGTGAGTTGACACCGCCAACGATGTGTTGCATAGCTTCAGTATGCAATGTTTCTGATTGAGCGTGATTCATTCTATATTTCCCCTTTCATCTTTACCTGCTATATTGTAGCACTGGAATTATTTACTTGTACATTGTGATCCATTCATTCCAATTGATTCACATACAAGCAATCATAGGTATGCCTATATAAGCGTATATATTACAAATGTTGTTCATGATAAAAAGGGGTGTTACCTTTGTTCTATATCCTATTTTTTGCAGTCATTATTACATTACTAATGAGCTTAAGAGGTCTATTGATGCCAACCGACCCAACCAGGACTGAACGGATTTCACTTGATTATCTTTATTGGATCATTACGGTGTACTTCACAATACTAATAGGTTTTGGATTATTGTATGTCCTGTTGGAAATAAAATTTGGACCAGTTATTCATTTAAACGGGCTACCTGTAGTGGGAGGAATTTTAACGAAACTTGCTTCTTCCTTCTATTTTAGTACAATGACCCTGCTCTCTGTTGGTTACGGAGACATGGTTCCTGTGGGATTTGGCAGATGGATTGCGTCGCTTGAAGCTTTAATTGGTTATGCTTTGCCAGCTGCCTTTGTAGTAAGGACGGCTATTGACTTTGATCATGCAAAAATGAACTAAAATTAGGTATAGTTATGATAGAACGATTTGTTTCTAAATTTTTTAACAAACTAAGGGAGTGAGCTTATGAGTAATTTAGTTGGTAACAAGGCACCAGAATTTAAGCTGCAGGGAAATAATGGCCAAGAGGTTACATTAGCTGATTTCAAGGGAAAAAACGTGGTCTTATATTTTTATCCTAAAGATATGACACCGGGTTGCACGACTGAAGCCTGTGATTTCAGAGAAAGTCATGCTTCATTTGCAGAATTGGATACGATTATTGTTGGAGTTAGTCCTGATCCGGTGGACAAGCATGAAAAATTTAAAACGAAGCATAACCTTCCGTTTTTATTGTTATCAGATCCCGATCATACATTATCTAAAGCATATGGTGTATGGGTATTGAAAAAGAATTTTGGAAATGAATATATGGGAACCGAGCGGTCTACATTCGTCATTAATAAAGAGGGTACGGTGGTAAAAGAGTGGCGAAAGGTGAAGGTAAAAGGGCATGTGGAAGAGGCTTTAACCTTTATTAAAAATGAATTATCCTAATAGAACGTATGTAGCAGGCATTTTTTATGCCTGCTTTTTTTAAAACTAAAGGATAAGCAGAGGAAAGTATGTATATTTATTAATAGGGATTACATTAACCTAGAAAAGGGGTGGAAAAAGTATGAGAGATCCACGAATTAAAAAATTAGCAAGACAACTTCTTACCCACTCAGTTCGATTGGAGAAGGGTGAAAAAGTATTGATAGAAGGCCACTACATTACCAAACCGCTACTGATAGAATTAGTCGATCAAGCTTACGAGCTTGGAGCCTATCCGTTTGTTCAAATGCTGGATGATGAAATTCATAAACATGTAGCGAAAGGGTATAGTCAGGAACAGCTCGAAATTATGGCTAATTGGGACATGAAGAAATTCAAAGATATGGATGCTGTTATTGTTGTGGTTGGTGAAGAGAATGATGCGGAATTTGCTGAGATTCCATCAGAAAAATTTCAGCTCAGTGGAAAAGTAATGAAGCCAGTCGTTGATTATTATATTAATAATTGTCGTTGGGTATTAATGAACTATCCAACTAAATCACTGGCTCAAAAAGCAGGGATGAGTACAACTCAATTTGAAGATTTTCTGCTTGATGTTTGTGCAATTGATTATGCCAAAATGCAGGAGGCTATGGAGCCGTTGAAGGCATTAATGGAACAAACGGATCAAGTGCGGATTATTTCACCGGGAACGAACCTTTCTTTTTCTATTAAAGAAATTCCAGCAGTGATGTGTTTTGGGGAAAGAAATATACCGGATGGAGAAGTGTATACAGCACCTGTTAAAAACAGCGTGAATGGAACCATTACCTATAATACGCCTTGTCCTTATCAAGGGACTACCTTTAGAGATATTCGCTTGACGTTTAAAGATGGAAAAATAATTGAAGCCAAAGCGGACCAAGAGGACAAACTTAATAAAATCTTGGATATCGACGAAGGTGCCCGTTATATTGGGGAATTTGCATTGGGAGTCAACCCATTGATTAAAAATCCGATGGGAGATATTTTATTTGATGAGAAAATTTGCGGGAGCCTTCACTTTACTCCAGGCCTAGCCTATAAAGCTGCCGACAATGGCAATGTATCTTCTATCCATTGGGATATGGTGCTTATTCAACGACCTGAATTTGGCGGAGGGGAAATCTATTTTGATGGACAATTGATCAGGAAAGATGGAGTATTTGTACACCCTGAATTAAAAGGATTAAATCCTGCTTCACTTTTAGAGCAATAACAGTCTGTTTTTATAAAATCACGGCAAAAGACCAAGCACAACAAGCTATTTTGAATAGGATAGAATCAGGGAATACCTCCTCATACAACATTGAAGGACAGCAGATGAACTAGCTGTCCGTTTTTTTATTGTAAGAACAAGTATGTTGCCACAGGACGTGGTGTATTTAGTTTTCGTTCCTTAATTCAGTCGTCTCAGCTTCTTATTTAATCTAGCTTCAACGGCTAGAAGTTCAGGACATAAGCATGGCCTTTGCAGGAGGAAAGAACGCCTCCTTCCAAGGCCCTGTCTTATGCTCCTCACTTCTGGGCAAGCCGTTTCAGCTTTTTATATAATCCAGCTTCAGGACCTAGGAGTTCGGGACATAAGCAAAGTCACTGCGGGGGAGACCCGTCCCCTACGTGTCTTCGTCTTATGCACCTCACTCCTGACCAAGGCCCTTCAGCTTCTTCTTTTGGGAAAAGATGTTATTATGTTAGGTAGATAAAGGGGGTTTTTGGATGAAGATTGTTTCTACAATTTATCCTCCGGCGGAGATTCGGGAGCGTTTGGTTGAATCGTACAAGGGGTATGAGTTTCACTTTTGTAAAGGTATGAAAAATGCAGGATCTTTGATTAATGAAATGGATGTGCTCATTACATATGGAGAAGATCTCGATGAAGAACTAATGAACGAGGCCTCGAATTTGAAATGGATCAGCGTTATGTCAGCTGGGCTAGAGAAATTACCTTTTGATCCCATTAGGGAAAGGGATATAATGGTTACAAATGCAAGAGGGATTCATGCCATTCCGATGGCAGAGTATGTAATGGGAATGATGCTTTCTTATATAAAGCAATTTCCGACAATGGCAGTAAATAAAAGTAATCATATATGGAATAAGAAGCTCCCCTTTGGTGAGCTTAATGAGAAAACTCTTCTCGTATTGGGTACTGGTGCAATTGGGAATGAAATAGCCAGATTAGGCAAATCTTTTCGAATGAACACGATTGGTATGAATCGTAGTGGTAATTCCCCTAGCTCATATTTTGATGATACTATCAAAGTGTCTCAAATTGAGGATACCCTACCGAATGCAGATTTTATTGTGTCTGTACTACCGAGTACTTCGGAAACTAAGGGCCTTTTAAAATACAAACACTTTGAATTGATGAAGAACGACGCGATGTTTATCAATATTGGCCGTGGAGATTTAATGAAAGAAGAGACAATTCATGAGGTGTTGAATGATCAAGTGATCGGTCATATGGTGCTTGATGTTTTTCCGGATGAACCCTTGAATAAAAACAGCGAGCTTTGGTCTTATCCAAATCTAACCATTACACCACATACTTCGAGTAGTTCAAAAAAATACTTACCTCGCGCATTTACTATATTTGAAGAGAACTTTCAGCGGTTTATTAATCATAAGCATGATGATTATGTGAATAGAATTGATATAAGGAAGGGGTATTAAGATGAAAATTTATACGAAAACAGGTGACAAGGGACAAACCTCTCTAGTTTATGGAACACGTGTATCCAAAACTGACCAACGTGTTGAAGCGTATGGAACCTGCGATGAAGGGAATTCTATGATTGGGTTGGGGCTTAGTTATTTAAATGATGTAAATTTCTCGGGTAAAGAAAAATTGTTAGTGGAGTTTCATAAGATCCAAACTGATTTATTTCATGTTGGGGCAGAATTGGCCACTCCATACGGAAAAAAAGTTGGTTGGGTACTAAAGGCAGAGTCGATTGACGAAATGGAAGCTTATATTGATGAACTGAATGAGGAGTTACCCCCATTCACAAATTTCATACTCCCGGGAGGCCATCCTGCTGGCGCGGCATTTCATGTAGCCAGAACAGTAATACGCAGAGCGGAAAGAAATACGGTTGCTCTTGGAGAAGAGGTAAACCCTTTAGTTCTAAAATATTTGAATAGGTTATCCGACCTCCTGTTTATCATTGCTAGATATGTAAACTATAAATTGGGGAAAATGGAACCAACTTTACATAATTCTTGAGTAAGGGTTTCCAACACATTGATATAATATATTGGTGTGAAATGCTGGAAATATTGACAACTCAACTGATCATCAAGTAAACTTATTATAACAATTATAAAGTGAGAATAGATAAAAAAGGAGTGCATGACGGTGTCTCAACCACAACTAAAAGAAGCGTTAGATACTTTGAAACAAACTGGTGTCCGCATGACTCCGCAACGTCATGCCATACTCGAGTATATAATTACTGCCCATGCGCATCCAACAGCTGATGAAATATACAAGGCGTTGGAAGGTAAATTTCCTAATATGAGCGTAGCAACAGTATATAACAATTTGCGTGTGTTTAAAGAGGTTGGCTTAGTAAAAGAGTTGACGTACGGAGACTCATCCAGTCGATTTGATTTTGTATCATCAGATCATTATCATATTATATGCGAAAAGTGTGGAAAAATAGTTGATTTTCATTATCCGGGTCTTGATGAAGTAGAACATCTTGCCTCGCATGTTGCAGGTTTCAAAGTAACACATCACCGTATGGAGATCTATGGTGATTGTCCAGACTGTTCTGCTAAAGAAGTACATTAATCATTTAAATATTGATAATGGATAAATAAAAGAAAAAGCTGGCTCATTGCCAGCTTTTTCTTTTATTTATTTTTTAACTTTTTCTTATTGTAATCTTCGTTGAATTCTTTTCCTTCTAAGTCTTTATCAAGTGTTAATGGTTCTTTACAATACATACACATATCCACTCTACCTAATATTTTCGTATATTTATTGCAATTTGGGCATACAACCTGTACAGCTTTAGTTGATAGCATTCCTATCCAGAAATATACGACCATACTAGCAATAATAGACAATAGCCCAAGTACCATAAAAATAGTCATCATGAGCGGTGAGTTTCTAAAGAAAATTCCAGCGTACATTATAATAAAACCTATAAAGATCAAGCTAAGTGCAAATGTTCGTATTTTATTAATTTTACTCGAGTACTTTGCCACCGTGTATCCCCCTTTTTCTTCTATAATATACCATATTATCCAGTGGATTTAATAACATTAGATATCAAAATAGTGGCAGGAGTTTGTCGAATATTGTTGAATAGATAATAAGAGTGAATAAATTGTGGAGGAATGGACCATGGAAAATATTCTAAGACCCGTTTATCAAGAAAGAGCTAGTAATCCGGATACAAAAGGAGTTTTATTAGTTGAGAAAAATTCATCGGAAAGTCCCGTTACAGATACATTTGATTACATCCTATTGATCATTACGGATAGTAAGGATAAGCAACCGGTCTATATTAAACATTATGCGTATGAAGATAAAAAAGCAGCACTCCACATCGTAACAGAAGAAAAGTTAAATGAGTGGAGGCTACTGGGTAATAATAAAAAAATTATTGATTGGATTTATAATGGAAAGGTCCTGTTTGACCGTAATGATTACTTGGCATCTTTAAAAAGAGAATTAAATGAGTTTCCGTTCTATGGAAGGAAGATAAAAAAGGGAATAGAATTTGCAAGACTCATACGTAGTTATATGGATGGGAAAGAGCTATTTGATCAGGGAGATTCATTAGATGCGTATAATCAGATTATCCACGCCCTTCACCATCTTGCGAGATTAGAAATCATTGAAAAAGGATTTTATCCTGAAGTAACCGTATGGAATCAGGTTAAACAAATAGGGCCTGATATTTATAAACTGTATGAAGAGTTGGTTTATAGTGAAGAAAGTCTTAAACAAAGATTGGAGCTTCTTTTCCTCGTTAGTGATTTTTTTATTCATACAAGAACAGAATCTGGGGCTGGGCATATAGTAGAAATTATAGGTGAAAAAGAAGAAAGATATTGGTCATTCGATGAATTGTATTCTCATAGAGAATTACGTTATTACGGAGAAGATTTAAGGATATTACTCGAGTATTTGATTGATCGTGGCTACATTGATGTTGTATTTGAAAAGACTAAGGGAGCGAAGCTTTTTCACAGGTATTATAAAATTCATAAAGAAATTTAAAAAATTATATTGACCAAATGATTTAAGGATGATATATTAATAAACGTCGCTGCTGCGATAAACATTTCGGAGTGATACGGCGATAAAAAAACTTTAAAAAAGTTGTTGACTTACGAGGTCAGCAATGATATGATAAGACAGTCGCATTTTTGCGACAATGATTTAAAAATGTTAGCAAATTACATTAAAAGAAATGCTTGACATCGAAAAGCTATCTTGATATAATGTAAAAGTCGCTAACACGACAGATTGTTCTTTGAAAACTAAACAAAACGAAACGCCAAGTAAGTCTAAAATAAGAGATTTTTAAAATCTCGTCAATTTGCTTTAAAAAATAGCTAGATCAAACATCTTATGGAGAGT
>NZ_JCATZO010000019.1:0-34035 GCF_059694525.1 Pradoshia sp. TA40_28
TCCTTCATTTGTAACATATTAATAATAATTAATCCTCCCATACTATGGCCCAGCATAAATACCGGCAGGCCAAATGTATAAGCTTCATTCACCCATGAATCAACCTCTTCAATATACTCGTCAAAAGAATTAATATGACCGCGGTTTGCACGTGATGTCAATCCCTGACCTGGTAAATCTCCGATAATCACGTGATACCCTTCTGATAGCCAGCGATCAACTAACCATTTATATCTACCTGAATGCTCCATGGCTCCGTGAACAATAACGATTACACCATAGGCTTTCCCCTCAGCTTCCCACTTTTTCATAGATGAACTCCTCCTGTATGATGTTTAGCTTTATTTTATTTACACATCCTCGCTTTATATGTACACTTTTATTAATTATCTATTTTACAGTAGAAAGCGGAGGTTATGTAATGAAATTATATCAATATATAGATAAAATTCCTTCTATCGATCAATCTGCTTATTTAGCTGATCATGTAGTTGTCAGCGGTGATGTCACAATTGGTGAAAATTCAAGTGTCTGGTTTAACACAGTTATTAGAGGTGATGTCGCGCCTGTGATAATAGGTAGAAATGTGAATATTCAAGATAACTCTGTCCTCCATCAAAGCCCAAATAACCCATTAATCCTTGAAGACAATGTAACAATTGGTCATCAAGTAATTCTTCATAGTTGCCATGTGAAGAAAAATGCTTTAATTGGGATGGGCTCCATTATCCTTGACGGAGCTGAAATAGGAGAAGGTGCCTTTATCGGTGCTGGCAGTTTAGTATCTCAAGATAAAAAAATCCCTCCCAATACACTCGCTTTTGGCCGTCCTGCTAAAGTAATTCGTGAATTAACGGATGAAGATCGTAAAGATATGGAAAGAATCAACAAGGAATATGCAGAAAAAGCCCGTTATTATTCAAGTATACAACCTTTAAAACAGAATAACTAATTATCATTTTTAAAATGGGTATACTCTTTATTGTATACCCATTTTCGTACCTGTTTAGCTATAAATGATACACTTATATTAATCCACTATCAGGAGTATGATAATGAATCCTTTCATTTTAATTTTCTTGTTACTTATTCTCATTTCAACAGCTGTTTATCTCCGGCGTAAATTTCACCCATTGACATTCTTGCTCAGTCTTCTCATGATTATTTTATTGTATGCAGGCTGGAAAAGCTATAACTCCAGTTTCACAACCTTTACAAATCAGCTTTATAAACTAATGAATAAACCGGTAGACTATACGGTTTCTTTATTCCAAGATCAGCTGCAGGCATCTAATCATCCAATAAAAGATGAAGTTTTGCTTGATGTCCCTATAGTCAAACAGCTGCCTGAGCTTCCAAGAGGGTGTGAAGTAACCAGCTTGGCGATGCTACTTCAATATGCCGGTATTCATGCGGAAAAGCTAACACTTGCCGAGCAACTAAAAAAGAACCCTTCCAAAATGGAAAAAATAAATGGACAAGTTTACTATGGTGACCCTAATGATGGATTTATTGGAGATATGTATTCTACTAATAAACCTGGGCTTGGAGTGTATCATACCCCCATTAAAGAATTGGCAGAACGATATATGCCCGGCAGAATAATTGACTTCACTAATAGGGACTTCGATCACATCAAAAAATATCTTTCATCTAATCGACCTATCTGGATTATCATTAATACAGCTTATCAAAAGCTTGACCCATCTTATTTTCATACTTGGGTAACACCAAATGGAAAAATATCGATTACATATAAAGAGCATTCTGTTGTAGTGACGGGCTATGACCAGGATTATATCTATTTTAATGATCCATTAACAGGAATCAAGAATAAAAAAGCACCCGCCGCTGAGTTTGAAAAAGCGTGGGTGCAAATGGGTAAACAAGCCATAACATATAAAGATTAAACCATCTGGCCTCTCCGTATATCCTTTTCAGCTTCTGCCTGAAAAGGATATTTTTCTTCGACATAAACCGAGTACCATATCATAAATACTAAAACAGTCCATAACTTCCGGCTATTATCAGCTCTGCCTGTTACATGATCGTTCATTAGGTTCATAATCACTTGCTTGTCGAGCAAATGATCAGTTTGGCTCTCATTAATGATTTTAATAGCCCAATCATACATTTCATTTTTTAACCAATGTCGGATTGGTACTGGGAAACCAAGTTTTTTACGATTTAGCACGTGATCTGGAATAATTCCCTCCGCGGCTTTTCTTAGAATATATTTTGTGGTTCCAGACGCTGTTTTTAAATCCGTCGGAATACCTGCCGCTACATCAAATACTTTCTTGTCAAGAAATGGAACACGAAGCTCCAAGGAATGTGCCATCGTCATTTTATCTGCTTTTAATAATATATCTCCGCGCAGCCATGTATGAATATCAATATACTGCATTCTGCTCACATCATCATATTCTGATGTTTCTGCATAAAACGGTTGTGTAATGGTTGTATAGTCTTGTCCTTCTTTATATAGCTTGAATAGTTTTCTCTTTTCTTCTTCCATAAACATCTTGGCGTTCCCCAAATAACGTTCCTCTATCGGAGTACAGCCGCGCTCAATGAAACTCTTTCCTTTTACGCCCTCGGGCATTAAGGTGGAAATTTGCTTTAGTCCTTTTTTAATAAAGAAAGGAATCTTATCAAACATAGCCAAGGATTGAGGCTCACGATAAATATTATATCCTCCAAATAATTCATCTGCCCCTTCACCTGACAGAACCACTGTCACATGCTTACGTGCTTCCCTTGCTACAAAATATAAAGGAACACAAGCAGGGTCTGCCAGTGGGTCATCCATATGCCACATAATGTTTGGCAATTCCTTCATATATTCTTCTGGCGTAATAATATAGCTGATGTTCTCTACTCCTAGTTTATCAGCCGTTTCTTTAGCGACATCAATTTCACTGAATCCATTCTGTTCAAATCCAACAGAGAATGTTTTGATACCAGGATGGTATTCTTTTGCAATAGAAGCGATAATCGTAGAATCAATTCCTCCGGAGAGAAAAGAACCGACAGGAACATCACTGCGCATATGCATTTTGACACTGTCATACATAACATCCTGAATTTCTTTTATCCAGTCCTGTTCACTGCGATGAATTGGTTTAAATTCAGCTTTCCAGTATTGACGAATTTGCATAGGCTTGCCAATACTCTTTGTAAAGCAGTGTCCAGGCAGCAATTTTTTCACATTCTTCGTCATGGTAGCTGGTTCCGGAGTAAACTGATAGGTTAGATAATGTTGTAAAGACAAGGGATCTAATTCAGCGTTTTCCATTGCATGCAAAATGCTCTTTTTCTCTGACGCAAAATAGGTCTTATCCTCATTTTCCAAATAAAAAAATGGTTTAATACCAAATGGATCACGAGCACCAAAAACAGATTTCTCCTGTTTATCCCATATCACAAATCCAAACATCCCGCGAAGCATTTCGACTGCTTTTTCTCCATAATGAACAAAAGCAGCTAAGATTACTTCCGTGTCTGAGTTTGTTGTAAATTTCATCCCTTGCTTTTCAAGTATTTCTTTTAATTCCAGATAGTTGTACACTTCCCCATTAAAAATGATCCAATAG
This sequence comes from Pradoshia sp. TA40_28, assembly GCF_059694525.1. NCBI lineage: Bacteria > Bacillati > Bacillota > Bacilli > Caryophanales > Bacillaceae > Pradoshia > Pradoshia sp. TA40_28. The sequence continues at coordinate 3,597 of NZ_JCATZO010000019.1, forward strand.
CGCTCATTTTCATATGTTAAAGGCTGATGGCCACACTCTATATCAATTATGCTTAATCTTCTAAATCCAAGCTGAATATGTTCATCTATATAAAAGCCCTCGTCATCCGGTCCTCTATGTGTAATCAGATCATTCATACTCTTTAAAAGTTCTTTATCCTGATTTTCCAGCCGTTGATCATGCATGCATCCTACAAATCCACACATTGCTTTTCACCCACTCACTTTACTTCTGACTAGTACATAACTATCAGATCATAATATTTTTTTAACAAAATATGTTATAAATGCTTCATGGGCAAAAATACAGCCAGCAAATATAACTATAGTAATTCCAAAATATAACACCACCAAATTCTACCACTTTTAGACATAAAAAAAAAGAGGCATAATTAGGCCTCTTTAAGACTGTAGACAAAGTTTCCTTATTTCAGGACCAAGTCTACCGTTTTTTTTCAAATCTTCTCTCGTATTCGGTTAACGCTATTTTCTGCAAAATGGGCTCAATTTTTCCACGGGCAAGCATCAACCCTCCTCTCGGAATACTCGAGCTGAATCGAAGTACGCTTTTTATTCCAGCAGGAGTCTTTTTCATTAACTTTCCTTCGTCAAAAATCCAAAAATAAAGAAGGAATTCAGCAATAGACCTCTAATAGGCCAATTGTGAATTCCTTCTACAATCTAAAGAGACATTAATATGCCTCTTTCATTTAAATATGTTTATCGACTTCTTATAAACCAGCTTCAGTACGTAATACTCCTACTTTATCTGTTCTCTCCCAAGGAAGATTTAAGTCATTGCGTCCAAAATGCCCATAAGCTGCTGTTTGTTTATAAATTGGACGTCTTAGATCAAGCATTTTTATAATGCCGGCAGGTCGAAGATCAAAATTAGCACGTACTAATTCAATTAATCTTTCTTCTTCAATTTTTCCTGTACCGAACGTATCGATTGAAATAGATACAGGCTGTGCGACACCAATTGCATAGGCCAACTGTACTTCAGCTTTATCTGCTAGACCAGCTGCAACAATGTTTTTAGCTACATACCTAGCAGCATAAGCTGCAGATCGGTCTACCTTCGTAGCATCTTTACCGGAGAAAGCTCCTCCGCCATGGCGTGCATATCCACCATACGTGTCAACAATAATTTTACGTCCAGTCAGGCCTGCATCCCCTTGTGGTCCGCCAATAACAAAACGGCCTGTTGGGTTAATAAAGTATTTCGTTTCTTCATCAATAAGATGAGCTGGAACAACGGGCTTTATCACTTGTTCTTTTAGATCTTTCTTAATTTGTTCAAGTGTTGTTTCAGCATCGTGTTGTGTAGAGATAACAATTGTATCAATTCTAACCGGTTTTTGATTTTCATCATATTCAACCGTAACTTGTGTTTTACCATCCGGTCGCAAATATGGCAACACGTTCTGCTTACGAACTTCAGCCAGCTTTCTAGATAATTGATGAGCAAGAGAAATTGGAAGAGGCATTAATTCTTCTGTTTCATTGCAGGCAAACCCAAACATCAATCCTTGGTCTCCCGCACCAATAGCTTCTATCTCTTCATCAGACATTGTACCTTCTCTTGATTCCAAAGCCTGGTCAACACCCTGGGCAATGTCAGCAGATTGTTCATCAATAGAGGTTAATACAGCACATGTTTCTGCATCAAAGCCATATTTAGCTCGTGTGTACCCAATTCCTTTGATTGTATCGCGTACGATTTTTGGAATATCAACATACGTAGATGTCGTGATTTCCCCTGCAACCAGAACTAATCCAGTCGTAACAGAGGTTTCACAAGCTACCCTCGCATTTGGATCCTTAGCTAGTATTTCATCCAATATGGAATCTGAAATCTGATCACAAATTTTATCCGGATGACCTTCCGTTACAGATTCTGATGTAAATAAATGTCTTTTATTAGACATATTTCTTCCTCCTTCAGCTTCCCTGTTTATGGCTACTCATTATCTTTAATTATCTCCTGATTATACGAAAAAAGACCTTTCCCCTTTAAAAGAGGAAAGGTCTGAGTCTCAGAAATCTGCCTTTCACTCTCATCGTTCAAGGCAATATAACCTTGCATCAAGTTAGCACCTTTGCGTGATTACTTATAAAAGGAATCAAACTGCAGGTTGCCCCGGCTTCATAGAGCTCGTCTCTCCACCGAGTCTTGATAAGAGTATCCATATTAAATGTATATGATATCTTATTCATCAAAGCCTGTCAACAAATCAATAGGAATATATTGTTAAGGTAACAAGTCATAGTTGGATTCCCTATGGAAAGGCACAATAAAATGTTTAAAATTCGCAATCTAAAAATAATATTGATATAATTAATTTGTGAATATTCTAAATTAACATATATATAAAACACGCTCTATTTTAATTTTAAATATCAAAATTTCATTCTCTGTTTTCATTATATTTGTTATTTAAATATAACAAATAGGATGACCCTGATTTGGAAAACAACGCGATTAGTATGGATAATTATGTTAAATGTGTTATACTAATTTCCATATAATGTACTTATCAAAATTCTGGAAAAGGATGATCTCGTATGAACAGTGTAGGAGTTTCCAATGAATTAAAGCAATTACTTACTCATGATAATATTCATATTCAGCTTTCCGTGCCACAATTAGTTGAAAAAGTATTAACCAGAAAAGAGGGAGTCCTTACATCCACTGGAGCTGTTAAAGCAGAAACAGGCAAATATACTGGTAGGTCTCCAAAAGATAAATTTATTGTTGAAGAAGCTTCCACTATCAATAAAATAGCTTGGGGAAGCGTTAATCAGCCGATATCTGAAGCTGTTTTTTCAAAACTGTATGAAAAAGTAATCGATTACCTCGAAAAAAGAGATGAATTATTCGTCTTTAATGGTTTTGCCGGGGCTGCAACAGATTATCGCCTTCCCATTCAAGTCATCAATGAATATGCCTGGCACAATTTATTTGTCCATCAACTTTTTATCCGTCCCACTGAAGAGGAGCTCCTTGATCATTCACCTGAGTTTACAATTATCTCGGCTCCAGGATTTAAAGCAGATCCGCTAGTGGATGGTACACATTCAGAAACATTTATCATCATCTCTTTTGAGAAGAAAGTCGTTCTAATCGGAGGCACTGAATACGCCGGAGAAATGAAAAAATCTATTTTCTCCATTATGAATTACCTGCTTCCAGAGAAGAATGTGTTTTCTATGCATTGTTCAGCTAATGTTGGTTTTGAAGGCGATGTCGCCCTTTTCTTTGGTCTGTCCGGAACAGGAAAAACCACTTTATCAGCTGATCCTAACCGTCGTTTAATCGGTGATGATGAACACGGCTGGTCGCCTGAAGGTGTATTTAATATTGAAGGCGGCTGTTACGCCAAATGTATTAATCTTTCACAGGAAAAAGAACCTCAAATATTTAATGCAATTCGATTTGGTTCTGTGCTTGAGAATGTAATGGTGGACGAAAATACACGAGTTGCAGATTATGATAATGGAATGTTAACAGAAAATACGCGTGCTGCTTACCCTATAGAAGCCATGCAAAACATCGTCAAACCAAGTATTGCAGGCCATCCTAATACCATCATCTTTTTAACAGCTGACGCTTTTGGTGTGTTGCCTCCAATCAGTAAATTAACAAAAGAACAGGCTATGTATCATTTCTTAAGCGGATATACTAGTAAGTTAGCCGGTACTGAACTCGGAATCACCTCACCGCAGGCAACCTTTTCTACCTGCTTCGGTTCACCGTTCCTTCCGCTGCATCCAACAAAGTATGCTGAGATGCTTGGTAAAAATATAGAGGAACATCAAGTTCAGGTTTATCTTGTTAACACAGGCTGGACCGGAGGCGAATATGGAACCGGCAGCCGTATGAAGCTTTCTTATACACGATTGATGATTCAAGCCGCATTAGAGGGCGAACTGACCAATATTGAAACGGTTCAAGACAGTATATTTGGATTAGCCATTCCTCTACATGTTCCTGGGGTTCCTGATGAAGTTTTACAACCCCAGAAAACTTGGGAAAATCAAGAAGCCTATTATGAAAAAGCAAATGAGCTGGCTGATAAATTCAGAGATAATTTCAAGGAATTTAAAAATATCAATCCTGAGATTGAATTAAAAGGCGGACCAATCAAATTTTAATAAGAAATGGTGCCTAAAAGTCATACTATCTGACTTTCAAGGCACCATTTTTTATTTCCCTCTCATACGTCAACGTATCGATACAAAGTAAAAACAAACCTTTTGCCCAACAATGACCAGGATAAAGGTTTGTTCTTTTAGTATCATTTTAATTACTGGAGTTTAGAGAAATCAATTCATATGTAATGGTCGTATATTTACTTTCCCATTCCACCTTTTTTATCAGCGCTGTTCCTCTCGACTCTCCATCAAGTGTTTTTTTGATATCAATCGGGATCTCAATCGGATATAAACGATAACCTTCTTTTTTTAGAATAAAAAGATTCTCCCCAATACGCTTTTCATTCGCCTTTGTCACAATGAGTGTATTTAACTCCATTGGCATACCCAATTCTCTCATCCCCCAGTTTCATCCTTTTATTTCAATGGTACCATTTGAAGCCGCTTCTTTCATCCATTTCGTCAAATCCGTGACAATCTGCCGGTTTATTTTCGGAGGGAAATAATGAGTATACCCCTTAAGGTACCATACATCGAAACTCTTACCGTAATCTTTTAGCCTGCTTCTTAATAAATTGGCATGTTCAACCGAAACGTTTTCATCTCTTTCGCCATGGATAATCAGAACTTCACATGAGATTTTATCAATTTCATACAAAGGTGTACGGGATTTATATTCATCCGGCAGCTTGTTTGGCGAACCTCCAATAACCCTTTTCAGCATTCTTCTTAAATCGATTCTTTCGACGTAGGTTAGAGTCATATCAGAAACTCCTCCCCATGTGACAAGAGAAGCTGCATCCTGGCAGTATATAGCAGTCCACAATGCCATAATACCCCCACGAGAAAAGCCGAAGATATGAACCCTGTTCGGATTAACTTTTTTATGCTGCTTCAAAAGCTCAAATCCAGCAATGGCATCCCAACGATCTTCTCCAGCAAAATCTTCTTCTCCTTCTCCCCCCTGATTACCACGATAAAACGGTGCAAACACAACAAATCCCTGACTTGCAAACTGAATGATACGTCCTGGACGGACTTTTCCAACATTTTTAATACCTCCGCGCAAATATAAAAATCCATCCATTATTTCATTTATTTTAGGTTCAGCTAAGAGGCCCTTAACCAGCAACCCATTCGATAAGTAGGTAACGATAAATAAGTCTATATCCGGATGCGGTGATGGATATCGACGTTTATCTATGATACTTCCAAGTGATGATTGTAGTTTCTGCATAATCCGGACTCCTTTACGTTTGTAGCATGGGCATTCACACAAATATATACCATACATACAATACTATTAACTAAACTCTGGCATACATACTGCCTACTAAGGAGGAAATTCCCTTGAAACACTATCTTAAAACCATCTTCTTTTGTATGCTCTCCGTTCTGCTTATCTTTAGCTTATCAGCTTGCAAAGAAAGTGAGCCAACTGAAAAAATGACAAAAGTTAAAGTAGCAGAGGTCACCCGCTCCATTTTTTATGCACCTGAATATGTTGCCTTGGCCAAAGGATTTTTTAAGGATGAAGGGCTTGACGTAGAATTGCAAACCGCATGGGGCGGCGACAAAACAATGACGTCCCTTCTATCTGGTGGAGCTGATATCGCACTTGTCGGCTCGGAGACTTCCATTTATGTTCATGGACAAAATTCACGAGATCCAGTTATTAATTTTGCCCAACTTACACAAACAGACGGAACTTTCCTAGTTTCAAGAGAAAAAATCGATAACTTTGACTGGAACATGCTGAAAGATAGTACATTTCTTGGGCAAAGAAAAGGTGGAATGCCACAAATGGTTGGAGAATATGTACTGAAAAAACATAATATCGACCCTAAAAAAGATCTTAAATTAATTCAAAATATTGATTTTGCCAATATTGCCAACGCCTTTGCTTCAGGAACAGGAGATTATGTACAGTTATTTGAACCACAGGCCAGTGTCTTTGAGAAAGAAGGCAAAGGACATATTGTTGCTTCCTTTGGAAAAGAATCAGGCCATGTGCCCTACACCACCTTTATGGCAAAAGAAAGCTATTTGAAGGAAAATGAAGATCTAGTTAAACGTTTTACAAAAGCAATTTATAAAGCACAAAAATGGGTTGAAGAAACGGATTCCAGTGAAGTCGCAAAAGCGATCCACTCGTATTTTGAAGATACAGATGTTGAGATTATTGAAATGGCCATTGATCGATATAAATCTCAGGAATCCTTTGCCCTAAATCCAATTCTTGATGAAGAAGAATGGCTAAATCTACAGGATATCATGAAAGAAGCAGGGGAAATCGATTCCTACATCGATCATAAAACCTTGGTAAATACAAAAATTGCAGAAGAAGTTTCCAAATAAGGTAAGGAGGCAGAGGATATGCCTTTATTAACAATAGAGAATGTATCTCATCTCTATTTATCTAAAACACAAGCGTCTATCGCATTAGAAAATATATCGCTTACGATTGAGGAGGGGGAATTTATTTCCCTCCTCGGTCCAAGCGGCTGTGGAAAAACTACCCTTTTATCCATTATATCCGGACTCTTTAAACCAACCGAAGGAAACGTGAACCTATACGGAAAAGATGTTCTTGCCAATCGTCAGGATATCGGATATATGCTGCAACAAGATTATTTATTTCCCTGGAAAACGATTAAAGAAAATATTCTGATTGGACTAAAATTGTTAAAGCAATTGGACCCAAAGCATGAAGAGCAAACCATCGCTTTATTGGAAGAAATCGGCTTGAAAGATGTATTGACTAAATTCCCCAGAGAATTATCAGGTGGAATGCGCCAACGGGTAGCGCTTGTCAGAACCCTGGCAACAAACCCAACCCTTCTCTTACTCGATGAACCTTTTTCAGCTCTAGATTTGCAAACCAAACTCAAACTTGAAGATATTGTTTCAAGCACATTAAAGTCCTTTAAAAAAACGGCCATTCTAGTTACACACGATATAGGAGAAGCTGTAGCCATGAGTGATCGTGTCTTCCTCCTTTCTCCGAAACCAGGAAAAATTCACATGGAGTTTGATGTCCCAAAAGAGTTAAGAGCATTGTCTCCATTTGACGCAAGAAACCATCCAGACTATTCAGATGTATTTCAGCTTATATGGAAGGAGATGGAACAGTTTGACGGATCATAAGCAAAAAATTAATTTTCTCCACAAGAACTATATCCAACAATTAAAAAACACCCAACATAAAGTTTGGCTCTATCAGGGTGTTATATTCGTTTTATTCTTTACTGTTTGGGAACTCGCAAGTCATTTTAACTGGATAGACCCTCTTCTGTTCAGCTCTCCTTCTAAAATCACCCAAATGCTGATTGAAAAAATAAAGGATGGCAGCCTGATCAGCCATCTCGGACTGACAGTGTTTGAGACGGTAATCAGTTTTATATTAGGTACATTATTAGGGACGCTTCTAGCGGTTGCCTTATGGTGGTCACCTATGCTATCAAAAGTATTGGATCCCTATTTAGTGATCTTTAATGCTATGCCGAAGGTTGCGCTTGGACCTATTATCATTGTAGCAATGGGGCCTGGATTAACATCCATTATCACTAATGGAATCATTATCTCCGTCATCGTTACAACGATTGTCGTCTACACGAGCTTCAAGGAAATCGATCCTAATTATATAAAGGTACTGGAAACATTTAATGCTGGCCGTATGCAAATCTTTAAGGAAGCTGTTTTACCTTATTCTTTTCCAGTCATCATTTCCACGCTAAAAGTAAATGTCGGTCTTGCTTGGGTTGGTGTCATAGTCGGTGAATTTCTCGTCTCGTCACAGGGACTTGGCTATTTAATTATTTATGGATTCCAAGTATTTAATTTCACACTCGTATTAATGTCTTTACTCGTGATAGCCGTATTTGCAACAATCATGTATAAAATGGTCGAGTTCGTTGAAGCTAAATTAATACGCGACCGCTTACAGTAAATGTAACTGATTAATTTTATCCAAGCATATCAAAATTACAGGGTCCTTCATGATAAAACTGTATTGGTCACTCGTTTGAAAGTCATTTGGCAGATTGGATATCATAACGGGTCCATCTGTTTCCATATAATCATCTTTCAATGTGATAGCAGTAAGATCTGCGTAAAAAACGGCCTTTATAAAAGAACCAGCTGGATCGAATACTTTATACTCACCAATTGGAATGACCTTTTTGGCTTCTCCCCCTGTTTCTTCATATACCTCACGAATCGCTGCCTGAACAGGGGTTTCGTTTTTTTCTACCTTGCCTCCCGGAAATTCAAGACCTCTTTTGGTATGCTTGGTGAGAACCCAGCTTTCTTTATACCGACATATGACTAATACATGACCAGCTTCACGTTCAAAATGACCTTGTTCTTCCTGGAAATGGACTTCGTTACCCTGAATATCTTTAAATATCGCCATCTTTCATCTTCCACCATTTCTTATTTATTTTAGTTATCTCAATTATATCAAAATAGACCTTTGTTATTTGTACAGCTAGGCTTTTGCCCTTTACTCATCTTCTTACACAGAATCAACTATCCGATTTACAGATAGAATTAATAATATTTTCTGGATAACAAGAGTACATTTATAAAGGTTGGGGTAAATAATTACTATATAAATCGTGATTTACGAAATTGAAAGGAGTTCTTTACAGTGAATTTTATTGATGAATTGTATCAATTGTATCGTGATAAATTAACTGGCGATGACGAGGATATTGATATTTTAGCTTTAGCCGTATTGGAACAACTTGACCGTAAGGATGTTATGCAATTGATTAATGAACTGGAAGATCGTGAACTGTATAATTTAATGGGTATATACATAATTGATAGCCTAAAAAAACGATTTGCAAAAGAAGATATCCAACAGTCATCGTCAAAATATTTGCATTAAGTAAGAGTACATAGACAAACCTTCTGTAGAGGAGGTTTTTTTTATTTCCGATGATTCTTTTTAAAGCTATACTTGCTCAAAAAGGATAATAGACAGATTTTTTTTGGAAAATAAATGGTATAATCAAATCAACAAAGACTGGGGGTATATACATGGGGATGACAGGGATTTTTATTATAGGAGCAGTTATAATCGCTTTGGTAATAGGGGTCACAGCACTGGTTACTACTAAAGCATATGAATACAAACATACCATTGACCCATTAGAGCATAATCCACATATAGATGGAGAAGAAATTCATCAATCTAGTACCTCCGGGATAAACAATACTAAAGAATCCCCATATTAAATGGGGATTCTGCTTTTTACGCAAATACTTGCTTTAACTCTTCTTTGCTTTGTGTTAACCAAAATTTCATTAACTTTTTGGCACCCTCAAGATCATGTAGCTTAGCTTGACCGCATTGCTTTTCATTTGCTGCTGGGATTTCCGTAATCTCTACAGCTTCTTTCATTGTTTTATCAAGTACATCAATAATTTCCTCAACTGTCGGTTCACCACTGACTACCAAATAAAAACCTGTTTGACATCCCATTGGGGAAATATCAATTATATCAAAATGAGAATAAGCTTCAGAATACTTCCTAATATTAAATGCTAATAGATGCTCTAAAGTATGAATAGCATCTGGCTTCATAGCCTGCTTATTTGGCTGACAGAAACGGATATCAAATTTATTAACAACTCCATCGCTTCCTACTTTATGAACTCCACAGTGACGAACATACGGGGCTTTAACAGCATTATGATCCAATTCAAAACTTTCAACAGATGGCATAATAAAACCTCCCTTTCAGCTATTACTTATTTTACCTGTTCTCATGCAATATTTCATCCCTAAAGTTTGAATTTTCCCTCTTAAGGCATTATGATATGGTTGTATCAAATGATTTTCCCAAAGGAAGCCTAAAAACATGAAAAAATTATTATTAAAAATTGTTCGCTTTTATCAAGTAGCCATTTCACCTTTAAAGCCACCCAGCTGCAGATTTTATCCAACTTGTTCCCACTATGGCCTGGAAGCCATTGAGCGTTTCGGTCCCATAAAAGGAACATGGCTAACCATAAAACGAATATCTAAATGCCATCCTCTGCATGCGGGTGGGTTTGATCCTGTACCTCCAAAACAAGAAAAAAAAGGCTCTTGATTTACTAAAAAAAGCCGTGTATTATACTATATATGCAAATCGGAACCTTTTCGATTTATCTTTTTTTGTTTAACAAATCGTAATGAATACGATTAACGGGAGGATATTATTTTTGAAAAAATTATCATTTATATTCGCACTCATACTTGGCGCGTCTATTTTTCTCACTGGATGCAAGGAGGACAATAGTGCAGCTAATATTCAAAATGAAAACCAGCTTTCCATTTATACAACTGTCTATCCTTTAGAATATATGACCAAACAGATTGGTGGGGACTTTGTCAATGTTTCTTCTATCTATCCGGCAGGTGTAGATGAGCATACGTTTGAACCGACACAAAAAGATATCATCAATATCGCTGAATCTGATTTGTTTTATTACATTGGATATAATCTTGAAGGCTTTGCAAACAATATAACCAAAACACTTGCTAATGAAAATGTTGAAATGAATGCCATCGGTGAAAAGGTAAAGCTTGATGCTCATGAAGAACATGAGGAAGAAGGACATAACCACGAGGATCACGAGCATGAAGACGATGGCCATGATCACGGCTCAGTCGACCCGCATCTTTGGATAGATCCATTATATGCAAAGGAAATGGCAAAACACATTAAAGATTCACTGATTGAAAAAATGCCTGAACAAGAACGTACATTTGAGGAAAATTACCAAGTATTATCTCAGAAATTTGATGAGTTGAATACAGAATATACAAATGTATTCAGCAAAGCTCAGCACAAAGAATTCCTTGTTTCTCATGCGGCTTTTGGATACTGGGAAGAACGATATGATGTGGAACAAATAAGCGTATCTGGTTTATCCACTTCTGAAGAGCCATCTCAAAAATCTTTAGAGAAGCTTGTGGATACCGCCAAGGACCACGAACTTAAATACATTTTAGTTGAACAAAATGTAAATAGTAAATTGACTGATGTTATACAAAAAGAGGCTAAGCTAACTTCATTGCCTATTCATAATTTATCTATTCTGACGCAGGACGATATTGAAAAAGAACGCGATTATTTTTCAATTGCAAAAGACAATTTAGACTCTCTTCAAAAAGCATTAAACGAATAATAGTATAAGATAACCCGAATCCTAAATGGATTCGGTTTTTTTCTTCCTGTATTTACTTCACATATGAAAGACCAAATGATACATGATACAAATAAAGGAGGGATTTTTCTATGCCTAATGGTGTTAAGTGCTCCGTAAACAGCTGCCATTTCTGGAAACAAGGTAATAAATGCGCAGCAGAAAAAATACAAGTAAATATGTATTCTGAAGAACGCGCTTTAAGAAGTGGCGATACAGGATGTAAAACCTTCCGCCCCGCTGATTTTTTATAAAAGAAAGGCTGATATTTCTAAATGGATATCAATCATATACTACATGGTTTTCACAAAGACTTGCAGAATTCCACTGCTCTAACCTTTCCTATTTGCGTGGACTCTTTTACAAATTACTGGAGTACTGAATTCGGTTCACTGGATGAATTACCAAAGGAAGTAGACCATCTTATAGCAAAGCGTGGATTGGAATTGGGATTGCTGGAAGAGGAATAAAGAAAAGCGCCCCTCATGCTGTGCTGCACCCCAAAAGTTAGAGTGAAAAAAATCTAACTTTTAGGGGTCACATCATACAGGGCGCTTTTCTCCTATAAACTTTTCTTTACTAATTCAACAACTTCTTTTTCAGCCACATTTGTAATTGCGGTAATAACTGATAATGGGAGTCCGCGACGCAACAAGATCTCAGCAATCAAGTATTGCTTATTCGAACGAGCCATTTCTTCCCCGCCTTCTTATGTCTTTTTTTTCATTATACAGGATTTGAAGGCTGAATAAAATAAGTCCAATACCCAATATTCAGAATTGATCAAAAAATTTACCTAACTCTTTTCTCATTAATTTATTGGAGGCATTACGGGGCAATTCATTAACGAATACCACTTTTTTAGGTATTTTATAACGAGCTAACCTCGTTTCACAAAATTCGATAACTTCTCTCGAATGCAAGTGGCTACCTGATACCGGAACAATAGCAGCTGCCGGAACAGCTCCCCACTGATCATCATATATGCCACTGACACCAGCCTCTTTTATGGCTGGATGTTCTGACAGTATTGATTCAATTTCAGCGGGATAAATATTTTCCCCACCAGAAATGATTAAATCAGATCGTCTATCAATTACAAACAAATAACCTTCCTCATCGATATAACCGATATCACCTGTAAAAAACCATCCATCCTCGAATGATTCCGCTGCCCTATCATGGAGATATCCCGGAGTCACATTCGGACCTTTTACGGCTATCTCTCCCGGTATATTACAGCCAGCTATGCTCCCATCAACAATAACTTTAATTTCACATGGCATTAAAGGCTTTCCTACAGAGCCTAGTTTACGTTTAGCATCTTCTGGTGCCAGCGTAACAATTTGAGAGCAAGTTTCTGTCATCCCATAGGTTTGAAAAACAGGGATGTTTTTAGCTGTCAGCTTTTGCAATAGCGTCATTGGAGCAGATCCTCCCCCCAGCAGCATGCATCGGAAGTGCTCAGGGTACAGGCTCTCTTCTCCTAAATCCTCAAGCATTCGCTTTAATGTATTCGTCACGACTGAACAGATGGTAACACCTTGGTTCTGAATGGCTTCATTTGCTTGTGCAGGATCAAATCCCCTTTGCAAAACGGTCTCCCTTCCGTAAATGACAGATTTAAAAAGAATTGATAATCCGCTGATATGAAACAATGGCATAAAACACAGCCATTTATCCTGATCACGCAAGCCTAAATTTAAAGCAGAACCAACCGCACTCCAAAAATGATTGCCGATTGTTTGCCTAACAGCTTTGGGTTGACCAGTTGTACCAGATGTATACATAATGGTTGCCGTTTGATTGAAGGATAAATGCTTCATTTCTTCAAATGGCTTCCTCTTGGTCATCTTTAATTTATCTAGCGTGAGCACGGGGATATTCAGTAGCATATCACTATCTGATATCAGATAATCCGCTTGAGCATCTGCTAATTGCCAGCCCTTCTCCCGATCGGTTAAACGAATATTAATGAGGACAATTTTAGCTCCAATTAAAAAAAGGGCATGTATGAGGAAGACCATCTCCGGTCTATTCGTCATATTAATTCCAATTACATGCCTCTCTGTAACACCTAATTCCGTCAATCTCTCAGCATACAAACGGGCATTTTCATATAAATCTCTAAACGTCCATTTCTCTCCCTCAAACGAAAGAGCCACACGCTCTGGCGTCACATATGCCCGTTGAATCAAAAACTGCGGAATCACCGTATCATTCAACACAAAAACACCACCTTAACTATAAAGCTGAGACGACTGGTCAGGAGCGACAAGCATAAGACAAATACTCGGAGGGAGGGTACTTCTCCCGTAGAGTATTTGCTTATGACTCGAGCTCCTAGGAGTCGAAGCTGAATTAACTATAAAGCTGAAGGGCCTTGGTCAGACGCGACAAGCATAAGACAGAGGCTTGGAGAGGGTGTTCCTCCCCCGCAGAGGCTATGCTTATGTCTCGAGCGGCTTAGGCCCTGAAGCTGGATTAAGTATAAAGCTGAGACGACTGGTCAGCTCCGCCAAGCATAAGGAGAGGCCCGTAGAGAGGATCTTTTATGGTCCAAAGGCTTGTGGCCAATGTCTCCACGACCTACATCCTTGTAGGCCCTAGAGCCCCCAAAAGCACGCCTGTCGCTTATTTATTATCATTCGCTTATATGCACATAAAAACAGCCTGACGATAGGCGTCAAGCTGTTTTCCTTCCCGATTAAGGGAATCTAGGGAATTGGTCGAAGTCTGGATTGCGTTTTTCTTTAAATGCATCGCGTCCTTCTTTAGCTTCATCAGTTGTATAATAAAGCAGTGTAGCATCGCCTGCCAGCTGCTGAAGTCCCGCTAATCCATCTGTATCCGCATTGAAAGCTGCTTTCAAGAAACGAAGAGCAGTTGGACTTTTCTCAAGCATTTCTTCACACCATTGTACGGTTTCTGCTTCAAGTTGTTCAAGAGGAACCACTTTATTTACCAAGCCCATCTCAAGTGCTTCTTGTGCATCATATTGACGGCATAAGAACCAGATTTCTTTTGCTTTCTTATGACCTACTATTCTAGCTAAATAGCCTGCACCATAACCTGCATCAAAGCTTCCAACCTTTGGACCTGTTTGACCAAAACGAGCATTTTCAGCTGCAATCGTTAAATCACAAACAACATGCAGTACATGGCCTCCGCCAATAGCATATCCTGCTACCATTGCGATAACTGGCTTTGGAATAACACGAATTAAGCGTTGAAGATCCAAAACATTTAGACGTGGAATTTCATCTTCGCCCACATATCCTCCATGACCGCGAACTTTTTGGTCACCGCCGGAACAGAATGCCATATCACCTGCACCTGTTAAAATGATAGCACCAATTTCTTTATCGTCTCTGGCACGAGAAAAAGCATCAATCAATTCCATTACCGTTTTTGGACGAAATGCATTGCGCACCTCTGGACGGTTGATCGTGATTTTAGCAATCCCATTATATCTTTCATATAAAATATCTTCATATGTACGAATGGTTACCCAATCAAAAGCCATTTTCTAATTCCTCCCTCGAATAAATTCACTTACTATTCTACCAAATATTTCGGGTTCTTCCACGTGTATTGCATGACCTGTGTCAATAATTGTTTCAAATTGGCCTTTATTAAGGAAATTCTGCATTTTTAACGCCAAATGAACGAACTTTTTGTCTAATTCTCCGGCAAGCAATAAAACAGGAAAATCCAACTTCTTTAATTCACTCCAAAATGAAGGCTGTGAGCCTGTCCCCATTCCGAGCAAACTATTTTGCAGTCCAATAGTGGTTTGGGATAATCGCTCTTTTCTGATTTCTGTTTTCTTTTTATCTGAAAGTCGTTTTTGAGAAGTAAACAACGGAATGTTCTCCCAATTATCCACAAATCTTTCTATACCATATTCTTCAATTCGTTGTGCCAATTTGGCATCGCTGGACACCCTTGAGATGCGTTCATCTTCATTTTCTAAACCTGGCGATGAACTTTCCAGTATAAGAGTCTGAACAAATTCAGGATAATAAGCTGCAAACCCCAAAGCCAGCCTACCTCCCATTGAATAACCAATGAGATGAACAGATTCAATGTTTAAAGAGATTAATAGATCCTTAATATCTTTGGCTGCTTGCTGCATTTCATATCGTTTTCGATCAGTAGGTGCTTCTGTCAGACCATGTCCTAATAAATCAAGACTAATAAATCGAAAACAATGTTTGTAATCCTGAATGAAGGTATTCCACGTATTCAAAGATCCAGTGAAACCATGTAATAGAAGCACAGGCTCTCCTTCACCCTCTACTCGTAAATGGTATTGTACACCATTAATGGGTACCATAAATTCATTCGCCATCATTCATCAATTTTATTTCCCGGGAAACGTATTGAACAACTTCCCTGTACTTATTTACATCGTAAGATCGGCTTGTACAAACTTCAACGATACGAAAATCCGGATTAGCTACCCAGTCTTGAATAGAGTCGGTTACTTCTTCCCAAGTTTCCGGCTTTTTATAGTTTGCACCATATAAAGCAGCTGTATGTTCAAAATGTAAGCCATGAGGTGTACCAAAAAGCTCTTCGAAATGTTTTTCTTCAGCAGATTGAGGCAAGTAAGAAAAGATTCCGCCCCCATCATTATTCACAACCAGAACCAACAGATTTATTTGATCCATTTTAGCAGCCAAAAAACCATTCATATCATGAAAGAAGCTCAAGTCTCCAAGCGCCAGTACAGTTGGATACTCAGAGGAGGAACTGATACCTGCTGCAGTTGAAATAAGGCCATCAATCCCATTAGCTCCCCTATTCGCCAATATTCGAATCTCCTTAGTCGTTTGAAAGAAGAAAGAATCAATATTCCTAATCGGCATACTGTTTCCAACTACTAAGTTTGCCTTTTCCGGGAGTAAACCCTCTAATAGTGAAAACAATTTCCCTTCTTGCATCCCTGTTTCATTCTGTATAGTCAGCAATCCTTTTTTTGTCACTTCATTGATACTTTGCCAAAGGGAAAGCCAACTGTTTCTTTCTGGATTTGCATAATTAGAAAGATTGTCTTTAACAGAACGGCAGAAAAGGGACTCATTACAATAAACCATATGAGTGCTTACTCCCGCAGGTTCTCTCCATCCACTTCCACCATCGACCACAATATGATTTGCCCGCCTAAACTTTTTCACAAATTGTAACAGCGGTTTAGATACGGGCATTGCTCCAAATCGTATAACTAAATCCGGTGTAATTTCCTCATGGATATCCTCAACCTTTAAGAAAGTATCATAAGCTTCAACCACATATTGATTCCCGCCAGACCTTAATTGAGACAATGGATCTGCTAGAATTGGATATCCTGTTGCTGCTGCGAATTCCAATACAGCCTCTTTAAAATCAAGCTGATCAATCGGTCCGCAAATAATAATCCCCTTCTTACTCTCCTCAATCAACTTGATATAAGTATTTAATTGAGTACCTGTCATCTTTAACTGACCGTGTGCAATATCGATATACGCTTTAGAATGTTCTGTCTTTTGAATCCATTTATCCATCTCACTTAAAATGGGAATAAGAGGCTCCCTTAAAGGGAAGTTAATATGGACCGGTCCAGCAGGTTCCAAAATGGAATTGCTGATTGCCCGACTTGCTACGGTTCGGGCATACTGAAGCATCATTTCGCCAGATTCGGGCAGAGACATCTCTACAAACCATTTCACATGCTCACCGTAAAGGTTTAATTGATTGATAGCCTGAGGGGCTCCAACATCTCTTAATTCATGCGGACGGTCTGCAGTAAGCACGATTAATGGCACTCTTGAATAATAGGCCTCCACAATAGCCGGAAAGTAGTTTGCTGCTGCCGTACCTGATGTACATAATAAAGCAACCGGCTTCCTCTTTTCTTTGGCCATGCCCAGCGCAAAAAATGCAGCGGATCTTTCGTCAATATTAATATGAACATTCATATCCGGATGTTCGGCCATACAATAGGCAATTGGTGTAGACCTTGATCCCGGACTAATGACAACATGATTAACTTCCGCTCTGGTTAATTCATCTACAAAGGATGCAATAAAAGCAGTTAGCTCTTCTTGGTGATTCATATGTTCCTTCCCTCCAAAGCTGAAAGCATAGGTTTAAATTTCACTTTTGTCTCCGTATATTCACTTTCCGGATTTGATTTTTCTACAATCCCGCAGCCGGCATATAGAGATGCCCTCTCCTTTTGAAGTAAACCGGAACGGATACCTACAGAAAAATCTCCATTTCCGTATATATCCATCCATCCTATTGGAGCAGCATAAAATCCTCTATCCATACCTTCATATCTTTCTATCTTTTCCATAGCAACATCTCTTGGTGAACCTCCTAAAGCAGGAGTAGGATGGAGTAGTTCTACAAAGTCCAGGACGGAAGTGCCAGGCATACTCACACAATTTACCGGTGTATAGAGATGCTGAATATTTTTCAACTTCATTAGTACGGGTGCACTCGGAATAGTGATTTCGATGCAATGCTCCTCCATCGCATTTCTGATCATATTCACGACAAATTGATGCTCGGAACGATTTTTATCATCGTTTAGTAATTCATTTCCTAGCTTCGCATCTGTTTCTTCATCTTCCCCTCTTGGCGTTGACCCTGCTAAACAAGCAGAAAACACGATGGCGCCCTCTTTTTTCACCAACCGTTCAGGCGAAGCGCCTATAAAGCAATGTTCACCCGACTCAAGGCCAAAAATAAAGCTGCCGTTTTGCTGATTCATTAAATTTTCCAGTACTGTATGAGAAGGTACTTCATCTTCAAATTGCAAACTTAATTCCCGTGCCAGAACGATTTTTTCCATCTGCCCTTTTTGGATATCTTCAACCGATTTAACGATAGCCTGTTTCCACTCTGGTACCAGATGCTCCTGCTGACTCACAACAGCTGGCATTTTTTTCTGGTCGGTAACTGACATAGATAAAAAGGCATCTTTCTCCTCTATAAACTGTTGAATCTCTTCATCGGACATATGTGGATTCAAATAAATAGAGGAGGTTAAATATGTACCATGCTTTGTTTCCGTAATTAAATATTTTGGTATATAAAATAAATAACTGCCAAATGGACTCCAGGGTGAGCTCGGATCTGTATCTTGTGCGTTAAAGGAAAAACCTCCAAAACAAAGAGGCCCTGTGCCTTTTCCTGAGTTTATCCCCATGGTGATGGCTGTTTCCATAATGGCTGTCCATTTTTCTTTTATTTCCTTAAAGCGTTTTTTCCCATTATGAAGGGATTGTATTTTATTAGCGGTTCCGATTCCAGCTAAATATAGTTCATTATCCGGATCTTTCCAGTAAAAGCGTTCCCCTTTATATAAACATTCGCTTGAATGATAGATATCGATTGGTCTCTTATTGGTAACGGCTTCAACATGACTGAATAAGATTGGCATAGCAATCCTTTTTACTGTTTGTAAGGCTTCAGTCAATCCCTGTTGAATATCTGTCATTTGCTTTATCGCCATTCAAATCCCCCCGTTGATCCTTTATCCAATAAACCTATTTAAAGATACACCTGTATAAATTAAGCTGTCAATTTTTGTAGTTCCTCTACTATAATTAAGAATTTCAAACTTTTTATTGTTCGTTTGATAACGTTACCAAACTGTTTGCCTGCTTTGAGGAAGCATCATCTATCTACTAAACCGCTTTTCTCCCACAGACCTACTGTCAAATTTGCTCATTCTATTAATAACAACTCTTACTATTATAATATTTTTTCCACAAAGCCTGAACCATTATGACTTCTAACAGGTTTGTTAGAAGATAAATGTATTGACACTTTACGTCACCTTTACCTACACTGATTTTAGTATTAAAAATAGTTGGTATGATAGGAAAATGACGAACTCTTAAAATATTTTATTTTTTACTAATAGTTTAACATATCGACTTACCACTATTCTCTAGTAACTTTTAACGTAAAGGAGATTAACAAAATGCAAGATCACTCGCATTCTACTGCGAAGACGGGGTTACCCAGAAAAAGCTGGCGGGTATGGTGGAAATTAACCAGGCCACATACATTAACGGCTGGCTTTACACCGGTGTTAGTTGGTACCGCACTAGCTCATGAACATATACCTACATTGAGTATAGGATTATTTGTGGCTATGATGGCTGCAGCACTGCTTATTCAAATTGCCACGAACCTATTTAATGAATATTACGATTTCAAAAAAGGGCTCGATAATGAGGAGTCCATTGGGATTGGCGGCGGAATTGTCCATGAAGGCTTAACACCAAAGTCGATTCTGACATTAGCGCTCGTTTTGTATGGCATATCAGCACTAATCGGTGTCTATATATGCGCAAATAGCAGCTGGTGGCTGGTTCTCATTGGATTATTGTCCATGTCAATGGGATATTTGTATACCGGTGGGCCATTCCCTATAGCCTATACCCCATTGGGTGAGATTACTTCCGGCTTCTTCATGGGATGCTTAATTATCTTGATTTCTTATTTCATTCAAACCGGAAATGTAACATTAGATGCGTGGCTCGTGACTGTACCGTTCTTCCTGACCGTAGGTGCTATTATGTTATCAAATAATATACGTGACAGAGTCGGAGATGAAAAGGGCGGACGTAAAACGCTGGCAATTTTAGTAGGTAAGAAAAATGCCATTATGGTACTTGCTTCTATGTTTGCGCTCTCTTATCTATGGGCATTTGTTTTAGTTTTATCTGATATCACTTCTCCATGGACATTGCTCGTTCTCTTAAGTATTCCAAAAGCTGTCCAAGCTGTGAAAGGGTTCATTGGTAATGATACTCCACCGGAAATGATGCCTGCTATGAAAGCGACTGGTCAAACGAACACTTTCTACGGACTTTTATTTGCACTTGGTATGTATATAGGATTTTTCTTCTAATTCATTTGGGAGAGACGTTGTTTTATAGTCAACAACTTAAAAAAGATGGAGAAAACCAGTGGGTTTTCTCCATCTTTTTTTATCTACTTCGCTCAGAATAGTGAAATCTTACTTTAGATTATTTCGATACGTAAAAAGGATGTTATCTTGTGAATCTACTCCCCTAAGACACATCATTCCTAAAGGTCTCAGCATCTAAATGTTTTCCCATTGTCTGAAGGGGTATTGTAACAATACAACGTTACTTAACAGATAAGGAAGTGGTAGCATGCTAAATAAAGAGCAACTACAAGCGTTAACGGATAGATTAAAAGAACAAAGAGACGAATTTCAACAAAGATTAAACACAAAAAAAGACAGTCGGTTAGACCTGAGTGAACGTGAAGCATCGGGAGAACTTTCATCCTATGATAATCACCCTGCTGACCTTGGAACAGAATTATTTGAGCGTGAAAAAGATGTGGCCTTAGAAATACATGAAGAGAAACAATTAAATGAAATTGAATCCGCATTGGCTGCAATAGAAGAAGAAACTTACGGCGTATGTAAGGAATGCGGTAAGGAGATCCCATACGAAAGACTGGAGGCTATTCCATCTACTCTTTATTGTATTGAACATACGAGAAAGCAGGAATTAAGCAATCACCGTCCTATTGAAGAAGATATCATTCAGCCACCGAAACCTGATTCTCTTCAAAGAACGTATGATGACCGAATTCAGGACTATACAGACAGTTATCAAGAGGCTGCACAATATGGAACTTCTGAAACACCTGCTGATATGGTAAGAGACGCAAAAGGATATGATGATCTCTATCCAGACCAAACAGAAGATGAAGGTTTTGCTGATGATATTGAATCGTTCGTTGGCAATGGACCAGATGGTGAGCGTATGGTTTATCAAAGCGATGCAAAAATCGATTATGAAGACCGCTTGAAGAAAGAAGGTTTAGAATCTGATTTAGGGGATATCCCTTACCGAGAAAGCGACAGTTATGTAGATAATAAGAAAAAATAAGGCAGCCTTCCAAGGTTGTCTTATTTTTTCTCTACTAATTGTTTAAGCCTATTCAATTAATACTTGTATGGAATTAAATGAATTTTATACAAGACCGAATACATCTTCTAAAGGAAAAAAGACGCACCTCTCATCCCTTTAATGGATTTGAGTTCGTCTTTTTTAATAACCTTATATTGTTTGCTTAATGTATGGGTTTCACATTCCAAATGTCTGTCGCATACTGACTGATTGTTCGATCACTTGAGAAATACCCTGAATTAGCAATATTTATCACGCTTGATGTGTTCCATTTCTTTTTATCCTGATAAAATGCCTCTACTCTTTCTTGTGTACTAGCATAAGAATCGAAATCTCTTAGCACAAAGTACTGGTCATTTTCCAGAAGCAGAGAATCATAAATCATATCGAACATCCCTGAAGTATTTGGGAAAAAGCCATTAATCAATTGATTTACAGCCTGATGAATCCTGCGATCAAGCATATAGTACTCTGAAGAGTGATAGCCGCCATGTGCATTATAGTCCATAACTTCCTCAGATGATAACCCGAATGTAAAGATATGGTCTTTTCCGACTCGCTCAAAGATTTCCACATTTGCTCCATCCATTGTACCGATGGTCAGGGCACCATTCATCATAAATTTCATATTACCTGTTCCAGATGCTTCTTTACTTGCAGTGGATATTTGTTCACTTACTTCAGCAGCAGGGAATATTTCTTCAGCTAAGGAAACTCGATAATTCTCAAGAAATACAACTTTTATATAATCCTTAGTATCCGGATCATTATTAACTTTCTCGGCAACAGAATTAATCAGTTTGATAATTTTTTTAGCATAGTAATAGCCAGGAGATGCTTTGGCGCCAAAAATAAACGTACGTGGATAAGGCTTGAAGTTTGGCTCATCCTTCATCCGATTATATAAATACATGATGTGCAATACATTCAATAATTGCCTTTTATAAGCGTGCAAACGTTTGACCTGAACATCAAAAATACTATCTGGATTAACGGTTATACCATTCTGTGCTTTAATACGTTCCGCTAGTTTGAGCTTATTGTTTGCTTTCACCTTGATCAGCTGCTCTATAAAGGTGGAATCCTGGCTAAACCGCTCCAGTTCCTTCATATAACTTGGGTCAACCTGCCACCTATCTCCGATTGATTCAGAGATTAAGTTAGAAAGGCCTGGATTTGATTTCATTAACCATCTGCGATGGGTAATTCCATTAGTTTTATTATTAAATTTTTCTGGATAAACCCGGTAAAAATTATTCATTTCGCGTTTTTTGAGAATCTCAGTATGCAGGTGGGCTACACCATTGACACTATGACTGCCTGCAATGGCCAAATGAGCCATTTTAACTTGGTCATGAGCGATTATAGCCATTTCCTCTATTCTTTGCCAATCGCCTGGATACAGGTCCCATAATTGCTTACAGAATCGCTCGTTAATCTCATTCACAATCATATATATTCTAGGCAATAACGGTTGGAATAATCGGATTGGCCATTTTTCCAACGCCTCAGAAAGCGTCGTATGATTAGTGTAAGAAATCGTTTTGGTGGTTACTTCCCACGCCTCATCCCATGATAATTTAACCTCATCCAATAAGATTCTCATTAATTCTGGAATGGCCAGTACAGGATGAGTATCATTAATATGTATAGATACGTATTCGTGCAGTTTGTTCATGGGAATATTCTTTTTACGGTAAGTCCTTAAAATGCTATGTAAACTGGAAGAAACGAGGAAATACTGCTGTTTTAATCGCAGAATTTTTCCGCTGTCTTCTGTATCATCGGGATAAAGGAATTCTGATACCAACTCTGTCTCACGCTTGTAACGCATGATATCACGATGAAAAGGAGCCGGAGCAGGTTCAGCACTCCACAATCTTAATGTATTGACCGTCTCGTTATGATATCCAACAACAGGTATATCATAAGGAACCGCCATGATTGGCTCTGAATCTACATGCCGGAAACATAGCCGACCTTCAGAATCTTTATAGGATTGAACTTCCCCCCAAAAAGGAACCATCACTGCCTGATCGGCCTTTCTAACTTCCCATACATGTCCATTTTGCAACCACTGTTCCGGATATTCGACTTGTACGCCATCAATGATTTTTTGCTCAAATAAACCATGTTTATAGCGGATTCCACATCCGTGCCCTGGTAATTCAAGGGAGGCTATGGAATCCATAAAGCAGGCAGCCAGCCGTCCTAACCCGCCATTCCCAAGAGCGGAATCCGGTTCGATTGATTCCAGTTCCGAAAAACTAATTCCTAAATCTCCCAGACCCTCTTCCACAACTTTTTGAATACCGAGATTTAAAACATTGCTCCCCATAATTCTTCCGAGCAAAAATTCAATGGATAAATAGTAAACCTGTTTTGTATTCGTACTTCTATATAATTGATTCGTTTTAATCCAATTCTTACTTATATATTCACGAATCATAATACCTAATGTATGATATTGTTCTTGTGTTGTTGATTCTGAAAATGTCTTTCCATATGACATTTCTAGCTTAGATATAAAGGCTTCCTTAAACTGTTCTTTATTACTAAACATCAAATCAGATCCTCTCAATCAAGTCTTCATACAATAGCTCATACTCTGCTGCTGAACGTGCCCAGCTGTAGTCCTTCCTCATGGAATTCTGCACGATTTTCTTCCATTCCGACGGATTGTGATAGAAAGATAATGCCCTTCGTATTGTATAAAGCATGTCATGAGCATTAAAGTTTGTAAATGAGAAACCATTGCCTTCCCCAGTAAATTCATTATATGGCTGTACAGTATCTCGCAGGCCACCAGTTTCCCTTACTATTGGTAATGTCCCATATCTCATTGCTATTAATTGGCTTAACCCACAAGGTTCAAATTTAGACGGCATAAGGAATAAATCGGCACCAGCGTAGATTTGATGGGCTAAATCCTCATTAAATCCGATATGAACTCTTAGTTTATCCTGATACCATTGGGACGTATAACCAAAGAAATGTTCAAATTGCGGATCACCTGTCCCCAGCATAATCATTTGTACATCTTCCTGTAAGATCTCATGGAAAACAGCTCTAACTAAATCAAAGCCTTTTTGAGATGTCAGACGTGAAACAACAGCAATCAGCGGCTTACTATCATCTACCGGTAAATTAAAATACTTCTGCAGGGATCGTTTATTCGCCAACTTGCCTTTTAAATTGTTGACCGAAAACTCACTGGCAATTGCGTCATCTTTTTCAGGATTATATAAATCATTATCAATCCCATTTATAATTCCATATAGATCCGAATCTCTGGCCTGTAATAATCCATTTAGGCGTTCACCATAATAATCTGTTTTAATTTCCTCTTTATATGTAGGGCTCACAGTAGTAATAGCATCCGCATAAACAAGAGCTGATTTCATGAAATTGACGTTCCCATCGAATTCCAATTGGTTAAAGTAGTCATCATGAATTCCTAGTACATCATTCAGAAAACTTTTTCCGTAAATACCTTGGAATTGCAAATTATGAATGGTAAAAATATTTTTGATATTGGCTAATTTCGTATTTTGATGCTGGGTTTTCAAAAGAAATGGAATCATGCCTGTATGCCAGTCATGAGTATGGATAACATCCGGTAAAAATGGGATATGATAGAGCGTTTCCACAGCCGCTTTACAGAAATAGGCAAAGCGTTCACCATCATCAAACTGCTCATAAAGTTTTGGACGGTGGAAATAATATTCATTGTCCATAAAGTAATACGTGACACCATCATACTCAACTTCAAAAATACCGCAATACTGTCTTCTCCAGCTTAATTGAACTTCAAATTCGGCAATTTTTTTGGCTGAATTAAAAAAATGAGAAGGTATCGTCCCATACTTAGGAAGCAACACTCTTACCTCATGACCTAATTTTTTTAATTCTTTTGGAAGAGAGCCGGCTACATCAGCCAGCCCTCCAGATTTAGCAAAGGGTACACATTCGGATACTACAAATAATACATTCACGAATTCATCAACGCTCCTTGTTTAACACCTTTTTGAATAACAATTGGTTGAAATGGTGACCCGATAAGAACTGTACCATCTGCAATTTCTACATCTTTATCGAGGATACAATAGTCAAGTTTGCAATTCTTACCAATCTTTGTTTTTTGCATGATGATAGAGTTTTTAATTGAAGTTCCTTCATCGATATTTACAGCTCTGAAGATGATGCTCTGCTCTACTTCCCCTTTGATCATACACCCATTAGCAACCATCGCTTGGCTCACATGAGACTGTCCACTGTACTTGGATGGCGGCTCATCTTTAACTTTTGTATAAATAGGGCAATCCTTCATAAATAGCTGGCTCCAATTTTCTTCTTTAAGCAAATCCATACTTGTTTGGAAATAGGCATTAATAGAATTAATGTTAGCCAAGTATCCATCATACTGATATACACAGATTGTAAAGTCTGAATAATGATCATCTACAACATCTTTTAGAGATGTATACCCAGTCTGTTTCCGTTCTTCAATTAACTTAACAAGCAATTCTTTTTTTAGAATGAACATTTCCAATGATTCATTATCTTTTTTGATTTCGGTTATATCACATCTATTTTGTATATGATATTTAAGGACCGCGTTAAAATCAATGTTGCAAACCGTTTGACTGTTAGCTACTATCGCATACTCTTGTTCGCTTCTTTCCAGGTACGTCATATGGTAGGCAAAGTGGTCAAACGAATGAACCTCACCCTGCACATCTTCTGTATGTGGAACCGGTAGGAAAAACAGACCATCTCTTTTTCTATTTAAATCCCAGTTTTTTCCTGTTCCTAAATGGTCCATTAACGATCTAAAATGTGCCTGTGGATAAACAGCTACATTTGAAATGCCTGAATTAACCATGCTTGACAAGATAAAATCTATTAATCGAAAACGCCCAGCGATTGGCAATGCTGCAACATTCCGACTTTTTGTTAAAATGTCCAGGGACTCATAACTATTTGTGGCATCTATAATACCTAATAGTGATTTACTCATATTTTCAACGCCTTTCAAAATATATCAAGATAATTTTATGACATTCTCTTCAGTTAACAGCTCAGGATTAACTAATATTACATCCTCATCATCAATTGGCTTAATCACTTGGTTATCAGGTATAACAGCACCAGGTGGAATAATAGCTTTTTCAATATAAACATTCTCACCTATGATCGCATCTGACATGATAACTGAATCTTTTACATGAGCACCTTTTCCGATTTGTGCTCCATAGAAAACAACTGACTTTTCTACCTTGCCTTCCACAATACATCCTTCGTTAATCAATGATTCTTTAACATCTGCTTTATTAGATAAATATTGAGGAGGTCTATTTGGATTAACAGAATATATGCGCCATGAATAGTCATAAAGATTTAATTCACACTCTTCATCTAGTAAATCCATATTAGCTTCCCAATAACTTTTCAGTGTACCGACATCTTTCCAATATCCTTCAAACGGATATGCATATACCTTTTTATCATCATTTAACAGTAAAGGAATGATATCCTTCCCGAAATCTCTTGATGACTCTTCATTTTTGGAATCTTTTATTAAATAGTCCTTTAGGACTTTACGATTGAATATATAAATTCCCATTGATGCTAAATTATTTTTTGGATTCTTAGGCTTTTCTTCAAATTCCATTACCGAATAATCTTCTCTAGTGTTCATGATTCCAAATCTGCTTGCTTCGTCCCAAGGTACAGGGATAACAGAAATCGTTGCATCTGCTCCCTTTTCTTCATGGAAGCTCAGCATTTTATCATAATCCATTTTGTAAATATGATCACCGGAGAGAACGATCACATAATCCGGATCGTATTGATCGATATAATTTAAATTTTGATAAACTGCACTTGCTGTCCCTGTATACCATCTCATTTCTTTTGATGCAGAATATGGAGGTAAAACGGTAACTCCGCCATCTCTTAAATCAAGATCCCAGGCGCTTCCATTCGAAAGGTATGAATTTAGCAATAATGGTTGATATTGCGTTAATACCCCCACCGTATCTATCCCAGAGTTGGTACAGTTGCTTAACGTAAAATCTATAATTCTATATTTACCGCCAAATGGGACTGCTGGTTTTGCAATATCAGCGGTCAAAGCTTCAAGCCTTGTTCCCTGTCCTCCTGCTAGTAGCATTGCGACTATTTTTTTCTTTGCCATTTTTAGTTGACTCCTTCCGTTTTTTTATGGGACGCAGTATCGTAATTCCAAATGGAGGGACCTTTATCTTTATGTGATATGGTCTTCCATGAAAAGGACCTTCTTCTGCGATGATGGTCTTCTTATTAACATGATTGCTTCCACCATACTGGAGAGCATCGCTATTAATGACCTCTTTATACTCCTGTTTATCAGGTACTCCTACTTTATATTCTTCATACGCTATATTTTTAAAGTTACACAAAATAACTAAAGGGTTACCTTCTTGATCTCGGCGAATAAATGAGAATATAGATTGGTCGGTGTTATGGACATCAATCCATTCAAATCCTTCAGGCTGATCATCCAGCTCATATAAAGGTTTTGAGCGTTTATAAAACTTTATTAAATCTTTAAAGAAAATATTTAATGTTTGATGAGATTTGTAATTTAGTAGATGCCAATCAACCTGTTCCTTATCCTTCCATTCTGAGAACATTCCCAGCTCTCCGCCCATGAATAGTAATTTCTTTCCTGGGTGGGTTGTCATAAATCCCATAAGTAATTTCAACTGAGAAAATTTTTCTTCGTAGCTTCCTGGCATTTTATCAAGAAGAGATTTTTTACCGTGGACCACTTCATCATGTGATAAAGGCAAAATAAAGCGTTCCGTATAAGCATACATTAAGGAGAATGTTACTTTATTATGGAGATCTTTCCTAGAATGCTGGTCTGCTTCCATGTACTCTAAAATGTCGTTCATCCATCCCATATTCCACTTATATGTAAATCCTAAACCTCCCTCATTATCCGGTTTAGTCACGTCAGGCCAATCAGTTGAGTCTTCAGCCATCATTAGTACAGTAGGATCGGATTCTTTAACAACGCGGTTAAGTTTTTGTAAAAATTTTATGGCATACGGATTCACGTCACCATTATATGTATTTGGCCAATATATAATATTTGCAACCGCATCTACTCTAAACCCATCTATGTGAAAGTAATTCATCCAATACCGCGCATTGGATATTAAAAAGCTATGGACTTCAGGTTTACCTAAGTCAAAATTAGCTGTACCCCATACTTGGTTCTCTCTATGTTTTTGATCAGAATACTCATAAACTGGTAAACCATCAAACATAAATAAACCATGAGCATCTTTGCAATAATGTCCAGGAACCCAATCAAGCAGAACACCTATATTATGTTGGTGACATTTGTCAATAAAATACTTTAAATCTTCTGGTCTTCCATATCGACTGGTTGGAGAGTAATACCCTGTACTCTGGTAGCCCCATGAACCGTCATATGGATGTTCTGTAAGTGGCATCAATTCAATATGTGTAAAGCCTTGTTCGATTATGTAAGGGATAAGTTCATCTGCAAGGTCCCGATATGTATAAAATTCTTCAATTCTGCACTCATCACTTGGAGTAGTTTCTTTGCCTTCTTGAATATGCTTTCTCCATGTACCTGAATGAATTTCATAAATAAACATTGGACAATCTTCTTGATGTTTTTTTATTTTCTTCTTATACCAGGAAGTATCGCCCCATTCATATGAATCCTCTAATGGGTGGACAATGGAGGCAGTATTGGGCCTTATTTCAGAATAAAATGCATATGGATCACTTTTTAACAGAATTTCTCCTGTAGCAGCTTCAATTTCGTATTTGTATATTTGCCCTTCCAAGTTTTTTTCTATTAAAATGGACCAAATGCCCTGTTCAGAAACCTTTTCGAGATCATATCCTTTACCATTCCAATTATTAAAAGAACCCACCAAGCGTATCTGACGGGCATTTGGTGCATATACCGTAAACCTTGTATGTACATGATCATCTATTTTTATTAAATGAGCGCCGAACAGTTTATACGCATCATAAAGAGAACCTTCATGAAACAAATGAACCTGGTAGTCTGTTGGGATAGCAATAGGCATATTATCACCCTTTCTAGAATTTTCTCAATATACTAATTAAACTACTTATTCTGTCACTAAATCAAATGCAATAATTGTCAAATCAAACATATAATTAATCTAAACCACTATATTATGGTATTGATAAGAGAAATTAACAGTCCTAGTATCATATATCCAAAATAAAGCATTTAAAAACTAATATACTATAACTTTTATAAATATTTATTTATATATACATATGATTGAAAGGGACTAAAGAAAACATTCTAATTGGATAAAATAAAGAATTGTTTGTTTATTATACTATTTATATATAGTAAACAAAATTTTCTAATAATTCAAGACCTCGAAGGAAACTTAGTCCAACATATTATATTGATTTCTACTACTTCATTGAAAGTTATTGTGGGTAAATTTTATGGACAAGATCAAATAAATCAATAGAGGAAATTAAGGAATAGTGTATATTACAAGAGAGGTGATTGTTCTTCAAGCGACCTTAAAAAGAAAAGATATTTGTTATTTCTTTCCATTCTCTCATAGAACAGTGGATTCATGCAAGATAAAAAAAAACCATGTACTTATAGTACATGGTTTTTTTAATGACCCCTACGGGATTCGAACCCGTGTTACCGCCGTGAAAGGGCGGTGTCTTAACCGCTTGACCAAGGGGCCATATGGCGGAGAAGGAGGGATTTGAACCCTCGCGCCGGTTACCCGACCTACACCCTTAGCAGGGGCGCCTCTTCAGCCTCTTGAGTACTTCCCCATATATGGCTCCGCAGGTAGGATTCGAACCTACGACCGCTCGGTTAACAGCCGAGTGCTCTACCACTGAGCTACTACGGAATAATGGTATATGGGCCTAAATGGACTCGAACCATCGACCTCACGCTTATCAGGCGTGCGCTCTAACCAGCTGAGCTATAGGCCCGAAATTTTAATTGGAGCGGGTGAAGGGAATCGAACCCTCATCATCAGCTTGGAAGGCTGAGGTTTTACCACTAAACTACACCCGCAT
>NZ_JCATZO010000020.1:0-25315 GCF_059694525.1 Pradoshia sp. TA40_28
GTAACGTTTGAAGTAGAACAAGGACAACGTGGCCCACAAGCTACAAACGTTCAAAAAGCTTAATAAAAGCTAAATCATAGACCCTACATTTGTAGGGTCTATTTTTGTCTTTAATTAAGTTGAAAAATAAAGCTCCATTCAATAATTGAATAGTACATCTGTGCAAAACATAAGGGATTAGCACCAAAAAATTAGTAGGTGCAGCACCATGTTATTCCCTAATTGAATAAAAAAAACGATCAAAATAAGTAGATATTTAGAAAAACATGTAATGAAAAAGGAGTGGAATTTTCCCACTCCTGTTTTATTTTCTTATACATGTGTTTATTGCATTAAAGTCACCAATATCAATCTTATTTTCAGTAACATGATAGATACTATGTGCTTTAGCTATCAATAATTAATATTGAAAATAAGGGTTAGCTAATTGAGA
The DNA here is from genome assembly GCF_059694525.1 of Pradoshia sp. TA40_28. NCBI lineage: Bacteria > Bacillati > Bacillota > Bacilli > Caryophanales > Bacillaceae > Pradoshia > Pradoshia sp. TA40_28. Next base: position 434 of record NZ_JCATZO010000020.1, read on the forward strand.
TGGATCTGTTTCAAATTCGTCATAGGAATATGGATCACGGTTTTGGGAATGAGACCCTCCGCCATAACCAAATTGTCCAGGGGACCATTGCCCCCATTGTTGGCCTTGGCCCCATTGCTGTCCTTGCCAGCCCTGTTGTGGGAATCCGTACCCTCCACCATATCCATGAGAACCAAACTGGTGGCCTTGTTGATAAGGCATGTAGTGTCCATATCCTCCGCCAGAATGGTGAGGATATCCCATGCCACCATAATATCCATGATGATGGCCCATGCCGCCACCATAATGTCCATGATGGTGGCCATGGCTGCCATGATGATGCCCATGGCCACCGCCATGATGACCATGATGACCATGACCCCCACCATAATGCCCATGTTGTCCGTGGCCGCCACCATAATAGCTTTGTTGTCTCATTTCAAGCGGTAAATTTTCAAATTGCTGATCATATCCATTTGTCACTGCATTCACTCCTTCTAACGTAATTCCATGTTAGTATATGTGTCTATATACAGAAGGAGCTTATTCGCCTAAAAGTTGGGCAATGAGTCCAATAGAATATTCACTTCTTTAATTATCTTCATTTGTTTTATCCATTCCAAAGTAAGCTCTGTACACCTTTTTGCCAATCTCTAAATTCATCGAATGACCACTGGATTGGTAGGCCCAGGGAACGACAACAGCCATAGCAATTTCTGGATTGTCATATGGTGCATAGGTTGCAAATGTAATATTCCATGTTTCAGGCTGCTTGGTTCCAGGGGTCCATTTTGGTCCATCATAGAAGGCTTCTGCTGTTCCTGTTTTACCTGCGGGACTATATGGTTCACCTTGAAGTAATTTACCGGTTCCTCTTGAAGATTGTGTCACAAGTCGTAAACCTTCTTGGACTCGATTAATCCACTCATCCTTCATACTTAATTTATTTTGGATCTTGGGTTCAATTTCTTTGAAAACAGGACCTAGTTTTCCTTTCTCCAATACTGGTTCATGTAGTTCCTTAACAACACGCGGTTGTACACGGTAACCGCCATTTGCAATGGTGGAAATATATTGTGCCAGCTGGAGTGGGGTATAGGTATCATATTGCCCAATCGCAAAGTCCATTAGTTTTCCGGCACCTAATTCGGATCCTTTATACCCAATTTGTTCTCCCGGTAGATCGATTCCTGTTCGCTTTCCTAATCCAAACTCACTGTAATGATTCCGCATGATATCAAATGCTTCAGGCTTTACGGATAAAGGTCCATTCGGAACATAATTACCTTCACCGATCTCTAGTGCTGTTTTAAACATATACACATTGGAGGAACGTTGTAAGGCGGTTAAGTCAGAAATATACCCCATATTTGTATAGGATTTTTTTACTGGAGTATCCTTTATCTGCATGGGTGCATCATGAAGAGTTGTTCCAGGCTGAATGGCTCCTTCCTGATACCCAGTTAACACGGTGGCTGCTTTGACAGATGATCCCATAGCATAGGCTGTTGTATAGGTCCCCTGGGCAAAGTCCTTCATCTCATATTGGTTTTTCTTTTCATTCCAAACATATTGTTTGCCTGCCAATGCTAATACTTCACCAGTTGTCGGATCCATAGCAACCACAAATGCTCTATCAAGATAAGGCGCATTATACATCGCTTTTTTAGTTCTTAGTTCATCTTCTATAATTGTTTCTACTTTCTTTTGAAAGTCTATATCAATTGTCAAAACAAGATCTTTACCACGTTGGCCCTCAGTAAGTTCCTCTGTGGAAATGATATTTCCGCTTTTATCAAGTTTGTTTTTTGCTTTTGCTTTTTGACCATGTAAAATATCTTCATATTGAAGTTCCAGGTTTGAAACCCCCACACGTTCATTAAGACTGTAGCCACGGGAGGAATAATATTCGACTTTTTCCTTTGGCAGACCTTCATCAGAAGAGGATGTCCTGCCGAGGATAGATTGCAGTGTACTATCATATGGGTATTTACGGTTCCAGTCCACAGAAGTATCAACTCCAGGCAATTCATCCAAATTTTCAGTGACACGAGCCATTTCTCGATCGCTAACATCCTTATTCTTAACGATTTGCGGAGTTAAGTAAGTCCCGCTGTTAAACCTACGAAAAATAGCGAGAGTTTTTAACTCTGCTTCTGTGAATGCTGATAATTCTTTTTCAGTAATGCGATCCAGCTGTAGTTTATACAGTTCTTTATCCTTCTTATCAGCAAGCTCTTTTTTGGTTACTTTTTTTTGTGCTGCTTTCGGATTCATAATGATCCAAAAATCCTTAAGATCCCGTTCTTTTATATCCTCGATCTCATCTTTACTTACACTGATTAACTTGGATAATTTCTCGGCAGTTTCAACCATTTCTTTTGTTTCGGCCGTTTTACTGCGTGAATAGGTGATGGCGTTAACAGGTTGATTATCCACGATTAACTTATGATTCTTATCATAAATGAGGCCGCGTGGGACCGGCTTGTTAACAGTGATGTCCTCGGTTCTTTCCACTTCTTTTTTGAATGATTCACCATGGGCAATTTGTAAAATTCCTAAACGTAATATTAAAGCTGTGAATAATAGAAAAATCACAAATAATAATATATTTGTTCGAGTATTAACGGATGGCTTTTTCTTCTTTTTTTTTCGTTGAGGATTTTTCAATCTTTAAACCTCCAAAAATTATAAAAACTGTCTTAAACTTATTTTAATGGATTAATATGGATAATACTATTGTTTTTACTTAATTCCTGATTCTATAAGTTAGGCAGAAATGGGCGAATGTTTTATAGTTGAGAAAGAAAGGGAAACTAGTAATTAGCATCTGAATTATTTATGGAAGGGAGACATCGAGATGAATAATAGTTTGTTTCCACAAGGCATGTATATTAATGGAAGTTGGATAGATTGTGAAAATAAAATAAATGTTTATAATCCCGCAACAGGAGAAATAATGGGAAAGATTCCGGATGGAACAGAGTTGGACGCAAAGGCAGCGGTTGAGGCAGCGTATAAGAGTGGTCCAGAATGGTCAAAATTAACAGCAGAGGAGCGGAGTGCGAAACTGCAGGAATGGTCTAGATTAATAGATATACATATAGATGAATTAGCAGAGATCATGACGCTTGAGCAAGGCAAACCCTTTGAAGAAGCAAAAGGGGAAATCCGTTATGCTAACAGTTTTATTACCTGGTTTGCTGAAGAGGCGAAACGTGTATATGGAGAGACCATACCGGCATCTTCCCCAAATAAACGTATATTTGTTCAAAAACAACCAGTCGGCGTTATAGCGGCCATTACCCCATGGAATTTCCCGGCTGCCATGATCACGAGAAAAGTAGCCCCTGCTCTGGCAGCAGGATGTACGGCTGTCATTAAACCTTCTGAAGAAACACCCTTTACAGCCTTAAAATTAATTGAGCTGGCGGAGGAGGCAGGTATTCCTGCTGGAGTCCTGAACATTGTCACAGGTGATGCACAGCGGATCGTATCTGTTTGGCAGAAGGATACAAGAGTACGTAAGATTACATTTACAGGCTCGACCGAGGTAGGGAAAATTTTAATGAAAGACGCTGCAGATACGGTGAAAAAGATTTCCCTCGAGCTTGGAGGTCTTGCACCTTTTATTGTGACAGAGAATGCAGATATTGAAAAAGCCGTTAATGGAGCCATTGATTCAAAATTCCGCAATGCTGGTCAGACCTGTGTTTGTGCTAACCGTATTTTTGTCCAACGGTCGGTTGTGGAAGAATTCACGAAACTTTATACAAGAAAAGTAGAACAATTAAAGGTCGGTAACGGTATGGTAAAAGGCAATCATATTGGGCCGCTTATTAATGAAAAAGCCGTTAAAAAGGTAGTGCGACATATCAATGATGCGAGAGAAAAGGGTGCAACGATTCTTACAGGCGGAGAGGTTCTTGAAGAAATGGCTGGCCATTTTATAACTCCTGCAGTCATCTCGGGTGCCACCGATGATATGCTCTGCATGAAAGAAGAAACATTTGGCCCGCTTGCTCCAATCTCCGCTTTTGATCGGATGGAGGAAGCGGTGGAACGGGCAAATCATACACCATTTGGCTTGGCTGCTTATGTATTCTCGGAAAATATCCGTGAGGCCATTTGGATTGCTGAAAATTTGGAGTACGGAATTGTTGGAGTTAATGATGGCTTGCCTTCCACAGCGCAGGCTCCTTTTGGAGGATTTAAAGAAAGCGGGCTGGGCAGAGAAGGAAGCCACTACGGATTGGATGAATATCTAGAGATAAAATATATTTCATTAGGCTTGTAAAAAGATGAGGAATGGAGGCCAGATGGTAAAAAAATTCGAAAATCTTGATGCGGTAAAGAATGAGCATACTTTTCGTGATATGTATCGTTGGAATAAAGAGCGGCGTAAAAAACAAAAGGATCTAAAAACTCAAATTGGCCGTTTGGATTATCCCCAAATCGACGAGCTAAGAACCAATCAGTTTCGTACATCAATAACCTGGATTGGTCACTCAACATTTTTGATTCAATTGGATGGAATGAATATTCTTACTGACCCAGTTTGGGCCAAGCGGATGGGTGTTCAATCCCGAATGACAGCACCAGGCATAAACATAGAAGATTTACCGTCAATCGATGCTGTTTTAATTTCGCATGGACATTATGATCATCTCGATTTCTCTTCCATACGTAAATTAAAAGGGGACCCGGTTTATTATGTGCCCATTGGATTAGGAAAGGCCTTCTTAAAAAGAGGATACAGAAAAGTCCATGAAGCAAACTGGTGGGATAGATTAAAACATGAAACCTTATTCTTTCATTTCGTTCCGGCTCAGCATTGGACCAGAAGAGGGGTCCGCGATACGAACACTTCTCATTGGGGAGGGTGGATGATTGAAAATGACCGTAAAGCCGAGACTATCTATTTTGTGGGAGATACAGGTTATTTTAAAGGATTCCGGGATATTGCGGAAAGGTTTCATCATCCTAACTATGTACTCATGCCGATTGGAGCGTATGAGCCTGAGTGGTTCATGGCGAGCTCTCATATTAACCCTGAAGATGCAGTAAAAGCTTTTATGGAATTAAATGGGGATTGTTTTATCCCAATGCATTACGGTGCTTATCGACTAGCTGATGATACAGGGCCAGAAGCATTAGAAAGATTATTGAACGAGTGGAGTAGGAGGCAAATGCCAGAAAAAAAATTGAAGACACTACTCATAGGAGAAACATTGTGGGGTAACTAAAAATAGGCAGGCGCTCATTAATTCTAATTTGAGCGCCTGCCTATCGTTTATATTAGTGTCCTTTTTTTAAGATGATTTGCCATTCAGCACTGCCGGTTTGTTCAAAACTCGTAATTTCATGGCCTTCTTTTGCGGCCCAGCGTGGAATGCTTTCTGTACCTTGCGTACAATCAAAATTGATGATCAATTCTTCGCCAGTGACCATTTCTGCCATTGCCAATTTGGCTTCTTCAAGTGGGAAGGGGCAAACCATTCCATTTGTTTCGAGTACTTTTGTCATTTAAGTAAACCCTCCTATTAAATTAGGCTACCGCTGTATTGCCGGCGCCTGCTTTTTGTTTTTTTTGTTTACGAATAATAGTAAAGTAAGTAGCCGTCCATGTTCCTAATAAGAAGAAAACAACGGCAACCCATCCTTGCCAAGTGAATAGAGCTGTGTTTACTAACCCATTTCCGATTGTGCAACCTCCAGCAAGCGATGCACCAAAGCCCATGATCAGTCCTCCGCTTGCATTATATGCAAGTGTTCTTTTATCGGGTAGGCGCCATTTGAATTCATTACTGCCGCGGGCGGCAATATAGGATCCAATCCCAATACCAAGAACTAGGAAAACTCCCCAGTTTAACAGTGATGTATCACCATTAACAAAGAATGTTAATAACTGTGCAGTTGGAGTTGTAATTCCAAGACCAGCCATTCTTCCCGTTGCTTCGCTTAACGGCCACGCGAGTATAGCGATTAAACCTACTAGCAGCGCTGTAACGAATGGATGCCAGCGTTTCTCAAATAAAAGATGAGCAATTCCTGTTTTCTGTTGTTTCATTTTAAAAGAAGGCAATTTAGGCTGCTTTAAGTTACGGTATACCAAAACACCTATGAGTAAGGCGAAAGTGATAACTAGTGCCCATGGAGATAGGTTAAATGTTTCATGGATATACGTATCGCTTGTTCTGTAGGAAAGTACATTTCCGCCCACTGTGCTCAGTACGCCAAACTTGGTCATTGCTGCACTAAGTGCATAGCCGCCTAATGCAATCCAGCTCCCAATTAAACCCTCACCTGCTCGATACCATGTGCCAGTGGCACACCCTCCGGCAAGAACCATACCTATTCCGAAAATGAATCCGCCGACAATTGTCCCTAGCCATGGAAAAGCATCTGCTTGAATCGTAATGACTCCATTAGCTGCGAGAGCATACACACCAATGGCCTGAATGGCAATAACAATCATGGTTGCAAGAAACATACGTCCGTCCCTAGCGAGGAGCAGGTCACGGTATGCTCCGACTACACAAAAACGACCTCTTTGTAAAACGAACCCTAATAAAAGTCCGACGATAAGACCATAACTAATGATTTCAATCATGTTGAACCTCCCGATAATTGGATAGGATTATATTATAATAAAACATATAAGATTACTAAGGATTAATACCAAATAATACAAAAATGATTCTAAAGTAGGAGTTTAAATGTTTATTTAATCAGTTAGATTTTTTCATAAGTAAGTTATTAAAATACTGATAATAGCTAATCGAACTTTTCTACATGGTCCTGATGAAGTCTAAATTAGTGCTTGGATCATAGGAAAATACAACATTGCTATTTTCCTGATTTTTCAATAAATCATTGATAATGATAATCGGTAGATGTTGATTTTCCTATTTTTGTTGTCTATAATTAAAGGCGACTCAATAGTGATTATCATTATCATTTAATGTTGTTGAGAAACTAATTTTACGGGGATTGCAAATGAGACTATGGATACTAGTATTAGCGACTGTTATCCTATCCTTTATCTCGCTATTTATAGGAGCTATTGATATTAACCCGAGCGATCTGCTTGATTGGAATTCAGAAAAGACACAAATCTTCTTGATGAGTCGGTTGCCACGGTTAATGGCTATAATTTTAGCTGGTTCAGGAATGGGGATTGCAGGTTTAATTATGCAAAGCTTAAGCCGAAATAAGTTCGTATCACCGACAACGGCTGGCACGCTTGATGCAGCAAAATTAGGTGTCATTGTTTCAATGATATTCTTTACAGGCATGTCCTATATGGGCCAAATTTTATTTAGTTTTGCCTTTGCCTTAATTGGAACATTTGTCTTTATGCAGCTGCTTGAACGTATAAAGTTCAAAGATGTTATATTTGTACCCCTTATCGGGATTATGTACGGTAATATTATTGGAGCTATGTCAACATTTTTAGGATATGAGGCAGATGTTCTGCAAAATGTAGAGTCATTCTTTTTAGGGAGTTTTACATTAGTCGTTTCGGGACGCTATGAATTACTGTATGTAGCGGTACCAGCGATCATTATTGCTTATATTTACGCTAATAAATTTACTGTAGCAGGTATGGGCGAAGATTTTGCCAAAAACTTAGGTTTAAGTTATCGTACAGTGTTAAATATCGGCCTTGTTATCGTAGCGCTCATTTCTACAACAGTTGTTTTAACAGTAGGAATGATTCCGTTTTTAGGATTAATTGTACCGAATCTCGTTTCCTTGTATTTGGGGGATAATTTACGTAAAACCATTCCTCATACAATTTTCATGGGGGCGGCATTCTTATTGGCGTGTGATATTCTAAGCCGATTAATTGTGCATCCATATGAGATACCGGTAAATACAACAGTCGCTGTAATTGGCAGTGCGATCTTCTTAATCATGTTGTTTAGGGGGAAAGCATATGCAAAAAAATAGCGTGAAGCTAATTATTTTAGCTGTTATTGCCATAGCATGTATGGCGTTATTTGCCTTTTATAATATCCAGGGTGGTTTTAGTTATGCCTTTCCTAAGCGTGTGGAACGCTTAGCTGCAATGGTTATGACTGGTACGGCAATTGCGTATGCAACGGTTATCTTCCAGACCATCACACATAACCGTTTATTAACACCTTCCGTTATGGGGATTGACTCCATGTATGAGGTTGTTCAAACGGTGATTTACTTTACAGCAGGTTCGGCTTCGATTTTCGTTGTAAGTCGTTATTTAAACTTTGGTGTAGCAATCATTGCGATGGTGATCTTCGCCTTGATTTTATATCGCTTTTTATTCCGGGCAGATAAATATCCAATCTTCCTTTTATTATTAGCAGGTATGATTATTGGAACCTTCCTTGGAAGTCTGGTCACCTTCATGCAGGTCATTATTGATCCTGTAGAATATGAAAGTCTGCAAGCTCGTTTGTTTGCAAGCTTTATGAATGTGAAGACTGAATTATTGCTTATTGCGATTGTCATTTTAAGTGCAGCCTTTATTTATGGCTATCGATTATTACGTGATTTAGACGTTGTATCTTTAGGGCGTGATAATGCAATTAATCTGGGTGTTTCTTATGATAAAATCGTGCTAAAAGTCCTGATACTTTCATCTATACTAATTGCTACTTCGACTGCACTAGTTGGTCCAGTGACCTTCTTAGGGTTAATTGTAGCGAATTTAGCTTATCAATATTTGGCTACATATAAGCATTCCATATTAATTATTGGGGCAAGCTTGATCAGTATCATTGCGCTTGTCGGAGGACAATTTCTTGTTCAGCATGTTTTCCAATTGAATACAACCATTAGTGTCGTTATTAACTTTGTCGGTGGGATTTACTTTATATACTTATTACTAAAGGAAAGTAGGAAAGCGTAATGATTACAATTAAAGAGCTTTCTAAAAGCTTTGGGAAGAAATCTGTCATTGAGAATGTAACATTGCAAATCCAGCCGGGAGCCATTACATCATTTATTGGTCCAAATGGTGCCGGTAAATCGACGTTATTGTCAATGGTGAGCCGTCTCTTAGATGCTGATACAGGTGAAGTGTTTTTAGATCAAACGGACGTTAAGAAAATGAAATCAGATGCTTTTGCGAAGCGGGTCGCTATTTTAAGGCAGGCCAATCACTTAAATATTCGCCTAACCGTACGCGAACTTGTTTCCTTTGGCCGCTATCCTTATTCAAAAGGACGTTTGAATGAAGAGGATGAAAAAATTGTAGACCAAGCCCTGGAATATTTGAATTTAACAGATATGCAAGATAAAATGCTGGATGAATTATCAGGCGGGCAAAAACAGCGTGCTTTTATTTCCATGGTGATTGCTCAAGATACAGAATATATTTTATTGGACGAGCCATTAAACAATCTGGATATGAAACACTCCGTTCAAATTATGAAAATACTGCGCAAGCTAGTAGATGAGTTAGGAAAAACGGTAGTTATAGTCTTGCATGATATAAATTTCGCTTCTGTATATTCTGATCGTATTGTGGCGTTAAAGGATGGGCGACTTGTAAAGGATGGCCCAGCGCATGAAATTATCAACTCAGAATCCTTACGTGATGTGTATGATATGCATATACCTGTACAGGAGCAAGATGGCTGCCGTATTTGCGTATACTTTAATTCACATTCATAACTCTAATGAGCTAATATCTAATTTTAGTAAGGACTTCAAAATAGTAACGTATTTTGGAGTCCTTTTTATGTAAATACACCTTCTTATAGAAAGAAGGGTATGGGGACATTGACATTATTATTAATGGCTACAAAAAGAGAGGTAGACCTGCAAGTTGAGAGGGTCCACATTTATTTGACAAAGTAAGTACTAAAAAGATGTAGCTTAAATTTTAAAAGTGTTGACATAATTTGTGATTCTCATTTAGAATAATAATGTCAACTGAAAATGATAATCGTTTTCAATTAAACAAGATAAATAGGGGGATAACAAAGGATGAAGAAGTGGAAAGTATTAACTGCAATGGCTGCTTTAACTTTAATGTTGACAGCTTGTAACTCAGGTGATGAGTCAACAGCTGGAGAATCTTCTGAGAAAAAACAAACAGAAGAAAAAGGAACTACTGAAAGTTCTAAATTCCCAATGACAGTTTCTTCCTTAACAGATTCTCGTGAAGATGAAGAAAAAGGTACAACAACTACTTTTGAAGATGTAAAATTAGATAAAATGCCTGAACGAATTGTTACACTTGATTATGGTTTCTTAGATACACTAGATGCAATGGGTGTTGAAGGAATCGTAGGAGTAGCAGCTGGCGGCGGTAAAGGGAATATGCCAGAACATTTAAAAGAAAAATATGTTACTGACGGTGTTGCTGATGTTGGTACATTAAAACAAATTGATTTTGAAGCAGTAGCAGCTGCTGAGCCGGATGTTATTTTCATCTCTGGCCGTCAAACACCATTCTATGAAGAATTGAAAGAAATTACACCGAATGTAATCTTCATTGGTTCTGATAACGAGAATTACATAGAAGCTGTAAATGAAACAGTCGATTTAGCAGCTAAAATTTTCGATAAAGAAGAAAAAGGTAAAGAGTTAAAGGCGTCATTACAAGAGAAAGTAGATGCAGTAAAAGAAAAAGCAGCTGGGTATGAAAATGCATTAGTAGCTATGTATAATGACAAGAAAATCTCTGGTTTTGACAATGGAGAAGATTCCCGTTTTGCTTATGTTTACAATGACTTTGGCTTCAAGCCAGCAACAACTGATATTGAAGCATCTTCCCACGGTTCTGACTTTTCTTATGAGTCAATTCTATCTGTAGATCCAGAAGTATTATTAATCATTGACCGTACAGCTTCTGATGTGGAAACAATTAAGAAAGATATTGAAAATGATATTATCAAGAAAACTCGTGCTTACAAAGAAGGAAAGATTGTCTACTTAGACGGTGTTAACTGGTACTTCTCAAGCAATGGTGTAACTACTGAAGCTGAAAAACTAGATGAAATTCTAAATGAGTTAAAATAATATTCATAACAAGGAGCATGTCTCAAGCGGGGCATGCTTTTTCATAAAAGGGGCGATAAGGATGTTCGTTCAACTTCGTAAATGGACAGTAACAGAAGGTAATTCAGATAAGGTATTAGAACGTTTTAAAAAGAAGCCAGACCAAGGACCATCCTTGTTAGAGCAACGTGAAGGCTTTATCAGCCGTGAGTTGTTAGTGAAGAAAACAACACGTGGGGAAGAGGAAGTTGTCATGATCATCCGCTGGGAATCAGAGGAAGCGTGGAAAGCATGGGAGAAGAGTCCTGAGCACATTGCAGGCCATAAAGCGAAAATTAAGGAGCATGGCGGCAAGCCTCCAAAGCCGGAGTACGTGATCAATATGGAACATGGAAATTATCTTGTAGTTGAATAATGAAACAAACGCCCTTTATTAAAAAGCGTTTCAGACTGTAGACAAACCCCTTATTTTTTAGGGACCTTGTTTACAGTCTTTTTTTTCGCTATTCTTTCCTATTCGGTTAACACTATTTTCTACAGAATGGGCTCGCTTTCCGCGGGCAAGCATCAAGCCTCCTCGCGCTCTGCGCTGCGGGGTCTAGGGTACGCTTGTTCTTCCCGCAGGAGTCTCTCCCATTCTGCAGAAAATAGGATACTGCTTCATATATGGGTTTCCACGGTATAAGACAGAAATTCTCAGTGTTTTTTATAATTGGACTTGGGAAGGTCCAAAATTCGTGAATAAGGTAAAAAATAAGGAATTCAGAAATTGGTCCCTTAAGGGCCATTCTGAATTCCTTTTGTCTACAATTTGAAACGGGGCTGGGACATAAGTGATATTCCCCCTAATAGTTCGTGTTTTATTTGTTTCAATAGATTTTGGTCATTCTACATACCATTATTAAATTAGATTATGTCCCCGCCCCGTTTTTATAAATATAAATGAGTTCCCGCACAACAACCTCTGACGGAAAATCCGCTGCTATATATTTTCAAAGCGAGCCAGATTACACATATATCTAAAATTCCAAAGGTGGAGTTGTCTCGTCCATAATTTTAAAAGTGTAACCTTTATGTTTTAGACGACGAATGATTTCCGGTAGTCCATCGACAATTGTTGTATTGCTATTAAAATCGTGCAGGAGGATATAAAGATTTTCCTTTTCATCTACTCCTCTCATAATTAAGTTAAGTAATTTTTTTTCTGGAATCGGAGGATTCAATCCATCATTGGCATCACAATTCCAATCATAATATTTATATCCCCTCTCTGTTACCTCAGTTTTTAATTGCTTCATTAAATTAGTACCAGCATATTGTTTAGCAACATAATTATTGGAGCCACCAGGAAAGCGTAAAATTTTTGGGCTTTCGCCTACTTCTTCTTTTAAGAATGTTTCCAGTTTATTAATATCTTTAAAAAATGAATCCTTAGATCGATAAATTTCAGAATAATTATGGGAATAGGAATGTAACCCAAGGGCATGACCATTTTTAACAATTTCTTTATACAAATACATATGTCCGGGACTTGCCGTTCCGGTTACAAAAAAGGTTGCTTTGACATCCTGAGTTTTAAGAATATCAAGAATATCCTGTGTGCAGTTTGAGGGTCCATCATCGAAACTGAGGTAGGCTGTTTTTGCAAATGATTCTATTGGAATGAAAAGTTGGATAATAAGCAAAGTGATAACAGGTAAAATACGCATAATAAACTCCTCTGTTAGAAATGGTTTACTATAGTTTTCGATTAACAATTAAAATATATTCTTAAAACAAGTTGAATAATGGGGTAAAATGTTTAATATCGAAAAGGAACATGTATAATAATACATAGGCAATTCAGAAAGGTTGATAAACATGATTGAGATACAAAGTTACACAGTGGAAAAACTGGAAGACCCATTTGGAATTCTCCCCGGAGATAGATATGAATATTTACTGGAAGTGGCTGTTCCTGAGGATGATGAGCTCTATACCGAAAAAGGGTTACTTTTACGTGTTATATATGTAATGGATGAAAATAAGGATTCAATTACAAAGTATGAGTTTATAGAAAATGAAACACAAAGTGTTCTGGATTTTGAGCTTGAGGATGATGAGTTATCCATGGTATTGCAATTTTGCAAAGAACACACTGATCTTGAATACGAAGAAGATTAAGATAATCTTACATAACAGATCATAAAAGAAATTTGAATATAAAGAATTGAAAGAGTGCCTTATTTATAAGGATAATAGGGAAACCGGTGTCATTCCGGTGCAGCCCCCGCTACTGTGTGCGTGGATGAAATGATTTGGTAAACCACTGGCTCGCCATTTTGAGCATAGGAAGGTAAATCAAAGTAAATTGATGCGTTAAGCCAGGAGACCTGCTTTTTCATTTTATGTACTATTTTTCGGAGGGAAGAGTAGGGTAGCCTGAGCCTGTTGTTTAGTATAGGACGCCGCCTTAGCTTTTCCTTGAGCTAAGGCTTTTTTTATTATTTAAGAATATGGGGGAATAACAGTGTTGAAAAAGAAAAACAATTTATTTTTAGTGGTTTTAACCTTTATGTTATCCATTTTTATGTATGGATGTTCATCATCTAATGATGACTCGACTCAGAAAAAAGAGGGTCCTGAATCCACATCATCTTCCTTTCCGATTGAGGTGAAAGATGGTTCAGGAGAAAAAATTAAAATTGAGGAAAAACCTGAAGCTATTGTTTCTTTATTGCCAAGCAATACTGAAACTGCCTATGCACTTGGTCTTGGTGAGAAAATCGTTGGGGTATCTGATTATTGTAATTATCCAACTGAGGCAGCTAACAAACCAAAAGTCGGCGGCTTAGAGATTAATGTTGAAAAAGTATTGGAATTAAATCCTGATCTTGTTTTACTTTCGGCAAGCCATTTTACTAACGCCAAGGATACAATCAAGCAATTTCAAACAGCTGATATTGATGTAGTTATAGTTCCTGATGCCAATTCATTTGAAGAAGCATATGGAACAATTGAGTTAATTGCAAAGGCTACCGGAACATCCGAAAAGGGTGAAGAAATGATTAATGATATGAAAAAAGAAGTGGCAACCATTAAAGAGAAAGCCAGCAAAATAAAAGATAAAAAGAAAGTATGGATTGAGGTATCTTCCTCCCCAGATTTATATACGGCAGGCAGCGGAACCTTTATGGGAGATATGCTAGAAATCATTCACGCGGAAAATATCGCCGCCGATCAAAATGGATGGGTTACGATGAGTGAAGAACAAGTCATTGAGCGCAATCCTGATGTCATTATTACTACATACGGCTATTATATTGAAAATCCTGAAGAACAGATATATGGAAGAAAGGCTTGGTCTGAGGTAAAAGCTGTTAAAAATAAGCAAATTTACGATGTCAATAACGATACGGTGTCACGCCCGGGACCGCGTTTAACAGAAGGATTGCAATTGTTAGCTGAAAAAATCTATCCTGAAACTTTTAAATAACCATTCCACTTGAGAGCTTCCCTACATGAAGGGAAGCTCTTTTTTTTTCGAATTAAATAATTTGAATATTCCGATAATATTGTTGAAATTTTCCTTTTATGTAGATATGATAATACCAATACGTATTCACACTCACATGTGGGATTAGAATGATAGGCTCGTAGTTTATGCTAATCAGCATAAGCTGTAAATTAGAAAAGTAAACAAAGATAGATCATTGACGGGAAATAAATCCGCTGAAAAATGCCAGACAGATAGAATACCTTCTAATAGTTCGCACAGATACCAATGATTTAATCAGTGTTGCTTTGGTTAGAAAAAGAAATAATCACTCATGGCAAGTGCTCAATGGGGTTTATCGCTTAGGCTTATTGAGTGCTGGTTTTACGCGTATCCAGCTCAATGTATGGAAAAGGTGAATCCATATGGCGGTGCAATTGCTCTATGACATCCGCTTTAGGGCTCGTATTATCGTTACTCTTTTAAATGAGTTGGTACGGACAAACGGGCTTTATGGTCTGGCCACCATGTGTATTGGTTTTAGTCAGGCAATTGCCATAATAATAGAAAGGGAGGCAGGATAATGGGACAAAATTGTTTATTGGAAGTAAATGAAAAGGTAGCTTTCATTACGATTAATCGACCTCCCCTTAATACATTGAATAGGGATACATTATATGAAATTGGGACTTATTTAGATGATATAGAAACTAACAATGATATTAGGGCAATTATCTTAACCGGAGCAGGAGATAAATCTTTCTCAGCTGGAGCCGATGTGAATGAATTTGCTGATTTGGCGGAGCCGGAAAAAGCAAGGGCAACGATTCAAGGTATGCATGACTTATTTAATCGAATAGAGTCATTTCCAAAACCCATCATCGCCAGTATAAACGGTCATGCCTTAGGCGGAGGAAATGAATTGCAAATGGCCTGCCACTTGGTTATAGCTGCGAATACAGCAGAGTTTGCTCTACCTGAAATTAAACTTGGAATTATGCCTGGTTATGGAGGAACGCAACGGTTGCCAAGATTGATTGGCCGCAGGCGGGCACTTGAATTAATGTTAAGCGGTGAAAAAATTTCAGCGATTAAAGCATTTGAATATGGTTTAATTAATAAAGTTGTACCTGTTAATATGCT
The DNA here is from genome assembly GCF_059694525.1 of Pradoshia sp. TA40_28. Classification (NCBI taxonomy): domain Bacteria; kingdom Bacillati; phylum Bacillota; class Bacilli; order Caryophanales; family Bacillaceae; genus Pradoshia; species Pradoshia sp. TA40_28. The sequence goes on from NZ_JCATZO010000020.1 coordinate 16,026, forward strand.
GAAATTTGAATCCTTAGCAATCGCAACCAGACTAGCTGAAGGGCCGCCACTCGCGATTAAAGGAATCCTTGATTCTGTCATAAGAGGGACAGAAGTTTCTTTGGAAGACGGAATCTCAATTGAATTGGATAATATGTTAAAAATAGCCCAATCAGAAGATGCCATGGAAGGAATTAGCTCCTTTTTTAAGAAAAGGAAGGCAGAGTTTTCCGGTAAATAATCAACTGATAGGTGGGTGGAATGATACAGTCTCTTGGATAAATATAAAGCCCATTGGATAATGAGAACCAATGGGCTTTTTGGTTAAGCTTGTTTATGGAATCCTTCTTCCATTAAATATGATTTTGCTTCATTATAGGAAGGAAACGTTCCATCCAGATTTAAGCCTGCGTATACATTCCACATATCTTCCTCTAGTACCAAGGTAAGAGTATGACCTTCATTGTTTGTCCAAGTTTCTTCTTCACCATTCGAATCGACCTTTTGGTCTTCATGCGGTTCAGTAGAAAGAAGTTGAATAGATTTGGATAGAATTGTTTCTAATTGCTCAGCAGAAAAATCTCTGATGTTTACCAAACCTTTATGATCAACTCGATAACCTGGTATTCCTTCAGCAAAAACGAAACCATTGCCGTTAGGGTGCAGGTGGTAGACTACATTCATTTTATCTAATTTGCTTTCAGGATATTGATAATTGACACGTCCAAGAGAAACATTTTTACGTTCGAGTTCCTTAAAGGACTCTATAATTGCAATTTTTTCTTCAAAAGTTAACATACTGCCTCCATAAAAGTGGATTTTACTATTCGTCCATTATACCATTAGTGGATAGATTACGTTATGCTCAACGAATGTAATTATGAATTTTAGATAAATAAGGGTGGTTACAAAGATGAAAAACGGGAAAAATCGCAGTGATATACATGCAGGACTAGAAGTGGATATTGTTTTAAAGAAGGATCAGCGCACCGGTGCTTTAACAAGGGGTATTGTTAAAGATATATTAACTAATTCAGCAACACATCCACATGGCATTAAAGTGCGTTTAACGGATGGACAGGTTGGAAGAGTTCAACAGATTATTAAATAAGAGCAATCCGGAAATGATCCGTTTTGGATGGAGAGATCTATACTATTGCCCAGCATAATAGCAGAAAGCTGATCCATGATGGATCAGCTTTTGATTATCTAAGCATTCTTATGATGGAAAGGGCACTTACCGGCGATAGGTTCTATATCGTCACCGATAAAGTATTGTTTCCATTCATTATGATTGGTATCGCCATAATGGCTAATATCAGGATGTTTCGGAAGCTGGTCCCATTTCTCCACACGTTCCCGTACTTTCTCTCTGGACATAATACCGCCTTTTTCGGTTCCTTCGAGTCCTTCAAAAATCATTCGCGGCTGAAAGCCAAGAACTAAACTATTACCAAGATCACGTGTTTTACGCTGTTTGTAGGCAGGGCAATTACCAAAGATAAAGAATGGTTCACCGGCAAAGTGAAAGTCCCACAGAAAATGTTCAGGATCTTTCGGTTTATCTTCCGGCCATAGTTTAGGATCATGTTCGTGTAAATACTGTAGAATTCTCCAAAAATAATCCCTGTAATAAGGGATATCGCGTTCCTCTTTTTCAGGTTCTACAAATACAAATAATCCGTGTCTTATATGTGGGGGCTCCTTAAATAATTCAAGGAAGCTTTCGACTGCTTTCGGTAGGGATGACCAATCCTCATGAGTCATATACGCATAACGGAGTTCACCTTTATTTTCTGCTTTCATACCAAAATAGCAGGGAAAAGTCGGGTTTGTAACAGTATTATGGAAAGTTTGGTATTCCTTTGTTACCCATTCGGGTACGATTTGTGGATTCGTCATATCTTGCTTTTCTAATAAATTTGTTTTTTGCTGTAGCATACAGTCAATTCCCCTATAGATTCATTTTTAGATAGTTCTATATTCCCTAAAATTAGGTGTTGAAACATTTTGAAGTTTAGTAAAATATTTATTTTAATGACTATAAATAGAAAATAAGGTGGGGGAATTAGATAAGGTAGTTATACAACTAAAAGGTTTACATTACCACTCTTGCATTAAGGGGCCTTCCTTGCCAGTAACAGGATCGGTTTTAGGGAGTGGAACTTTACTAATCTCTACTAATACCTCGGGACGTTCATTTTCCTTCCCATATTTCGTATTAAAATTCATTCCATCTGGATATGCGCCCACAACAGAGAAGTCAGAGCTCGCTTTCAGGCGTTTGTGTCCAGTGCCAGCTGGAAGAACGATTACATCGCCTGTCTGAACCTGAATCACTTTGCCTTTTTCACCGCCAATCATTAGGGTGGCTTCTCCTCTAATAACACCTAAAACCTCATGTGAATTACTATGATAATGATGATAGTCAAATACTCCATTTGTCCAACTGTTAAGCCATTGGTTTTCATTGAAAATGCTCTCCATATTGGATTCGGGTTTTTTGACAGCCTGTTTATAAAGGATAACGGGTAAGTTTGGATTATTAGGGATTATTCCATCATCTTTCAAGAAAAAAGTTTGATAATGATTCATTTTATTCCCTCCTTTTATGTTTAGAAATTCCCTGTTTCAAATATGGTAAACAAGGCTAATCGTTCATTTTGTTTCATACTTTACAAAGAATAAAGTATAGTTATTTATAAAAAATGTTTGAAGAGAGGAAAAGAAGGTGATTTATACAATAATAAATTACTTTAATCTGTTAGAGGATCCGTGCTATAATGCACATTAATATAAATTTGGTTTGATAAATATACAAAAATATCCAGAGGAGGAGACCGAATGAGGGATGTTACTTTACTAGATATCTTTGAACATCGTATTGCGCAGAAATATTTAAATCGTTCTGGCTTGGCACATGCAATCGCTGTTGCTTATCATGCCTTTCATTTAGCTAAGGAGCAGAAGGTGGACGTCGATTCTGCTGCGAAGGCAGGTCTGCTTCACGATATGGGACACTTTACGTGGTACCGAAATGGTAAATGGGATTATGAATTATATAGAAACAATGATATACATCCAATAAAGGGAGCCGAAAGAGCTCATAAATTATTAATTAGACTTGGTGAAAACCCAATACAAGCGAAGATTATTGCCCATGCTATATTATTTCATACAGATTCCTTTTTACCTTCAAATGATATAGTGAGAACACCTCTTCAGCAAGTAGTGAAATGGGCAGATGAAAAGGATGAAGAAGAGGGTGGGCTTCACCATTATCGTAAAATAGATTATGAACGAGCAAAAGCAAGTATTATTAAACTGGATGCTATGATTGATGAGGAATTAAAAGAACATAAAAAAATGGTATAAATAAAACCCCTTCAGTTGTGAAATGAAGGGGTTTTTTATGCTTGCCTTTATGTAAATAGAAAATATTTACCAAATGTTCTCTTTACGCCTAACTGTGATACGAATATAATAAATTTGGGTAGAATGATATTTTTTCCCATATAGAGATTCAAGAAAATGGAATACATAGAACGGAGGAAATGATATGGCTTTTAAGTCACCACACGAGATTGCCTTAGCAGCAGTAGAAGCCGGAGTGAAGAAGACCAGTTTATCATTAACAAATTTATTAGTATTAGGGTTTTTGGGTGGAGCTTATATTTCTGTGGGTTACTTACTTTATATTCGAGTGACAGCAAGCTTGCCAGAAGACTGGGGAACATTTGGATCATTTATAGGAGCAGCTGTTTTCCCGCTTGGACTTATTTTAATCTTAATTGCCGGTGGAGAATTATTGACTGGAAATATGATGGCAGTGCCGATGGCCTGGCTCGCCAAACGAATTCCCTTATCACGTTTAGTGCATAATTGGTTTTGGATAACGCTCAGTAATTTTGCAGGAGCGATTTTTGTAGCTTATTTCTTTGGCCATTTAGGAGAATTTACAGCAAGCGGGGTCTATCTCGAAAAAACGATAGACATAGCTGCTCATAAAATTGAAGTAGAATTTTGGCCGGCTCTTATCTCAGGTGTTGGCTGTAATTGGCTCGTTGCACTTGCAGTATGGCTATCCTACAGCGCCAATGATATTGCGGGAAAAATAGCGGGAATATGGTTCCCGATTATGGCGTTTGTTGCCATTGGTTTTCAACACGTAGTAGCGAATATGTTTGTTATTCCAGCAGCTATATTCGAAGGTTATTTTACCTGGATGGACTATTTTATCAATTTTGTACCTGTATTCTTGGGGAATGCCATTGGCGGATCTGTTCTCGTCGCTTTTCTGTATGGGAAATCCTATCAAACCTATATAAACCCATCTTCTGAGAAAATAAAATCGGAAAGCATGTAAGTTTTATATTTACAGGACGATGATGAAAGACAATTGAATAGTTTTCACTATAAAGTAAATACGTTATAAGAAATCAACATACAATATAAGAAAAAACCACTTGGAGTCAATTAAATCCAGGTGGTTTTTTATCTGGCTTATTTAGGATTAATAATTATTTGAGAGTACCATCTAAAAAGAGCTGGATAATTCCTATTTCTGTAGTACAACAAACACATAGAACAGGCCGGTGAAGGAAAAAGGAAGGCAGGCAAAAAGGGGATTCCTGCTAACAAGTGTGATAAACCAAAATCCCTATGGATAATAAACAGGCATGAGGTAATGGAAGTGGAATTCTTTAAACTTGATGAAGGTTCCCTCTTGTTTTATTTATGTAGACTCATCTTTTGGTGGTAAAATAATACAAAATGGTAAGTCCTGTAATCATTCATTTAGCGATAGCGAGTTGTAAGAATGATGAGAAAAACTTGAAGAAAAAGGGCTACATTGTACAGAATAGCTCCTTTCTCATATGCAGGTATGAATATTATTGCGCCTGTTACATGTGCAGCGGGATAGCCTGTCTATTATTATAAAACAGTTATTCTACTTCACCTTGACGAGCAGCCCAAAGAACGATTGCTAATATAATAAAAAATATTTCCAATAGTGGATCGTTTGTAACAGCTTTAAAAAGCACTAATAGGATGACCCCATTCACAGGATTTTCGTCTGTCAGCATAATCACAATAATATCCAGCAGCGGGAGGGCGAAATCCAATGTATTAAAGTCATTTTCAGATTCCATTCTTACAGTCCCTTCCGTTTTTTATCATCGTATTCGATAGAAATAGAAGAGGTGCGTTTTTGAGTAGATAAAGGGCGTAAGACAAAAGCGTGGCAAGATATTTATCACACGATACGAGGAAGTGTTGAAATGGATATTAAGTTGGAAAAAGCAGAGGAAAAGGACGCGGTAGGTTTATTAGCCATCCAAAGAGAATCGTTCATGCCCCTGCTGGAGAAATATAAGGATTATGATACAAATCCTGCAGCTGAAGACATTGAAAAGGTATACAAGCGCTTGAAAAATCGTAATGGTGTGTTTTATAAAATTCTATTTAATAACCAGCTAGTTGGAGCGATCAATATTGTATGGAGTGAAGGGCAAGCCGTATATAAAATCAGCCCCATGTTCATATTACCTGAGTATCAAGGGATGGGAATTGCTCAGGAATCAATAAAGATCGCTGAAGATTATTATCCACAAGCAGAGAGGTGGGAATTGGCGACTATCAAAGAGGAAGAAGGTAATTGTCATCTGTATGAAAAGATGGGCTATGTTCAAACAGGTGAACTCAGAAAATTGAATGAGAATACCACGTTACTTTTCTATAAAAAGGTTATAGGATGGGCAAGGTAATTGGTTATAGAGATATAAAAAATGATTTACGATATTAACTTTGAGTATCAGCACATTACGATAACCAGGTACAAAGGTGGTAGACCCACCGAGTTGAACGGTATACAATCAAATATTTTTTGATGGTAGTCTGGAAGACTAGTGGAATTATATAATAAACAGCCTCATGATTTTAATTAATCATGAGGCTGTTTTAAAGAAAGCATAGCTGACAATACGGATGATTATTCTATGTTAGAATAATCACAAAGGAGGCAGACGCTTATGAATACAGTTCCCTTAATCATTGCTGTTATCGCAGGAATTCTCTATGGATCAGTCCGTTCCGTAAAAAATAACAATAATAAGGATGATTCTACAAAGAAGGAAGCAGGCGTATACTTACAAAGTATTGTCGTCTGTATTGCAGTTTATTTAATAGTGAGTTTCATCCAGTCGATCTAAAGAATTTCTAATACATATTCTTTTAAGTGTTTTTGCTGAAAAGACATCATTTATTTAGGACAGTCTAATGAACTAAACGGATCAAAAAAGTCGCTTTCCTGTTATAGGGGAGCGGTTTTTTTAATGGAAATTTAAAAGAGGATTGATTTTCTACAATTGAAGGTATTGCTGAAAGGCTAGGTCATATCAGGGGCATAACCTTAGCTTTTCGCAATCCTCCAAAGGAAGCAGCCATAAGCTTTGAGGATGCATTGTTTCGGCGATGATGCGGGGCATGTGAATTATGCACGAAATGTGCAAACCTGTAAAAAAAAGAAGAAACCCTTGCTACACAAGGGTTTCTAGGTATGGAGCTAAGGGGATTCGAACCCCTGACCTCTTCGCTGCCAGCGAAGCATTCTCCCGCTGAACTATAGCCCCATAATAAAATGGGTTGAACTGTACATTCTTATTTTAACTAATTTAGAGGAAATGTCAATCTTCTGTAAATTATTATTCATCATTCAAATACAAGACTTTTCAATCAATACATTATTGAAATGAATGTGTTATATAAGTCAGTCAATATTCTAGCTAATTTATTTTTGGTAAGGTGGTCAGGTTTTTTTTAAGACAGGCTGATAAATAGTCACTCCTTGATGACCGTTGTTGTTGGTTTTTATAACTATACCTGGGCTACCTAATAAAGGGCTTGAAATAAGAAGGAATTCAATAGTACGTTTATTTATTAGAAATCCGTTAGAAAACGACATATAAAAGGAGCAGTCAAGATGCTGCTCCAGATCAAAGTTATGCATTTTCAATTTCGATACTCATTATTCCTTCAATTTTTGAAACGGAATAATAAACATCTGTAATACGGCGTTTAGTATCTATAGTAGTTTTTAAACGAATTTGATGGCTGTTGGTCAAATCTTTTATGCGAACAGATTTGATTGAAATTTCCTTTTGCTCTATTAATTCAATAATGGGCGCTATACTTTCTTTTTCAGCAATAATTAACTGAAGGTGTATTTCTTTTTCTCTGAATTTTTTCGGCCCGATGTGACTAAATAATAATGGGAGCCACTCAACGCTAATGATTAGTAAGATAACCCCGGTGATGGCTTCCATATAAAAGCCAGCTCCTACTGTAATACCTATACCGCCAGCTCCCCAAATTAATGCTGCAGTAGTTAAACCGGAAATGCTGTCATTACCTCGTCTTAATATAACGCCAGCTCCAATGAAACCAATACCTGATACAATCTGAGCTGCAAGCCGGAGAGGATCCATTGTAACTGTTACGCCAAATACGGACCCTTTCGCATTATAGGCCGATTCAATAGAGACAATCGTTAATAAACAACTAACAATAGAGATTACGAGAGATGTTTTCAAACCAACAGGTTTTCTTTTAATTTCTCGCTCAAGTCCTATGATAAGACCAAGTACAGCTGATATGCATAGTTTAATAATCATTTGTAAGTCAATTGAAAAATCCATGTTGGTAACCTTCCTTTATATGTTCTTCTATATAGAATAGAATATGATACGATGAGGTTCCAGAATAATGAACTATTAGAAAACTTTATTAAAATTTGCGGCAAAGGATGGAGTATATGAATCAGCCACTCTTTAAACCTTATCTTGCTATTGTTATTGGAGTTATAGGAGTTTCCTTTTCAGCGATTTTTGTCCGGTATTCGGATGCGCCTTCCAGCGTCATCGCTTTTTATCGAATGTTATTTTCTTCTTTAATTCTTTTACCCTTTTTCTTAAAGAGTTCTATCAAAGAAATGCGGGGGATTAATAAAAAAGATTGGATTTTTTGTGCATTGGCTGGTGGGTTTCTTGCTTTTCATTTTATTTTATGGTTTGAATCTCTCCAGTACACATCAGTGGCTAATTCAACTGTATTGGTTACGCTACAGCCTTTGTTTGCATTTTTTGGTACTTATTTTTTATTTAAGGAGCGAGTCTCCATTAGAGGGTTCTTAAGTATAGTAGTAGCAATTACGGGGAGTGTCTTAATTAGTGCCAGCGATTTTGCGCATAATAAGGTTGCCTTGATCGGTGACGTTCTAGCTCTGATAGCATGTGCATTGGCAACTGCCTATTTTTTAATTGGACAACTAGTTCGTAAAAGGATAGGACTGACTGCCTATACCTTTATTGTATACAGTATAAGTGCATTCATATTACTAATTTATGTACTTGGAAGCGGACATGAGTTAGCCCATTATCCTAAAGAAGAATGGTACCTATTTATATTGTTGGCTATCGTACCAACTATTCTGGGACACTCGCTCTTTAATTGGGCAATTGAATGGGTTAGTACAACGAAAATATCAATGGCGATATTATTCGAACCTGTTGGGGCAGCTATATTGGCTTACTATTTATTTAATGAGACCGTATCCGCTACGCAATTGGTTGGTGCTTTATTTATATTAATGGGATTATCTCTATTCATTTTAGTGAATAAAAGAAAAGACCCTATTGTGGATCGTGATATTTAACATTAAATTACATCCCAAATCATTCATATTAAACTTCCTTGCAGCTTAATCAGGAAATAAATATTATTTTATGTTATAGGAGCGTAGGTTTGGAATGGATGAGACAGATAAAAGGTTTGTAAACTCTAAACAACGTAATGTACGCATAGTTAGGTACCTGAAATTAGTCAGTAGAAAGGGAAACAGCCGGCTAATAACTTTAATTAGATATCCGTAAAATGTTAGTAAGTTTTATGCTGTTTTAGGATGCTATGGAGAAATAATATAAAAAAACGAAAAAAAGTTAAAAAAGTACTTGCATACTTATAATGGTACATGATATATTAACTATCGTTCACTTCGTTGAACAACGTTCAACAAAAAAGTTTAAAAAAGTTGTTGACGAAAACAAGCTATTCTGATATATTATAAAAGTCGCTAACGCGAACGAGATAACGAATGAAAATAAGTCAAAAAAACTTTTTAAAAAAGTTGTTGACAACAAAAAGTTATCTTGATATAATATAAAAGTCGCTAACACGACAGATTGTTCTTTGAAAACTAAACAAAACGAAACGCCAAGCAAGTCTAAAATAAGAGATTTTTAAAATCTCGTCAA
>NZ_JCATZO010000021.1:0-16886 GCF_059694525.1 Pradoshia sp. TA40_28
TCTCGAACCGGCACGGTAGTCACCTACCGCAGGATTTTAAGTCCTGTGCGTCTGCCAATTCCGCCACCCCGGCATATCACTTGGCATTGGAGCGGAAGACGGGATTCGAACCCGCGACCCCCACCTTGGCAAGGTGGTGTTCTACCACTGAACTACTTCCGCATATAAGTGCGGGTGAAGGGAGTCGAACCCCCACGCCGTAAGGCGCCAGATCCTAAGTCTGGTGCGTCTGCCAATTCCGCCACACCCGCATGTTTATAGATGGTAAGCCATGAAGGACTCAAATCTGCGATCCGAGCTCTAATTGATTAATTTCAATCCCTCTCGTTGACCGCTTTATTATCATAATCTGTATTTATCTATATTTCAACAAGTAATATATGGTAACATTAAATTATTTTTCTTCCTATATCAAAAAGATTAAACTCCCATGAATACATCTATCATACACAGGAATACAGGTTCCTCATACGGTATTAGAACCCTTGCTTATATACTATATAAACAACTCAAAATCTTAATATCCCTTTTATTTTTAAATTTTCTTAGAAAAACATAACTATTATTTTACTGTTTGAAACGGAAAGAGTGATCTTCCTAGCACCAATGAGAAATATAGATACCAATTCTACTATCAGGCTGCCGGCCCGTTTCTTCAATAACTCTGACTCTTCGATTTATCTACACCCATCAAGCCATTCATCCCTGATAAACAGCTCTACCATTCGTCTCCCTCTATTTTCTTTAAAATATGTAGGAATACTTAATTCATATGGTCATAAATGATTGCTTTAAATATCTGGTTGAGTTCTTTTGGTTTTTTCCCACGAAGCCATTCGACCTGGTCAATTGGCAGCGTGAGCTTAAGCGTGATTTTTTCATCAGGCATCTCGATTTCCCTGATGTCGGCAAGGGAAATCCCCTTCTCAATATCAGGAAAATCGGTTTCATTCTCATCGATATTTTCAAGACCCTGGTACTCATAAGGACCATCAATCCCGCAATTCAAGTTCAACTGCGGTAGACGGCCAGGAATTGATTTTATGTACATGAATGAGCTGATTACTCGGTTATCGGTCAGTTCAATTTCAGCAATGATGCTCTCCCGGTTGCTATATTTCTTTAGGGCTACCTCGCTCACGATGACGTCGAGCTCTAATGAAAATCCGGATGAAGTTTCCAATATATAAATCGCACTATTGAAAATATGGATTTCCTCGCCGTCAAGATTTACTGTTTTTACGCCAACCATATCATTCCCCTCCAAAAGAGACCTTCGGGATAGGATCCCCGACCAGCTTATTTTCTTTTATTCTACTAAATCAGGGCTATTTCCTCCAAGCGCAGCTTCACCGACTATATTCGGATTCTCCTTTAAAACCGATGCGGGGAAGGCCTCAGGCCCTGCTTTTCATAAATAATTAAAATGGCTGAATCAATATCAAAGATAAGAACCAGGTTTCTTTTGCCCTTTCGGATATAGCTATAGCCCTTCCGTTCGCGGGTGGTCTGCCACTTTTCTTCCATAAGGAATTCAACAGAAAAGGACATAATTCTTCCTGGATCGTTGCTCCGATATACTAATTACATACGTGCACAAACTATACAAACAAACCAGATGTTTATTTTTCATCTAGTGTTTGTTTGTAATATATATATTTTATTTTTCTATTTTGTTTTATTTTTTTACAGCAGGTGGTCCAAATAATCCGCGCTGAAAATCGCGGAACGCCTCCTTGATTTCTTCCTGTGTATTCATCACAAATGGCCCACCAAGAGCTATTTCTTCCCGGATAGGAACGCCTGAATAAATCAATACTTTGGAACGAGATAATGCTTTTATTTTTAATTTACTTGAGTTAGAATCTGAGCCTTCCTCATTAAAGGATAGGGTAGCCGCCCCTGTTTTAGCTATCTTTGTCTCACTTTCTCCGAACTCCATCTCCCCCGCCAACATATACAAGAATGCATTATGATTTTCAGGAAAAACATGTGTGTATTCAGCGCCTTCACGGAGGCTAATTTCTGTCATCGTAATAGGAACCAAACTATTCATAGGTCCTGTTACCCCTGCAATATCGCCTGAGTAAACTCGAATGTAACCCCCTTCAAAGTTCACAACAGGAGCATCCTCTACATAGATGTTTTGATAACTTGTTTCTGTATGCTTCAAACTTTTGGGCAGATTCAGCCACAGCTGTAAGGTATGAATAAGATCATCATCAAAAGCCTCTTCCGCATGTCTAGCTGCCCAACCGGCATTCATGTATTGGGCATCACCAGCATCCAAAATGCTATACCCTCCTGCATTATCTATATGTTCAAGCCTTCCATCAATAACATACGTTATAGTTTGAAAGCCTCTGTGGGGATGGTCGGAGAAGGTGCCACGCTTAAACCAATCTTCAGCCATTAGAATAAACGGAGAAAATTCCTCATTCCTCTCAGGATTTAAAATCATTCCTTGTTGAACATGAGGGTATCCATTTTTGTTGTATTCTGGATACCAAAAATCTTTTACTTCTCTTTGAAATGTTGATTCATTAGACATTTCCATACCTCCTTTTGGTCATAAATTCATTTTCGTGCAGCTTAAACCACTTTACTTAATTTCAATTGGTCTCTTAATCTAATCGTCCGCTTCAAAACCCAACAGAGCAGTATGATCCCCCTATTAATATCTCACTATCTTAAATATATTACCACAATATTCCTGTCCCATCGTTTTTCAACACCTGTTGGTTTATTTGTGACAAACTTTACAAATAGATGGACTATATAAGCTAATAGACAGGTAAATTAAAACTTGTTGTTTAGATAAAAGGTGAATGAAGGAAATGTATGAACTATTCTTGAACTCTAAGTATAAGTTTTTTAATAGCATTGGGATTTACAATCTATAGATATATTTATATATGATTATTTTAAAGGGAAAAGAAAAGGGGGCTTTGAGAGTTTACTATTATGAATGTGAATTTGGAAAAGTTAAAAAAGAAAAAGGAAGCGAAACTTTAGACAATCTATATATACGAATTGGTAAAAAAAATAAAATTAGATTTCACAGGTGCGAAGTAGTAGATATCGTACACTACCCTATAGATTTAGGCGAATATAGTAGTTGTTTTTATGAAAGTAATAGAAAAATTGCCTGATACATTTTGGGAAAAAGATTTATTCGGAGACTTAGTTGGTTTCTTAAAGAAAAATCCTAAGCACAAATAATGCTCTTATACTAACTGGAGCATAAGATGATTGACCAGTAAAGCCACTTCCATTCAGGAAGTGGCTATTCCAACATATTAGATAAAAATAAAGCAATAGATCAATGCCGCTCCTAGCCTTATTTTAAGTAATATCTTCTGCTAATACTTCTTTTGCAATTAGGTCATAGGATCGGATTCGATCTTCTGGAAAGTATGTGATTGTATTAATCATCATTTCATCTGCTCGATATTTTGTTTTTAACTCAAATAATTTCTGTTTCACTTCATGAGGGTTGCCAATAATTATGTTCTGTCTAACCTTTTCCAACGTTTCTATTTCTTTTTCAGTTAGCTTATATTGCTTAGCTTCTTTTATAGAGGGAAAACCTTGATGACCCTCCCCTTTTTCCTTTTGTAAAGACCAGATGAGAAAGCTTGCTGCAACTTCTTCGGCTTTTTCCGTTGTTTCTCCACAAATAACTGAAACAGTTACGATGACTTGTGGCTTTTGCCCTACTTTTCTTGGTTTAAAGGTCTCAATATATTCCCTAATGATAGCAGCTCCATCATTATCGCTCATAAAATGACCGAATGTATACGGTAGACCATTTTCAGCTGCTAGCAAAGCACTTTTTTTACCCGTTCCAAGGAGCCAAGGTACTGGCGGATTTTCAGGTATGGGAGACGCCGAAAACCTTGAATAATCGTTATCTGTTGGAAAATCATCATCTAAAAAATGAAGTAAGTCTTTCACTAAGGCAGGAAAGTTCCCAACATTTTTTAAAAAGTTATCAGACAAAGCATTCATCACTTCTGCGGATCCACCTGGCGCTCGTCCGATCCCTAAATCTATACGATTTGGAAATAATGTTGCTAACATATTAAAGGTCTCAGCAACTTTATATGGTCGATAATGAGGCAATAAAACAGCGCCAGATCCTATACGAATTTGATTTGTGTTTGCTCCAATGTAGCTTAACATTACTTCAGGTGCAGGACATGCCAGTCCAGGTAAATCATGGTGTTCGGCAATCCAGTATCTTGTATATCCCAGCGCCTCCCCAGCCTGCGCCAATTTCATTGACCAATTTAGCGCATCCTTAGGGGTTTGATTTGAAGAGATAGGGGATTGATCCAATATGCCTAATCTCATTAAAATTCAGTCCTTTTCTTCTACTAGAGTCAATTGATACTGACCTATCTGGTCTTTTTCATACAAATTTGTAATAGAAGTAGAGTAGTTATTAATCGTTCCCCTAAACATTAAGTCTTTCTCAGGAATCTTGACGTCAAATGTTCCGTTGTAAAGTAAAGTCGCAATGTCATGATATTCTTCACTTGTCACATTAAAAATGACTAAGACCTTAGAGAGACCATTTACTTTTTCTTCTTTATAGTCCAACAATTGAATTATTCTTTCATTTAAAATTATTTTACTGACCAAAAAATCACTCCTTTATTAAATTACTAAGGATACTTACACGTTAATTGCCGTATCAAAATCTTCTTAATCGATTATCATACTATACCTATGTATCATAATTCTTAAAACCTTTCACTTATCTTAGATGAACGTTTACCAGAAACAAGGAAATACTTTGTTGAAAGTCATTAGTATTCTTTTTATATCAAACCTGATGTTCCTATTTCTTTAAATATATAACCAACATCACAATGACTAAACCTGGGATTATAACCCAATTTTGTAAGAAGACTTTACGTGGCTATAGCATTTTTTGATTTAAATCGTTATACCTCCATTATCCATTTACGCTTATCTCCCTTAAGATAGTCATTCTTAAAGACATCTAATTAACCGTATTTGTTGTCCACACGAATAGTATTTCAATTTAGTAAGTTAAAACGCTAAAAAGCCAATGCCTGATTATCTCAAAGCATTGACTTTTTTGATGATTCGAACGAATTTGATACCGATGGTCTGGGTCAAACCGACACTCCAGATGGAAACCAATTTGTGAAATTAAGGCACATTGCAGAGGCACGATCGTTTACTGACGAATCCCCAAGGAAAGCTACACTATCATTTCTGTTTTAAATTAGGGAATATTCAAGCGCTGTGCTATACTTAGCCTACCATTTGATATTACTAGTTTCATACGTTTGTTGCAGAAGCTCTATTCTTTTCATGAATAGGGCTTATTTTTATTTACCTAATGATTAAATAAAAAATAGACCCTACATAAGTAGGGTCTATCAATTAGCTGTTATTAAGCTTTTTGAACATTTGTAGCTTGTGGGCCACGTTGTCCTTGTTCTACTTCAAACGTTACACTTTGACCTTCGTCTAAAGATTTGAAACCTTCGCTTTGGATTGCTGAGAAATGTACGAATACGTCTTCTCCGCCTTCACGTTCGATAAATCCAAAACCTTTATCTGCATTAAACCATTTCACTTTACCTTGTTCCATAATTGTTGCCTCCTAGTGTGTTTCCACACAATGTATTACTATCCTTGCTCAAAAACCTTAGACGAAAATCAAAATCGCTTCTCAATCTTAAACCGAACAAAAATAATTCTTCTTTAGAATAACAGACAAATCTTATAATAGCAAATTATTAGACTTTTACTCTCTATAAACACACTAAATAATGAGTTAAATTATCGGTTGAAAATTCCAAGATTATCACCCAATTAATCACCTCCATTAGTAAACTGAGATAATAGCAGGCATTATTAATGTAGCTCAATTTGTTGTGAATTTTATTATTACATTACGATTAAATACCTATAATAACGTAAAATAAGGTAAATCATTAGATTTACTTTACTATCTTATTCATTATACTTCCCTTGGCAATTTGATAAATGTCATCAATATAGCCGGAATAATATATCCTAATTTATATGTAGTTAATAGTAGAATAGGAGCTACAAATAAACTTTACCCTATACTTGTTATTTCTTTATGGCTATCCCCCTTAAAAACTAAAAAGGAATCCGAAAATCGGTCTCTAATAGACTCATTTTGAATTCCTTTTATTTGTAATCTGCCTCATTCTCTTAAGTGATATTCTATATTAATATAGGTATCTATGAGAACTTTTATGAATACTTTCTATACCTATATATCATACCGACTGTTTCCTTCTTTTACTTCTATTCCTCCAATGCACTCTTAGCAAGTAAGCCCAACACAGAATCATCCATTGGGGGATTATGCAGCCCCGCTCTAACATCACGATAAAATCTTTGCATTGGATTTTTACGCTGCAGGCTTTGTGCTCCGACGATTCGCATCGCCATATCAACGATGGAGATTGCTTGATTCGTTATCGCTGTTTTAACAGCTGCCAATTCAGCTCCCATCCGTTCACGTTGATCCGGAAATTGATCCCAGCGATAGGCAACTGAATAAAGAAAACTCCGCGCTTGCATTAATTCAAGCTCCATCTGTCCAATTTTAGTCTGTATATGGGGCAAATCAGAGATTGGTCCCTTTAAGCTGTTTGGAGAATACGTTTTTGCAAATTGGATGGCATAATTACGTGCGCCAGTGGCAATGCCTAAATAACAAGCAGGTATATGTAAAAGCCAGCCAGCCGCCTTTTTAGGAGTTGTTTTTTCCACAAAATCTTCATTTGCTACAACTACATCTTTCAGGATTAAATCATGACTTCCCGTACCCTGCATGGAAATCATATCCCAAGTTTCTTCAATACTCACACCGGTCTCCTTTTTATACACTTTAAACCAACCGATAGTTTCCTCTTCAGGAACCCAGGCGCTCACTAAGATTATATCAAGCGCAGGAGCCAGAGATGTATAAGTCTTCTTACCGTTGAGTACCCATTTATCACCATCTCGGTGAGCTGTAGTTTGGGGCCTACCTCCTCTAGTTGGACTACCCGTGGCCGGTTCTGATGCAGCACGGTTTACCAATGCTCCATTCGCTATTTCCTTAAATAATCTCTGTTTATTTCCCTCGCTCCAAGCTATATTTTCTCTAACTTCTAGCACCGTCATATTATGCCAGCCAATGGCTAAAGCCGTTGAACCGCAATGTTGGGCAATCAGCTCCTGTCCCAACAAAAAGGGCAATAACCCTTCCCCGTCTCCACCATATTCTATAGGTAAAGTTAGCTTTGTATAGTTCTTTTTTTTTAAATCAGCAATATTTTCTGCAGGAAATGAACGATCCTCATCATATTTTTGAGCTCTTACCGAAAATTCTTTTACAACATCCTTTAATCGCTGCAAAATATTGACTTGTTGCTTTGTTAAATAGTCCTCCATGTTGTCAGCTCCCTAATTGTTAAACTATTCAGGGTTGAATAGTGAGGTTTGTTTATTTATTTCTATCATATCACTTTGCTTCTCCTACACCCATTGCTAAGCTATAAAACTTTTCTTACAATTCCTGAATAAATCGCCCATGCATTTTCGCATAGCTGTGCATTAACTAATTATAAAGAGAGGAGAGGAAATACTTGAGCAAAGATCGTGAGAATGACTTTTTTGACTATGCATCTAAACTGCTTGGTGAACAAGTTCAGGTTATTACAGTAGAAGGCTCTTATTATGGCGAACTTAAAGAATTAGAAAATGACTTTTTGCTGCTTCTTACTAACAATCGGGGGCAAAGCAGCATTATAGCTATACGCTTCAAAAAAATTATCGGAATATCAAGAATCCTATACCAGGAAAGAAGAAGGCCATTGTTTTTTGGACAACAACGGGGCTATGAACAAGAGTATCATGAACATGAACAGCATGAAGAACATCATGAAAAACAGCATGATTCTTCTGATCACTCATCGTTTGATAACCATGACTTTCATGATAAGGACTAAATGTAAACAAATAGCGGACTCTGCTTCTAAACAAGAGTCCGCTTTTATTTACTTCAGTAACTGGTCTAATGCAGACTTCAAATCCGGATAAATGAATAAGTATCCTGCTTCTATTAATTTTTCGGGTACGACCTTCTGTCCATCCACAATTAACGTACTCATTTCGCCCAATGCGGTTTTAATCAATATAGATGGAATAACTGTCCAATGCGGTCTATGCAAAGCATGGCCAATAGTTTTACCGAAGTCCTCCATTCTCATTGGATGAGGCGCAGTAAAATTAACAGGACCTTTTACCTGGTTATTTCGGATGCAAAATAAAATAGCGTTCGTTACATCTTCAATATGAATCCATGAATACCATTGCCGGCCGGAGCCTAAATTCCCACCCATTAACAGCTTATAGGGGAGCACTAATTTAGGAAAGGCTCCCTCTTTGTCACCAAGAATTAAACCAAAACGAGCGAAAACTACTCGCACTCCAAAATCCATTATTTTTTGGGCCCTCTGTTCCCATTGAACAACGGTTTCTGCCAAAAAACCATCCCCTGCTTGATCCCAATCCTCCGTATACGTTTGCTCTTCTGAAGGCTCATAGTATCCGATTGCACTCGCATTAATTAAAACTGAAGGTCTTTGGTCAAGCTTTTCTATGATCCTATATATCTCATTGGTAGCTTGGATACGGCTCGATAAAATTTCTTGTTTTCTTTTCTTGGTCCAACGTCCTGAATTGAGGGATGTCCCAGCCAAATTAATAATAGCTTCAACTCCCTGCAGCTCCTCTTCAGGCTTGCTGTGTTCACTCAGCCATTCTATCGGGATCACATTATCCATTGCGAGCTTATCTTTATTTCGTGTCAGAATATAAACTTCGTGGCCTTCCCTGACTAATAACGTTGTCAATTCTTTGCCGACAAATCCACTGCCTCCTGCAATCGCAATCTTCATTATTTACACCCCGTTTATCTGCCCACTTTCTAATCAAGTAGAATTTTATTACTCAGTCTTACAAACTATTTAACTCTTCCCAGAGTATAGAGATGTAAACATTCATCTGAACTTAAGGTATGTATACTCAGTAAAAGATTTGTTGATTTAAAAAGACATTCTATCCTAAAAAAACAGGTTTCAGCATCCTTTCCTCAACGCCTTTATCTGATAGATCAACTTTATAAGCTGCTGCCTTTGGCCTTGAGCTAACTACTTTTATTAGATGGCCATTCTTATAATGGAGCCCTACTCCGTCATCAGCTGCAATCCCTGGCTTTAAGAGCTTGTCCTTGATCAACTGCTGATAAGCCGGTCTTCTCTTCGTATCACCATCGTAATGTGGTGAATGACTTCCCTTTAAGATCCCTAAAGCCTTTATTGGCTCTAATTCTTCCCCATAGGAGTCCGTTACTCCTTCCTCAAACCAGCAAATCGCACCCGCACTGATTCCGCAGAGTAAAATTTCTTGTTGATAGGCGGTTTTTAGAATATCATCCAATCCCCATTCTTTCCACAGAATCAATAAGTTTTTCGTATTACCACCCCCGACATATATAATATCCTGCTCGAGTATGTACTCAAGTAAATTTTTGGTTGGTGGCTTAAATAGCGATAAATGATTTGGTTGACACTCCTGCCTATTAAAAAATTCATAAAAACGCTGAATATATCCATCTGCATCCCCGCTGGCTGTCCCAAGAAAGCATATTTTCGGCCTTTTAGCAGCAACCTGCTTCAGGATATATTGGTCCAATAAAGGATTATCCGGTTCCATCGAGAAGCCGCCTCCCCCTAAAGCAATCACCTGTTGCATACCTATTCCTCCCTTTAAATACTTATTTATCATTTATACACCACATCGATAAAACCTTTCTGGCTGAGTTTATATCTCGATGTTGATCATAAGACTAAACAAAAAGAAGCCTTGCTTAGTAATAGCGCAGCAAGGTTCGTTAAAAGGTCAGTGTCATAGATTTACCATCATCACTTAAGCTAATGCTTATTTGTTTTTGACGAGAATGGTTTTCTTCTAAATAGATAAGATAAGAACCCGGTTCAATATTTAACAACTCAACTTCCCCTTTAAGACTAGTTTTGATCTTTAGGAGATCGCCCTTCTCTTCCCCTTTCGTTTGGTTATTCTTGAAAAATACGTCAGCTTCACGAAGGGGTTTTCCAGTTGAATCCAAAAGGACAAATTTTATATTTACGCTTTTCCTGTTGAAATTGCCACCTGAAGAGTCAGCGGTTTGTTTTGTAGTCTTGTTACTCAAAATAGGTTCATGATCTCCAAAAGAATAAAAAATGGCATACAGATAGATTGAAAAGACTACTATTGCATAAAATATGAGCTTGACCTTCGCTATCATATTCACATCTTATCGCCCCTTCAATCATTTAAAAAGTAATCACGAACCTGTCCACTACCATTATATTTCCATTCTTAAGGTATCATTCCCTTCCATAATGATAAATTTCTTACGAAAAATGAATAATATGCTCGTTCTTATTTAATTACCCATTAGTTTAAGTATGTTTATTTACAAACTTACTCATCCATTACAGGACTCTGCCCTTTTGTTTATTATGTTTTACAAATACAGATAGATAATAATCCCTTTTTATTTAAAGGCAATAATCTATACGAAAAAAGCCTTCCTAATTCATACTTAATAAATAACAAAATGTAAAAATATTTTGACATTTTACAGACTAAACAATACAATAGTAAATGTAAAATAGTATTTACATTTTGTGAGGAGGGATTTGCATTATGGATTGGATGCTTGGTTTAGTTTTAATTATATTAGCAATATGTATTATATTGATTGTGACGACTCTTGTTTCATTGCCTAAATTAGGTGATGAAAGGACGAATTACATTAAAATGAAAGCACAATCATACACATTTACAGTTATAATAGGTGTATTAATATTAGATATTATTGAATCTATTTATTTAACAATTTGGACAGACAGTTCCTATGAAGGTATTAACCCAGTTATTTTTCTTGTGGTGATTTCGGTTATATATCTAATCTCATTACTATTCTCTAAGAAGAAATATGGTGGTTAAATGAAAAATCGTATTAGGGAACTAAGAAAATCAGTAAAGCTTTCTCAGGAAGAACTGGCTAAACTTTGTCATGTAACAAGACAAACCATAAATGCGATTGAAAACGATAAATATGACCCCACTTTACAATTAGCTTTTAACATAGCCTCCGTACTGAATACCACAGTAGACGAGCTTTTCATAAATGATTCTGTTAAAAAGTGATATAAAAGACCTTATATCAAGGTCTTTTTTTATGCACTATTCTTACTGAGCTAAACTGCCCCGTTTCTACATAAGAAATTCACTACAAAAAAAGCATTAATCCTTCTTGGATCAATGCCTGAAGTATATTCTTTTTTAATCTCTTCTATAACCCTTAATATAATTCTAACCGATAATGACGAGTATGTTATCTTTGTAGTATCATATCGACATGAGGGATATTATCTTCTAAATATGTTTCAGATATAGGTTGAAAACCAAAGGAAGAATAGAATTTCCTTAAATAATCTTGGGCTTGAATTTTAACCTTTGTTTCTTTTAATTCGTTTTGGATAAAATCTAGTCCTTTCTCTAAAAGTTCCCCTGCAATTCCTTGTCCTCTGTATTCTTTCTTTATAAAGACTCTTCCTAGAGAAGCTTCTTGATAAGAAATACCTGCGGGTACAATTCTTAAATAAGCAACGATTTCTCCATTATCTTCTTTAAAAAGATGATATGAAAATGGATCTTTGCCATCAACTTCAAGATACGGACAATTTTGCTCCACGACAAAAACTAAAGTTCTTTCTTTTAGAAGATTATATAATTCAATATTTGTTAACTCCTCAAATTTTTTAAGTTTCCAACTCATAATTTTCACCTCTTATTTTTTGTATCATATGTATTTCATTACATCTATTAAACTTCATGAAACTTTGCCGTAGTTTCAACAAAATACCTATTTCTCTATAAAACTATCTCAAGTCATTTTAGATCCTTACTCCATTAAATAGCCCGATTATTGAACAAAATACCACTCTTACGGCAACCTATCACTTTACTTCAATAACGAAGTTCAAAATAAAAAGACCTTAATCTTTCTTAGATCAACTACCTAAATTCAATAACCATTTACGCAATTTTGCCTTCGGGTAATACACTTTACCGTTTATCGTAATGTGTGGAATATCTGAATGCTCTTGGATTAAAGACTTTGCATCTTCTTTCGATATACCCATAAAATAATGCACATCATTTTCTTTAATCAGTTCGTGTTCATCATCTTCAGCTAAAGAATCAATAAGACCTTTTGCATTTGGATTTTTAAAATTTTTTAGTCCATCTCCAATAAAATATCCTGCGACTGCAATTCCTATGGCTATCGAAATAGTATACCATTCCATTATTTCTCCTCCTAAAAATAAATGTTCATAAATTCTACGATTAAAATTCCGTGTTCCACCCACAGTATGGGTCGATTGTTGAGAATGAACTAAATGTGAAGCGAGAGGGATAGACTCCTTTCTCCTAAAACTTCAGTATGTAAAATCATATTTGATTCCTTAAAAATATCAAATAATATATATATTCGATATCTCCTATTAAAAACCTCTTCTACCGCTAACCTGCTGCCCCTTTAGAAAAAAGTGACTGTTCTAATTCCGCAATCGCCTCGTTATATAAAACTATTTACATCAAATCAGTTTATTTTTTGGCTATAAAAATCATAAATATTTTACATAAATGTTATTATATACTTAATTATTAAATGGCGATATTTGGTATAAAGGAGGGAAATACGTGAAAAAGATCTTAAGTATAATTCTATTACTCGTGTTAAGTGTTTTCATATATTTTATGTTCATCAGACAAAATGAGCTAGTAGTAAACATTAATAATGATTCTGACAAAGATATATCCGGATTGCAATTAGTTACTAATAAATCTATTTTACTAATAGATGTTAATACAATAAAAGCCGGTGAAGAAAAAGATTTTGTTATAGAATCACCAGAGAACTTTGATGAAGGCTCTGTAGACCTGGCTTATACAGATAAAAAGGACAATCAACATAGAGAGGTAATTCTTGGTTATATTGAAAAAGGCTATGTGGGTAATGGTGAGGTTGACATACAATCGATTAATGAGGAAGGAATTATAAAAATGAGTATAGAGGAAGAAACTAATATATTCTAAGGATTAAAGATCTAGACCCTTTTCAAGAATTGAATTGTTCAAAAGGGTTTGTCTTCACTATTAGTGATTAAATGACATATTGTTGTTTTCGTTATAGGACAATAGAACTATACGTTTGTAATGCTGCTATTTATTGTGCTTTAAATAAACATTCTTCTGCAATCTGCCCCTTTAGCTATATACAAAAAGAGCTGATCACAGCTCTGGATACATTTTTAAATAAGTATTTTATGAACAGTAGTTATTGATCACAATAATTGAACTATAGAGGTGATACATTCCCTTTATTAATGAACTATCTCTGCAAGCACAATATTCTTTTTGCGTTTAGATGATTGTGCCTTAAACATCTAAGCCTCTTTTTAGTCTTTAGTTTATAAAATCTTTTTTATATCGAAAAGCAAGATATATACCTGAAGCGATGAATGCAAGAGAATATTTAAATAAGAAGAAAATTTGCCACATATAATCTTTCGGGAAAATTACGTCGCACAAAATTATTCCAATTAACATAACGAATGTACTTTTGAAAGCTATTTGATTTGTTCTTTCGTCAGCCTTACCCATTTTCTTATGATATACATATGTCAGAATCACTCCGACTATAAGCAATACAATACCGATTCCAATAAGCGTATTCCAATTAACAGATGATGCTTCCGCCCAATTTTTTAATGGGTAAAAAATTGTATTTAATATTTCCTCACTTTTCATATTGATCCCTTCCTTTCACATAAGTAAAAATATCGTTAACATCTACGTTAAAGAAATCAGCAATTCGAAAAGCTAAAACAAGGGAAGGAGAGTAATTATTCTTCTCCATAACATATATGGTTTGTTTAGATACTCCCACAGCATCAGCCAGCTCTTTTTGAGACAATCTTTTTAAAACACGGTGCTCATACACTTTATTTTCAACGTAGTCCTCCATCTTTTCTTTCAAGGAAACCACCTTCCTTTTTTTACCTCAATTATATTGTAAAATATACTTTAATAAAAGTAAAGTAAACTTATATAAAGAATAAATATTGTTATACAATTAGCTATCCTAATCGTTGAACATTAATTAAATATCACTCATTATCACTCTTCAACTAACCTGCTTTACCCCCATAAGAACTTCAACACAAAAAGACATTAACCCACTTTGGATCAACGTCCTTTATTTGGAACTTAAATCGTTTTTTAATATATTTAGAGAATTAGAAAAGCTGTTTACCTAACATATTCCATTCCTCTTTACGTATTTCTATTGATGATTTCTGTTCTCCATTTCTTCAATTTTTTCCTCTAACTTTTTCACTTTATCCATTTGTTGAGAAGCTAGCGTAAGGGCTATACCAGCTAACGTAAGGGCAATCCACTCCATCGTATCACTCCCATTAAAATTTTGTTTAACTTGTGTTTTTCTATTCCTTTAAAGTATTATCGGCCCATTTATTAATTTTGGAATACTATTAGTAAAAACAGATGTTAAATTCTTTTTCACCATGACTAAAGTTTTCAAAACCATAACTGAAGAAGAAGCGTTTCACATATTTTCCACAAACCTAATCAGCCACTATAAAGTATACCTAGGCTCCATCTTATTGTCCCGTTAATATCATAACAAACACATTAGCCCTTGATATTATAGTAATGTCTTCATTTGTTTAAGCACTTAACATACAACTTCTATGTACTATTTTCAGCATAGGTGAAAATTTAAATAAAGTTCATTTTCAGTTACACATGCTCCTTCAAATAGATTTATATGATCTAATCATTTATGCCGATTTAAAGATATAATATATATCAACTAGGGAGGATTCTTTTCGCATGTAAGATAGCGACATTAATGTTATGTACTAACTAATGGTATTGACTAAAGATATCTAATTTGAAATTTCCATTTTCTACTCAACAATTGGCATTTACTTTATTACTATTTAATTTCCATGAAGATATTTATTTCAACTTTGGGTGAATTTTATTTACTTTAGCATAGTAATATGGAGTTTTTAAAAGATTTCATTTTCTAAAATAACTCGTTAAGGAAGTGACTTGCTATGGATAAACCCCTGAACACTCAAACAAATCAATGGGATGACAGTCATCGTCCTTGGGCTCTCCCTAATTTACCTTGGACAATGAAGCAGACTTGGAGCGACCTGTTATTTGCCCATTATCCAATTAAATTTGAGTTGTTACGAAAGTTAGTACCTGAAGTACTGCATTTGGATACATATAATGGCATGTGCTGGGTTGGAGTTGTGCCGTTTCGCATGTCGGGGATTAGACTACGGGGATTGCCACCCATTCCGGGAACAGATCAATTTCCTGAGCTCAATGTTCGGACATATATAACGTTAGATGGAAAGCCAGGTGTGTACTTTTTTAGTTTGGATGCTGCCAATTGGTTTGCTGTAAGAGGAGCTAAATCACTATATCACTTACCGTATTGGTACGCTGACATGGAGATCAAGAATAACGGATCACACGTTCAATTTAAAAGTAAGAGACTATATGACACTGAAATCGAATTAGCGTGTAGCTATAGACCAATTTCAGAACCATTTCAAGTAACTAAGGGGTCTTTCGAAGAATGGATGGTCGAGCGTTACTGCTTCTATACGTTAAATTTAACGGGAGTACCACTTCGCTGTGATATTCTACATAATCCTTGGATATTACAAAAGGCAGAGGCAGAATTTAGTACTAATTCAATACTATCCAAACAAGGAATTGATGTTGATAGTAATTTGCCTGTACTTCATTTTGCTAAAAAGGTAGAGGTACGTGCTTGGCCTTTAGTCCACCATTTCACTAATCGTTTTAGTACTTGATGACAGATTAAGACCTTTAAGATAGGAACTAAATTTTATAAACATTTTCTTAGATTAAAATATTTTACCTTTTAAAATAGAAATTTTTCATGAAACTAAACTGCCCTTTATTACGACATCATTATTTATTTTCAAAACTTTTAACCAATCTAATGAACCAAAATAAGATTATCCAAGGCAGAATGAATTTTGTTGCCCATTCTATATTAGGGCTAAAAGACGATAGATCAATATCAAAAAATGAGAGTAATGCTATAAGTGCAATTAAAACTACACTACCCATAATCAAATTTTTCATTTTAACTTCCCCTCCTTTTTAAGGCTAAAGGAATATATTCGGGAGATTAATACAAATACCTTCTTTAACTAACCTCCCCTTTCGTTCAATAAGAAAAACAACGATCATCTTAATTGAATACTGCTATCCGAATTTTCTTGCTTTACGACTGGGGATGGGTACCATAGGTGCAAAATGGATACTGATCACTTACTCTTCCTCTTTAGGGTAGTCCAAGCTGGGGTTAATATAATAGAATTTTTATTTTATATATTTACAAACTGCTTGAGAATCCCATGTGATTCTTCTTGAAGGGATTGAATTAATTCTTTAACCGATATTTCTCTGCTTAATCTTGGACTTTGTCCTGACCATAGTGATATATATTCTTTGTTATTTTGTTCACTGGCTACTCTTCTTATTTCTTTTGTTAATGTATTTTGAAAGGGATAAGCGGGGAAATCCTTCTCATACTGTTGCATATCTTCTATAAATTTATTTTTCACTCCACGAGCTTGTTTACCTGAAAAGGCCTTGGT
>NZ_JCATZO010000022.1:0-14530 GCF_059694525.1 Pradoshia sp. TA40_28
GCGCCGATGGTAGTTGGGACGCGAGTCCCTGTGAGAGTAGGACGTTGCCGGGCAATCCAAACCAGTTCAGTTGATGAGCTGGTTTTTTTGTGTGCTTTTTAGATAAAGAGATAGACCCTACTCATTTATATCTGTTTATTAAAAAAGTGCGTAGTAGGTGAGCCAAAGGCGAGTATAATCCGTGGGTTTTCTTAGCTATCCCATGACTATAAAATAACTTTCTATGTTAGGGTAAAGGTGTATGAAAGGTATGAAAAAGACGAGGGAAAGTGTCTAACCTATATCTATGTCATACCTATGAAGCATCTAGCCTACATGATAGGTGTTAGATGTATGAAGGAGAAGTATACAAGAACATCAATTCTACATCGGCGCTGATAAAGGGTTGAAGGGTATACACCTTCGCCATCTATGCCCTTGATACGCCTTGAATCACTCCATTTTTTTATGTAATAATCTTCAAGGGCAGGTATGAGTAACTTTATATGTTGGCCATTTAGAAAGACATACAACGAAATCTTATTATGGGCATACAATAGTATATAAATTGGAAATTTTGTATACAATTGGTGACGGATGGCGATACTAAGGGGTATGGAGGTGTAGTAAATGGCCAACTGTGAAAGTGAAATCAATCATTCCTCGTATGAAGAATGTGCAATTTGTGAATGCCGTAAACAAGAAGGAATACATCTTTACAATATTTATATATGTACTGAATGTGAAGCCGCATTGGTTCGTACAGAAACAAATGATCCTATTTATAGAAAGCATATAGAAAAATTGAGAAAGATGAATATTACTGGTACATACTCATAGATCTCATAAACCTATAACTTGAATCCAGTTATACATCATCCTTATAATAGAAGCACCTGGCCCCTTCAGTTGGAAGGAGCCTTTTTATTGGATTGATACAATTGAAGGATGAGGTGCAGGAGTGGGAAAGAAATCGATAAAAGTGCCTATATTAGATATGCTCAAGGGCCATCAAAAGAAGAGACCTATATCCATGCATGTCCCAGGACATAAAAACGGTATAATTCATCATGAGGAAGCACCTCAGAGCTTTAGTTCGGTAATGGCCTGGGATTTGACTGAACTATCTGGACTCGATGATCTGCATCAGCCTGAAGAAGGGATTAAAGAAGCAGAGGCGTTATTAACGAAGCTTTACCAGACGGAAAAAAGCTATTTCCTTGTGAACGGCTCCACTGTCGGTAATCTTGCAATGATATTGGCGACTATACAGGCCGGAGATAAAGTTATTGTTCAAAGAAATTGCCATAAGTCTGTGATGAATGGGTTGAAATTAGCTAAAGCCAATCCAGTATTTTTAGCGCCGGAAATCGATTGCGGTTCTGGTATTTCAATGGGTGTTTCATATGAAACATTTTCTAATAGTTTGAATGAACATCCAGAAGCAAAGGCTCTTATTGTTACGTATCCAAATTACTATGGCTTAGGTACTGATCTATCACCTATCATTAGGGAAGCCCATAAGAAGGGACTCCTCGTTTTAGTGGATGAGGCACATGGCGCCCACTTTGCTGCTGGGCTTCCTTTTCCATCCTCTGCTATAAGTATGGGAGCAGATATCATTGTCCAATCCGCACATAAAACACTACCGGCTTTGACTATGGGCTCCTATTTACATATAAATAGTAATTCGATAAGCCAGGAACATGTGGAAGAATATTTAGGAATGCTGCAATCCAGCAGTCCATCCTATCCTATTATGCTCTCTCTTGATTTGGCTAGAGCTTATCTCGAGGGCTATTCAGATAAGGATAAAAAACATCTAATGGAACAGCTTGGACAATTTAAAGACTATTTATCCCGACATGAGGAACTAGGAATCCTCGAGCCCAAAGATAGTGATATTTATGATCCTTTGAAGCTTATTCTCTACCATAAGAATGGATTGTCTGGTTTCAATTTGCAGAAATTACTGGAGGGGGCAGGGATATTTTCGGAACTTGCTGATGAACAGTACGTCTTGTTTATTCTGCCTTTATTGAAGAGTAATCAATCTTATCCTTTTAATGAAATCATACAAAGGCTAGAAAAGATTAATTGGATTATTGAAGGACAAGTTCAAACAAGATCAGATATTGAGACCTGGAAAACACCTGAAGAAGATAAGGAAAGTGTATTGGCTATATCTTATGAAGAGATGGACAAAACTTCACAAAAGCGAATATCTTTATTAGATGCTTATGGTGAGATTTCAGCAGAAACGATAACGCCATATCCTCCTGGTATCCCGCTCATTCAAAGAGGAGAAACTATCACAAATGAAATGGTACAGAAGTGTTTATCTCTGGTGAATAAAGGAGCTAAAATTCAAGGAGGAGTATATTTAAACCAATACCACATACAAGTCTTTGAATAAGCGACATATGATATACTATCTAGTAGTTTGATTATTGGAGGTTACTACCTTGAAACGTGGAGTTTTTATAACGGTGGAGGGTCCTGAAGGGGCCGGAAAAACGACCGTGCTAACAAAAGTGGGAGAGCAGCTTAAAGCGGAAGGCTACTCAATAATACTGACAAGAGAACCTGGTGGGATCCCTATTGCCGAACAGATTAGAGAGGTTATCTTAAATCGCGATAATACTAAAATGGACCCAAGGACAGAGGCACTGTTATATGCAGCTGCGCGCAGGCAGCATCTAATGGAGAAAGTGGTACCCGCATTAAATGAGGGTTTTATTGTCTTATGTGACCGGTTTATAGATAGCTCACTGGCATACCAAGGATATGCGAGAGGGTTAGGAATAGATGAAGTTAGAGAAATTAATCGGTTTGCTATCCAAGATACGATGCCTGAACTCACCCTATTTTTTATGATTGAACCTGAAATTGGTTTAAAAAGAATCGAGAAGCATAAAGGTCGGGAAGTAAACCGTCTGGATATGGAGAAGCTACAATTTCACCATAAAGTATATGAAGGCTACCAGATATTGAGTAAAAATGAACCCGACAGAATAAGGGAGATTAATGCGAATCAAAGTTTCGAAAGGGTATATCAAGAAACCCTTCATCAAATAAAGACATTTATTGACATAAAACCTTAAGGCTAATGCTTTAGGGTTTTATATTTATCATTTGAATTGCTTTATGGTTGCGGAATAACTGGTATAATAGAAGGGTACAACTTGAATGGCATCATCATTCTTTATATCCTAAGGGGGGTTTAGCCATGAAACTTATAATAGCGGTAGTACAAGATAAAGATAGTACTAAATTATTAAGTGATTTGGTCGACAATAACTTCCGAGCAACTAAGTTGTCTTCTACCGGAGGATTTTTAAAATCCGGCAATACGACTTTTATGATAGGTACTGAAGAACTGAGGGTAAAAAAAGCCCTTGAGATTATACAGAGAAATTGCAAATCAAGAGAGCAATTGGTTACACCTATCACACCAATGGGTGGCAATGCTGATTCTTATGTACCTTATCCGGTTGAGGTGGAAGTAGGAGGAGCCACTGTTTTTGTGGTGCCAGTGGATAAGTTTTATCAATTTTAAATGAAAGATATAGTCAGTGAGAGTGAGAGGAATAAAGCATGATAAACACGTGGGATCAATTAGCCAATCAACAACCAAGAGTATCAACAATGCTCAAAAATAGCTTAATGAAGAATCGTGTGGCCCATGCTTATCTTTTTGAAGGAGAGCGTGGTACCGGAAAAAAAGAGACAAGTATTCTTCTGGCTAAATCTTTATTTTGTTTAAATCGCCAGGACGGTTATCTTCCATGTGAGGAATGTGCAAACTGTAAAAAGATTGACCATAAAAATCATGCGGATGTACACGTTATTGAACCGGATGGTTTATCGATAAAAAAAGAACAAATTAGATTGCTTCATGAAGAATTTCAAAAAAAGGCAGTTGAATCATCTCAGAAAGTGTATATTATTACACATGCACATAAAATGACGGCTTCAGCGGCAAATAGCTTATTGAAATTCTTAGAAGAACCTCATCCAGGAACAACAATTATTTTGCTTACAGACCAATTACACCGCATGCTTTCAACAATCCTTTCCCGTTGCCAGACGATATCCTTTATGCCGTTAAATCCTAAGGAATTAAGTAAGCAGTTGATCCAGGCAGGAGTCCCTGCTGTTAAGGCTTCCCTGATTGCCAGTTTGACGAATAGTGTCGAGGAAGGTTTGTCGTTAAATGAGGATGAGTGGTTTGCACAAGCCCAAAAAATAGTGGTAAAATTATTTGAAGCAATGAAAAATCCTGTAGATGCCATTATGGTTATTCAGGAGAGTTGGCTTTCGCATTTTAAAGAAAGAGAACAAACAGAAATAGGCTTAATGCTTCTTTTGAATATATATCGTGATCTCCTTTATATACAGCTGGATAGGCCGGAAGAGATTGTATACAAAGATATGGAGGAACGGCTTCGCCAATTGGCCATTCAGCAATCCCAAAAAAGATTGGCGCATCAAATGAACCAAATATTAGAGTCTAAAAGAAAAATTTCGGCTAATATAAACCCACAGCTGTTAATGGAGCAGCTTGTGCTTAACCTTCAGGAGGGGTTTACACTTGTATGATGTTGTAGGAGTCCGCTTTAAAAAAGCGGGTAAAATATATTATTTTGACCCAGGGGATTTAGAAATAGCCAAGGATGAATACATCATAGTTGAAACAGTACGCGGAGTAGAGTTTGGTAAAGCTGTAATACCCAAAAAACAGGTTGGGGAAAATGATGTAGTTCTCCCACTAAAAAAGGTTATTCGAATTGCTGATGAAAAAGATCGTCTCATCGTAGATGAAAATAAGCAAATTGCTGAGCAGGCTTTTCAGGTATGCAGTGAAAAGGTAATTGAACATCGATTGGATATGAAATTGGTAGATGTTGAGTATACCTTTGACCGTAATAAGGTAATTTTTTATTTTACTGCTGATGGAAGAGTTGATTTTCGTGAGCTCGTTAAAGACCTGGCTGCCATATTCCGAACACGTATTGAATTAAGACAAATTGGTGTTAGAGATGAGGCAAAAATGCTTGGAGGCATTGGCCCTTGCGGCAGGATGCTTTGTTGTTCCACATTTCTTGGAGACTTTGAACCTGTCTCTATTAAAATGGCCAAAGACCAAAACTTATCACTTAATCCAACGAAGATTTCAGGTTTATGCGGACGCTTGATGTGTTGCTTGAAGTATGAAAATGATGAATATGAAAGCGCAAAAGAGCAGCTACCTGATTTAGGCGAGTACGTGGTTACTCCAGTTGGTCGTGGTAAGGTGATAGGTCTTAACATTCTTGAAAAAATCATGCAAATAGAATTGCAGGGTAAAGAACGAGTAGTTGAATATACGCTGGATGAGATGATGGAGGAAGGCACCTTCTCGATTCAAGCCACAGATTAATAAGGTGGTGGGTGTTGATGAATAAAAAGGAAATTTTCGATTCAGTTAGCAGCATGGAAGCTCAGATTGGAGATCTATATAAACAACTGGGAGATTTAAAAGAACATCTTGCTGAAATATTGGAAGAAAATAATTCCCTCAAGTTAGAAAATGAGAATGTCCGACGTCGTTTGCTGGATTTGGAAAAGACAAAACCTGTGGTTTCTCAAAAAAAGCAAGCAAAAAAAGGCAATAAGCTAATGGATGTCGGAGAGGGCTACGATAATTTAGCAAGATTATACCAGGAAGGTTTCCATATTTGTAATCTACACTTTGGAAGTCCACGGAAAGATGGAGATTGCCTGTTTTGTCTTTCATTTTTAAATAAGAAGTAAAGATAGTCTTTCCTATCGATAGGAAAGACTATTTTTATAAATGATTTTGATTTGTATTATAGGTAGGAGCGGATCGTAGATTGGATATTTTAAAAGATGATGAACGTCTGGATTATTTATTGGGAGAGCCCATGAGGATTATACAAAGCCCAAGTGTGTTTTCTTTCTCGCTGGATGCTGTTTTATTATCTAAATTCGTTTATGTTCCCATACAAAAAGGGAATTTGGTTGATTTATGTTCAGGAAATGGCGTTATTCCACTCCTTCTCAGCACACGCACGAAGGGGAACATTTATGGAGTGGAAATACAGGAGCGCCTCTATGATATGGCTAAAAGAAGTATTGAATACAATAAGCTGGATAAGAGAATTACAATGTATCATGAAGATTTAAATGAGATTATCCCTATCCTTGGCCACGATAAATATGATGTTGTTACCTGTAATCCTCCCTATTTTTTGACACCTTCAAAAGAAATTCAAAATGAAAATGAACACTTCGCCATTGCCAGACATGAAATTAAGTGTACATTAGAGGATGTAATCAGAGTGAGCAGCCAGCTTTTAAAGAATGGCGGTAAAGCTGCATTTGTTCACAGGCCAGGCAGACTAATGGATATTCTATTATTAATGAGAAAGTATAAGTTGGAACCTAAGCGTCTCCAATTCGTATACCCAAAGGCAAATAAAGAGGCAAATACGATTCTGATTGAGGGAATAAAAGGTGGCAACCCAGATCTGAAATTACTGCCTCCATTAGTTGTTTATGATGAAAATAATGAATATACAAAGGAATTGAAAACAATTATTGATGGACAAGAATAAACACTATTTTTATGTACTCGAGTGTGCAGATGGCAGTTTTTATGCAGGGTATACAAATGATGTCGCAAAAAGGCTGCATACACATAATGAAGGGAAAGGTGCCAAATATACACGCGGAAGGAGGCCTGTGGTGCTTCGTTATCTTGAGGAATATGAAACGAAGACAGAGGCTTTGAAGGCGGAGTATCGCTTTAAACAATTAAGCAGGAGCACCAAAGAGAGGATTGTACAGATGGGAGGAACCGACAATGAAGGCTCAAAAAAGCTTTGAGAATGAGAATGAAGCCGTTCTCTATTTAGTACCTACACCAATCGGCAATTTGGATGATATGACATTTCGCACGATAAATATCCTTAAACAGGCAGATCTTATTGCAGCAGAGGATACACGTAATACAAAGAAACTCTGTAACCATTTTGATATTCACA
The DNA here is from genome assembly GCF_059694525.1 of Pradoshia sp. TA40_28. Taxonomy (NCBI): domain Bacteria; kingdom Bacillati; phylum Bacillota; class Bacilli; order Caryophanales; family Bacillaceae; genus Pradoshia; species Pradoshia sp. TA40_28. The sequence goes on from NZ_JCATZO010000022.1 coordinate 7,029, forward strand.
CGCCATTAGTGAGCTATCACGAACATAATATGAATCAGAGCGGTGAATCCTTACTTGAGAAAATGAAAAATGGTAAACAAATTGCTCTCGTAAGTGATGCCGGAATGCCAGCTATATCAGACCCAGGTTATGAATTAGTACAATCTTGTATAGAGGCAGATATTAAGGTCATATCACTACCAGGGGCCAATGCCGCTTTAACGGCCTTGATTGCCTCTGGCATAGTACCACAGCCATTTTACTTCTATGGGTTTTTGAATCGCAGCCGTAGAGAGAAAAAGAAAGAATTGGAGTTATTAAAGAGTAAGGATTCTACGATTATTTTTTATGAATCCCCACACCGATTAAAGGAAACACTTAATTTAATGCATGAATATTTTGGGGATCGTAAAGTAGTATTGGCGAGAGAGCTGACAAAGAAGTTTGAAGAGTATATTCGAGGAACGATGTCTGAGGTTTTACAATGGGCAAATGAAAATGAAATTCGTGGTGAGTTTGTTATCGTTACAGAGGGTTCTATAAAGCAAGAGGAAGATACCTCAGAAGCTGCCTGGTGGATGGAGCTGGAAGTGAAAGAGCATGTTGACTTCTATATCGAGTCTGAGAACCTTAAACCAAATGATGCGATTAAAAAGGTAGCAAAAGACAGGGGTCTTCAAAAAAGAGAAATCTATCAGGCCTATCATGTTGAAGAGGATTAAATTAAAAGTTAATTAAAAAGCTCCCCTAGTAGGGAAGCTTTTTAATTAGTTGTTTACAACCAAGTTTTCTTGAATTTCTTTAAGAAGCTGTTCTGCTCCTTCACGGCTAAGGATTAATTTACCATCAGCAAGCGTGAAGTTGTTGTCAGATACCTCACCAGTAACTTGGCAAGTCATGTTTGGCTTATATTTTTTTAGAATAATTTTTTCATCGTCAACATAGATTTCTAAAGCATCTTTTTCTGCAATTCCCAATGTACGACGAAGTTCAATTGGAATGACCACTCTACCAAGTTCGTCTACTTTACGTACAATACCTGTGGATTTCATAGGAATGCTCCTCTCATAGTATAATATTTTTTTAATAAAATTCGTCATTATTCGACAAAATTTAAAGGATGTTTTCATAATACCAAGCATTCCCAAAACCGTCAATGATTTTGGACCGCACACAATTAGTAGTTTGTCCCATATTTAGTTTAATTTATGTAAAAAACAGTGAAAAAACGCTGCAAAATGACAGTTTATTACAGTATATGAATCAATTACATGTCGAAATTGAATGTAAATTATAAAAAATTCGAAATAAATCAAACATATTCGACATATTTTTAAAGAATTTATTACAAAATTAATTATATCTATATAATTAATACGTATTGTCTACAATAATTATTTGTGAAAAATCTTTCAAGGAAATTAATCGAGGATATTTTCCAAAACAGCTCTGTGTTCATATGTATAAAAATAATCAAATTTCCTTTATAATGGACTATTATGTATTACATTTTTAGAAAGTTACGTTACTTTATTGCAAGGCCTTTAAGGAGTGAGAAATGATGAAGGAAAAATTAAATACCTTTTATATTACGACCCCAATCTACTACCCAAGTGGAAATCTTCATATTGGGCATGCATATACGACCGTAGCGGGAGACGCTATGGCCCGTTATAAGAGAATGCGGGGATATGATGTTATGTACCTGACTGGTACAGATGAGCATGGACAAAAAATTCAGCAAAAAGCAAAAGAAAAAGGAATTAGCCCGCAGGAATATGTGGATGGAATGATCAGAGACATTAAAATCTTGTGGAAAAAGCTTGATATATCCTATGATGATTTTATTCGAACAACTGAGGATCGACATAAAAGAATCGTCGAGAAGATATTCAAGCGCTTGCTTGATCAGGGCGATATTTACCTTGACCAGTATGAAGGCTGGTACTGTACTCCTTGTGAATCATTCTTTACTGATAGACAGGTAGAAGATGGAAACTGCCCTGATTGCGGACGACCTGTTGAAAAGGTAAAAGAAGAATCTTACTTCTTTAAAATGAGTAAATACGCTGACCGTTTGTTGAAGTTTTACGAAGAAAACCCAGAGTTTATCCAGCCGGAATCACGTAAAAATGAGATGATTAATAACTTCTTAAAGCCTGGCTTGGAGGATTTGGCTGTTTCCAGAACAACATTTGACTGGGGAATTAAGGTGCCAGGAGATCCAAAGCATGTTATATACGTATGGATTGATGCACTGTCCAATTATATTACGGCTTTAGGGTATGGCACGGATGATGATTCCAAATACATGAATTATTGGCCAGCAGATGTCCATCTGGTTGGGAAGGAAATCGTTCGTTTCCACACGATATATTGGCCAATCATGTTAATGGCCCTTGATATCCCTCTACCTAAGAAGGTATTCGCGCATGGCTGGTTATTAATGAAAGATGGAAAAATGTCCAAATCTAAAGGGAATGTAGTCGATCCTGTTACACTTATTGATCGATATGGTTTAGATGCCCTTCGTTATTATCTGTTACGAGAAGTTCCATTCGGTGCGGATGGTGTATTCACTCCGGAAGGTTTCGTAGAAAGAGTTAACTTTGATTTGGCCAATGATCTTGGAAATTTACTGAACAGAACGGTAGCAATGATTAATAAGTATTTCGACGGAAGAATCCCTGCTTATAAAGGGTCAGAAGGCGAATTTGATCAACAATTGTTGAAGGCAAATAAGGAAACTGTAGTGAAATATGAAGAAGCTATGGATGAAATGCAGTTCTCCGTTGCATTGTCTACTATATGGCAATTAGTAAGCCGCACAAATAAATATATTGATGAAACTCAACCGTGGGCTTTAGCGAAAGATGAAGCTAAAATGGATGAGTTGGCATCAGTAATGGTTCATTTAGCAGAGTCATTAAGAAGAATAGCGATTATGCTGAAACCATTTCTAACTGCAACTCCTAAAAAAATATTTGAACAATTAGATTGTGAGGATCCTTTATTGCAAAGTTGGGATAGCTTAAAAGAGTTCGGACTGATCTCTGCAAATTCCACTGTTAAGAAGGGGCAGCCAATCTTCCCACGTTTGGATATGGAGGAAGAGGTAACTTATATCAAGGAAGCGATGCAAAGTACTGCACCAACTGCTCCGGAACAGATTGAGAAAAAGGAAACCGTGCAACCAACAGAAGTGGAAGAGATCACAATTGATGACTTTAAAAAGGTTGAGCTCAGAGTAGCTCAAGTAATAAAGTGTGAACCAGTACCAAAAGCAAATAAATTATTAAAGCTACAACTGGATCTCGGTTATGAAGAACGTCAAGTTGTTTCAGGTATTGCGGAGCATTACAAACCAGAAGAATTGATTGGGAAAAAGGTTATTTGTGTAACCAATTTAAAACCGGTCAAACTTCGTGGTGTTTTATCTCAAGGGATGATTCTGGCGGGAAGTCTGGATGGTCAATTAGCATTGGCATCTATTGCGGAATCCTTGCCAAATGGAGCGCAAGTTAAATAAATGAATAAAACAATAGGGATGTTACATGTGAAACATCCCTATTGTTTTTGCCTAATCGGTTATAAAGTGGATATTTTTGGTAAAGGAGTGCTAACATTGTTATTTGACACACATGTGCATCTAAATGATGAGCAATTTGAAAATGATTTGGAAGAAGTAATTGGGCGCGCTAAAGCTAATGGAGTGGAGCGAGTCATAGTAGTCGGTTTTGATAAAAAGACTATTGAACGCGCAATGGAACTAATTGAGGCATATGATTTTATGTATGCGGCTATTGGTTGGCATCCGGTAGATGCAATAGATTTAACAGACGAATATCTGGAATGGATTGAAGAATTGACTAAGCACCCAAAAGTAGTGGCAATCGGAGAAATAGGATTAGATTATCATTGGGATAAATCTCCGAAGGATATTCAAAAAGATGTATTTCGCCGCCAGATCCAGCTTGCTAAAAAACTTAAGCTCCCCATCATTATACATAACAGGGATGCTACAGAGGATGTAGTGGAGATTCTGAAGGAGGAGCATGCAGAAGAGGTCGGCGGAATTATGCACTGCTTCAGTGGCAGTGTGGAAACCGCACAGATCTGCCTGGATATGAATTTTTATATTTCTTTGGGTGGTCCGGTTACCTTTAAAAATGCAGTTAAACCAAAAGAGGTTGCAAAGGCTGTGCCATTGGACAGATTATTAATTGAAACAGATTGTCCTTATTTAGCTCCCCACCCGTTTAGAGGAAAACGAAATGAACCTGGCTATGTGAAGCTTGTTGCAGAGAAAATTGCGGAATTAAAAGAGATTTCATATGAAGAAGTTGCCGAGGCAACAATGAAGAATGCAAATACACTTTTTAAATTGACTTAATAGGAATTTACCCTCTTTTTAGAGAATGGATATAACATGATAGATAGGGGAGTTAGTCTTTATTTTTCAATCCAGACGGCAGTTAGCCATATGGATGTGAAAGCGGTATTGTTTGACAAGCTTATTTATCTATTTATATAATTCATTCAGTGAAAAGGGGGTATTTTTTCGTGAATCAATACATGAAAAACCTATTTTCCAGGCCGAGGCAAACGCCAAAGGTAATATTAATCATGACTAGTATCGCTGTGTTTCTAATAACTTCGGGAGTCTTATTTTTTGAAGGAACAAAGAAGACAGTGGCACTGAGCCTGGATGGAGAAAAGCAAAAGGTAAAAACCCATGCTGATACCATTAGTGAATTACTTGCAGAACATGACATTTCAGTGAATTCAGGAGATTATCTCAGCATACCTGAATCGACTAAAGTAAAAGATGATTTACAGATTGTATGGGAACCGGCTGTCGATATAAAGATGATTATAGATGGCGAGGAAGCAAGTTTGGCTACGACCGCCAAGACAGTTGGAGATGTTTTAAAAGAAGAAAATATTCAGCTTAGAAATGAGGATGTCCTCTCTCATGAAGAGACAGCTAAAATAGAAGCTGGAATGGCTATATATATTGAAAAGGCATTTCCTGTCACTGTAAATGATAGTGGGGATAAAAAAACAGTTTGGACTGTTTCAACAACTGTAACAGACTTTTTAAATAGAGCTAATATCCATATTGGAGATCTAGATCGTGTGGAACCCGGATTAAATGAACAGCTTACTAAAGATAAGTCATTGACCATTACAAGAATAGAAAAAGATCAAGAAGTAGTAGAAGAACCTATTCCATATGAGACCATCACCCGCAAGGATGGAACCTTAAATGCCGGTAAGCGCAAAGTGACCACTAAAGGTGTGGATGGCGTTGTAAGCAAAGAGTATGAGCTGACAAAAGAAAATGGTAAAGTTGTGTCTAAAAAATTGATTTCAGAAACGGTCGTTAAAGAGAGTATAGATCAGGTAACCTCTGTTGGAACAAAACACGAAGTGAAATCACTCTCTCATGTTAAAGATAATTCGAATGAGACAGATGAAGAGTATTATGTAACAGCCACTGCCTATACGGTTGACTGTGCCGGCTGCTCAGGTAAAACAGCAGTTGGTATTGACCTGCGTGAGAATCCCAACAGAAAAGTGATAGCTGTAGACCCGAATCTCATTCCACTAGGTACAAAAGTGCATGTGGAAGGGTATGGTTATGCGGTTGCCGGAGATACAGGCGGTGCCATAAATGGAAATAAAATTGATGTTTATGTCCCCACAACTGCCGAAGCGCATAACTGGGGTGTCAAAAGGGTGAAAATAAAAGTTATTCGTTAAATAGTACGGTAATTTATACAGTGGATTTCGTATCCGCTGTTTTTTTGCGTTATAATAGGCAGAGTTAAACGTAAATCAACTTAACATTACATTAATATTACAAAAATAACACGAATATATCAATTATTAATTACAAATTTTAGATAAAAAGTTTTTGGAGGGAAAATGAAGATAAAGGAAATCATTGTTGTTGAGGGAAAAGACGACACTACAGCCATTAAACGTGCCCTTAATGCAGATACAATAGAAACCAATGGTTCAGCTATTAATCAAGAAACTCTCAATCAAATTCGCTTGGCTCAACAGGTTAGAGGAGTAATTGTCTTTACAGATCCTGATTTTCCTGGAGAAAAAATACGGAAGATTATTTCACAGGAAGTACCTGGTTGCCAGCATGCCTTTTTGCCGAAACACTTAGCTATCCATAAATCAGGACGCGGGTTGGGTGTTGAACATGCATCTGATGAAGCCATCCGAGAGGCATTAAAAAATGCCAAGCAAATGGATACGGATCAAGAAGAAGTGATAAGTATGGATGATTTGATTTTATTTGGTTTAATTGGAGGTCCCGGATCAGCTGAAAAAAGGGAAAGGTTAGGTCGCTACCTGAATATTGGCTATGCTAATGGCAAACAGCTATATACAAGATTAAAGATGTTTGGCATCACTAAGGAAGAGTTTATGAAGGCAATCGAACATATAAATGGAGTGGAAATAAATGAATAAAGATATTGCAACCCCTATTAAAACAAGAGAGATTCTGGATAAGTATGGCTTTTCATTTAAGAAAAGCCTTGGTCAGAACTTTTTAATCGATACAAATATCCTGCGAAATATTGTGCAGCACTCAGGTGTTACATCTGAGAGCGGAGCAATTGAAATAGGACCGGGTATTGGTGCGTTGACAGAGCAATTAGCAAAAAACTGTAAGAAGGTTGTAGCCTTTGAAATAGATCAGCGTCTTTTGCCGATTTTAAAGGATACTTTGTCGGCTTATGATAATATCCAAATCATACACGAGGATATATTGAAAGCGGAAGTAGCAAAAGTTATTAAAGAAGAATTTACTGATCAGGTAGAAGATCTCCATGTGGTAGCGAACTTGCCGTATTATGTTACGACGCCAATCATTATGAAGCTTCTTGAAGAACACTTGCCACTCGCTAGCATTACTGTCATGCTTCAGAAAGAAGTTGCTGATCGTATGGCAGCAGCTCCTGGTACAAAAGAATATGGTTCACTATCCATAGCGGTTCAATATTACACAAAAGCTGAAGTTGCTATGATAGTTCCTAAAACTGTATTTGTACCACAGCCGAACGTAGATTCCGCTGTCATACACCTTACAGTAAGAGACCGGCCAGCGGTAGAGGTGGATGATGAAGCTTTCTTCTTTGAAATTACAAGAGCAAGCTTTGCACAAAGAAGAAAAACAATTTTAAATAATCTAGTGTCCCAGCTGCCGGAAGGGAAAGCAAAGAAGGAATTGATATTACAAGGTTTGGAAAAATCCGGTGTTGATCCAATTAGAAGAGGAGAGACTTTATCTCTGCAGGAGTTTGCAGATTTAAGCAATGCGTTGAGACCTTATTTTAAATCTTAAATGATGAAACTCCAAAGTATACTGCACACTAAATGATTAAAACCAATTTTGTAGTGCACTTGAAAAAGCCTGTTTTCTTGATGTGCACCCCTAAAGTTAGACGAACCAATTCTAACTTTAGGGGTGTTTTTGTGGTCAAATATGATGAAGGCTT
>NZ_JCATZO010000023.1:0-14416 GCF_059694525.1 Pradoshia sp. TA40_28
TCATCTGATTGCCCTTGCAACTTATACGACAGTGAAATTATTAGTAAGATACCAAATGAGATAGACCCTCTATATAATCCCTTTAAAAGCAACTGCAACATAAAACCCCCTTTCCTGGTATTTCCTGTTATTAATTATATACGATGGATAATACTTTGAAGTTTCAGAAAATTTCTTATTCCGCTAACCTGCCCCGTTTGTCCAATAAGATCCTTGATAAAAGCGTTAATCCTTCTTGAATCAACGCTCCTTATACGATATTCTTATAAATTAAATCTTTCTTTTATTAATTTTGCTGATTCCATCGCATTTAAATTGGTATTATTGATTCTTATGTAATTTTCTTTTTTTATTTCACCTTCGTAGGAGTTTAATCTATACTTTTCCATTGTATTCTTTAATTCAATTTCGGACTTTTCGATATTTCTTTTGGTAGGTTTGTGTTCAAGTCTGTGAGGGCTTTTATTTCGTTCCAGTCTTTCGTTAAGTTCAGCTTCTAACTCAACAAAATAAATAGTCGCACCTTTCGACTCGAAAATTTTACAAATATTATCTACATAATCCCAATCTTCTTGTTGGTCAAATGCCCATACATAAGTGAATATTAAACCATCCAAATCACTTACTGATACTGACTTGAATAATTCAATTCGAAATAGATTTGATAATCTCCACATTTCACTACTAAATCCGAAAAACGGTTCTAATAATTCAATGGTCATATGATTATGAAAGAGCTTTAATTCAGTTATCTTTGCTAATTCCTGTCCTACTGTCATTTTACCAACAGCTTGAGGGCCAAATATAAGTATAAATTTCATAAAATTCCTCCAATAACTATTTTTAGATATTGTTTAAATTTTCCGTCATCTAAAACTCTTATGCAACTAATCTGCCCCTTTTCTTCTATAAGAAATTTAACAAAAAAAGGCATTAATCCTTCTAAGATCAATGCCCACGTTAATTTAAATACATAAATTCACAATCCACCTTACTATTCCTTCATAACAAAAATATTGCCTCTTGGTCAAAATATAGTTATTATATATTGTTCTTATATTCTACTTGCAAGAGTCCATACACATCCACATCTTCATACTTATTTAACAATAGTCTATTCTGCCTTAGTGTACCCTCTTTCTGTAATCCGCACTTTTCTAAAATGGTTATAGAAGCTTTATTTCTGGAGATAGCTGCTGCCCAAATTTTATTCAACTTAAGTTCATCAAAACCAAAATGGATAATCCTTTTTACAGCTTCTGTTGCAAACCCATTTCCCCAGTAATCTCTACCTATCCAATAACCAAGCTCGCCTTTATTATTATTTTTATCCACTCTTATTGTTATGGTGCCTATAATTTCTTTTGATTCTTTAGATGCTATTGTTAATGGATATTCAACACCATTGCTAATTAGTTCTGGTTGAGTTGCAATCCAATCCTCTGCATATTCTATTTTATAAGGATGTGGAAGACCAAGAATGCTTGCTAACTCCTCATTATTTGCTAACTCCTGAAGTCTAAATGCATCATCTTTGTTAAATGGTTGTAGATATAAACGTATAGTTTCCAATTTCATAGACCCTTTACACCCCTTAATTTCAAGAATATTACATATTAAAATAATTCCTTTTAACTTACTCTTTATCAATATTCTAATATCCTTCTTCCGCTAACCTGCCCCATTAGTAGAACAAACTAATTCGTAGACTAAATTTGATTACCGTGGAAAACCTTTAAAACAATATCTCGATTCGGTACTTTCAGCTTATGGTAAGACTCCAAGAAATCGGTATTGTCATACTTTGCTTCAGCAAGGTTTATTTCAACCTTCTCGCCTAATAAGGTAATAACTGCATAAGGTGCTGTAGATTTATTGTTACAGCCGAGGGAACCTGGATTCAGGAAAACTCTGTTGTTCCCTTTAAAATAGTGGAGGGGGTGATGATGACCAAAACAGATTACATCATCATTCCTGTCATTAAATAATTTTTGAAGGTTTTCGAGAGAGGGCTCCACGATAGAACTAAACGGATTTTTACTAATTGGCTCACTCATTTTATTCTTACTAATTTGATAATGTATGAATAGCATTTGGGTTCCATCAAAGTTTTTTTCAATCAAACGTGGTAAACTGAATAACTTCGGCAAATATGCCTTATCAATTCTATCCAGAATCCATTGATGATGTTCCCTTACGTGAGAATGACTTTCTGGATATTCTTGGCCGGTGGCCAAAGATATTATTGCCTCATCGTGGTTACCCGCAATCATTGAAATATCATTCCGTGAAAACAGCATATCCAATACTTCATTTGAATCCGGACCGATGCCAATCATATCGCCTAAGCAGTAAATATGATCAACACCTATTGTTTTATCAAACTCGTTAAGAACAGCTCTCAATGCCGGTGCATTACCGTGAATATCTGTTATGATCCCTATTTGCATCTTTTTATCTCCTTATTGAATAATAAAAATAGCTTCCTATGACAACTATATAAACTAAGAATCATTATTAAAAATTCTCTACTGGTAAAGAGATTCCTTCTTGAGGAGATCCGGTTTCTTATTTAACTAACCTGCCCCGTTTCTTCAATAAGGAGTTCAACATAAAAGGGCATTAATCCTGCTTGGATCAACGCCCCTTTTACTTTAAGAAGGAAAAATGATGTTTCCTCTGCAACTGCACCCTTTAGCGGTATGAAACTATTGCACTAAACACTAATAATAATATTGGGATAATCATAATTAAAGACAAATTTCTCCCCAATTTGGCTCCAAAGTTACTTTTGTGTTTATGACCCAGTATTAATGCGGGTATAAAGAAGAAAAGTGAATAAATGACAGTATAATGTGTTCCCGTATCGCCGTTTGACCAAGGGCTTAACCCTAAGAACCTTAATATGGCATCTCCAAAAGCCTCTCTGTTTTTCCAAGAAAAAGAAAATAGTATCCCAAACATAAATAGCAATAGAGAAATCGAGCCTAGTCCATTTTTTTTATTTTGACCATCTTTCAAGTTCAGCCCCCCATTCAAACTTTTATTCTCCAATCTTGGCAATTTCTTACCCGTATTTCACCATAAATATAGCTTATTCTTCTTAAACAAACCTGCCCCTTTAGTAAAAAAACGATTGCTTTTATTTCGCAATCGCCACTTTATGAAAACAATTACTTTAGTTAAAGATTGACCTTTTTAAATATATACAAATTATACAATATTAAATAATGACTAAATTGCCTCGTTTACACATTATTGACTTGAATTGTTATTAATTGATCGTTTAGAAAAGAATAAAGTAAGAATCGCACCTAATAAAACGATTCCTATACAAATATAAAGCGGAAAATCCCAACGTATGTAAGCGACTGTTGATGCTCCTAGTATCGTGATCCATTCAAAAACAAAAAATGGTTTTATGTATTTAATCAATTAACCTACCCCACTCCCTATCCATATATTGTTAATTGATTATACCATAATCTGGATTAACGGAGTCCGCCAATCCTAAAAAACTGGTGATGTTTAGCTTTCAAAATTTAAAGCCCAAAGAGTCATTTTTTCATATCTTTGTTATTCATTTATTCATTCACATCTTAATAATGCATACTTGCTCTCTGCAACTAACCTGCCCCTTTAGTTAAAGAAGATAACGCATCTAGAGCAACAATCTCTGCGAACAGAGCCAATTAAATAGACACATCCTCAATAATTCATATTGTTTTGTTTCTTTTGTATCATCAAGCTAAATGTTTTGTGCCATTTGGTAATTTGTTTTCTTGTTTCATCGAAAAGAGGGGAGAGTTTTGGTGTTCCTAATGGATTATTTATAAAATTAATTTCTATATAAGGATCTGAATAATCATCAATTGTGAGAAGGAGGGTTAGTTTATGTGTTTTGTCAGAAGAAGTTTTCTTACCAGATAGTCCACCAATTAATGCTCCCGTACTACCAGCCATCGCTCCGCCAATTAAGGAACCGGCTACTACAGAACCTTTTGATGCTTGAGTGACCGATACATTATCTTCTCTAATTTCCGAACCAATAATAGAAGAGAATGGGAGTTGTTTGAAGGTGAATTCATCTTGTGGTTTTTCTCTACTAAATAAAGCTATTTGTTCATTATCGTAATTTATAGCTAATCCCTTTAAGAAATCGTCGCTTAAATACTGATCATCTGCTTTAAAATTATGTCTGTTTATTGCAATAGGAAGTGATCCTATTTTCCGCTTAATATCTTCATTACCTTGTTTCAAATTAGTATTTATAAATAAACCAACGAAAATGAAGAAGAAGAGGGTAAAAAATAAGGTGTCAAAGGCAAACATTAAAATAAAATTCAGGAGGGCAAGAGAAACATAAATAACCTTATATTGTGTATGTGTCATTTGAACACTCCTTATTGGAATATGTTACCATTATAACACGGTTTAATACACGATAATATAACTTAAATATTTGATATTTTTGGGTTTTTACAAATTACACTTAATTACTCCGCAACTTAGTTCAGAATTAAAACAGGTTAAAGACTCTCCGGAATTTAAAAGAGCGATAAAAATGAGAAATAACATTTATTTCCCATAATCATCCTCCTTACCAACCACTCTCAGGAAATACAGAAGTCTTTAATATTGATAACTTTGTATCTCTAATAAAAATTAGAAAAACAATGATACACGAACATAAAAATATTAAATATTCACTTGCTCTAACAAAAGAGAAAATGAATAGATTTTTATTTCTTAAAGTGATAATTCTTTCATCCATAGTAAAATGGATAAGTACCTTTTTGGACAGCACTCTTATTTAAATGATTCGAAGTAACTTTTCACCCATAGCTTATTATTTTCTGCAATATACTCTTCCGCCAGAATCAACCGTTGTACAAGTTCTTCCTTATTTAATTTCATATACTTCCTTTTCAAATTATTAATATTGCGGTTGGGCTTTATTTTATGAAACTCAATACCTTCAATGACTAGAGAAGTATTGAAGGTATTCTTTCTATTCTTTTTTTGTTTATGAGTTTTGCTATGTTGCTTGTAATACTCATATAACTCCTCGTTTGTACGGATAGTGTTAGGATGGATTCCTTTGCCCTCGGGGTCAATTTCCTTAGATTGTCCAGCTATTGTTGTATAAGTGACAGGAACACCATTCTTAATCAATTGGTCGATAGATTGTTTTCCCAGATCTAATGAACGGTTGCTTCGCCTATGATAGCTATCTTTAAGCCATACAGGTTCATTTTTTGAATTGAATGTCTGGCTCATATTCTTGTTCCTCCCTATACTTTTCAATTAAATCTATTTCTTCTAATTCAGTAAGTGCGTGTTTTCGCATCGACTTTGCTTTCTTCACTTCAATTGGTAAATCCATAGCACTAAATCGTTTTTCCATATCTCTCGATAATTCAATAACCTCTAATAATTCGTGTTTTTTCTCGGGTTCCGGTATTTTTGCCTGGCATCCTAGACACGCCATTTTGTGTGGGCATACCATATTTGTTATACACGTTCCACCGATAACATTATTAAATACTCCGACCGTTTTTTTATATTCCTGAAGCTCTTCTTCAAGCTGAGCAGGATCTCGTAATACAGCTTCATCAATATCTACATAGTCAGAGATAATATCGTGTAAATCACTTACTGATTGTGATATTTGGCTTGGTGTAGGTTCAGAATAATAACCAGTTACATTTAAATCCCGTTGATGTAATATATTAGCAACAATGTCTATTGGTATGTTTTGTCGTTGAACAGCTTCAGTCGCAAAAGCGTGACGAAATAGGTGTGTTTTCACTATAACAGGTTTACCTTCTTGGGTTACAAAATGTTGACCGTGCAATAAAAAGCGAAGAGTTGACCAAATGGTCTCTTCTTGTAATGCTTTATTGTTATACTGAAAAAAATAAGGCCTAGCATCGGGAAATAGATGTTTTCGCTCACCACGATATTTAACGCTTGGAATTTTTTCGGTACCATAATGAGTTTTTAACATCAAACCAACTGAATTTAATAACTGTAACGTCTGTTTGCTAATATAAAATGGTTCTAACTTGTCACTACCTTTAGGGACAGCATAAAAAGAAAAGCGTACTTTCGTATCAAGATTTACAATCTTGATACATTCTTTAGTGTTGCTGATTTGCATTAATTCATTTAATCTAGCACCGGTTGTAGTAGCTATATCTAACGCCAACAAACCAATGGTTGCTGCTACATATAATGGCTCCACATCGAACAAAATCCCTTCAGCTTTATCTCTATGTTTTGAAACAAAATTGCTCATTGTGAGCATTCCTTTATGTTGGCTGTAAAAAGGTACTGGATTACTATTTACCCCTTTTTCACCGTAACCCCACGTATTCAGTAATTCACGCTTTAGTTTAATTTCCTCTTCAGAGGTATTTTGAGGCCATTGTCCAATAACTCTATATTCAAAAAGCTCAGTAAACCAGAGTCCTTCAGCTTCTTCTTTGTCCTCGTCACCTCCAAATCGTTCGGCTTTAATAAATTCAACAAAGTAATGATTTTTATTATCGGAATAGGTATTTTTACGATTTATTGCTTCTTTAATAGCTTTATCCTTATATTGTTCTTGGTGATTTAATACGAATGACGGTTTGTCCCACAATCTGAAATAAAACCGTTCGCCAATTCGATTAGGTTCGTCATATTTGAAATCTATTGGCAACTCCACATTATTGTTTTTTGCTTGCTCACAGGCTTTCAAATATGCTTGCCTTAGTCGCGTTATTTGATTCCAACGAAAATTCCCTTCTGCTCGAATTCGAGGGAGAAAAGGTACTATAGCGTCTGTTTCATTTTTACGAGTGCTTTGTGCTTGTTCTTTCGCTTCTTTAGAAAAAGAAAAATCCTTGGAACCGTATGAAGCAATTGGTAAAATAAATCGTTTAAAATATTCTTGTTGTTGAATGGGTACATTTGCTATAACCCATTTTGTTGTGGAGTGGGAGATATTGCTATACTTGGCTAGTAACGAACTTCTCATATTATTAGAATGTTGTTTGTAAATATCGCCCTTAAAATATTGATAAATATGTGTTTCAATATCAAATTCTTCCCACTTAGTCAACTTAAAATAATGGAACAAATCCTTGAAGCGTGGGTTAAGGACTCGGAGCAATAAAATAATCGAGTTAACATCCATCTTTCGTTCACAACTAACCATCATAGCTAGATATAAATGATTGGCCCAAGGTGTGTCTAAAATATTTCTTCTATAATATTTCAAATACGATTCATCCATTTTGTCTAGTATATAAACGTTTCTTGGATCACGAAAATACAAAAGTTGTTCATCGACTTTATTTAATAAATGCTCGTAAAAAGGAGATTTTGGTTTAACGGTTGATATATTCAGCATAATTACTCCAATCCATTTAAAAAGTCTTGTAGTTCAGGACTCAATTCAACAGTATTGCTACTTTTTGCGACTGTTAAAGTAGACTTTTTCTTATTACGGTACTTTTTTTGCTCAAAATAATCTTTTTCCGACTCCTCCATATTTTTTAACATTTGATCGTGAGCTTTACGATGATTTTCTTCATCAAAATAATGCTCATAAACCCTTATGGTATCAATATTTCTCCATTTCATATACTTAATAAGTTCGTCTGTCCTTTGTCTAATTTCGGCCTCTGTTTTGGAAGTATTATATATCTCTCGTAACCTTGTGGTTACAAACCAGTGCCGTATCTTATGCGGATTTAATTTAATTTCACATTTTTTCATAGCTCTGCTCCAATGATAATACCAAGCTTCATAAGAGAAGGGTGTTCCTAATTTAGTAAGGAATATTGGAGCATCATCCGGCAACGAATCCATCGTACGTTGTAACCCGTCATATTTAACACGCTCTTTATTTATGTATTGCATTAGTAACTTTACAGTATCCTTGCTAAATCGAAGAAATTTCACTCTTTTGCCGTGACTTCCTTTGTTAAAGGTATTGGTTTCTTGAAAACTTCTACGCGAACGATAGTCTCCTATAGTTAATTCGATAACCTCAGATGCTCTTGCTCCTGTTTCAAAAAGCATACGAACAATAACTACTTCTCTTAAAGTCCAATTTACTTGTTTCCCTGCTTGATAGACCTGAAAAGGTAGATAGGGGTCATCAATAACTTCGGGCTGCCATTCTTCATTAATTAGCTTAAAATAGGAATCAGTTAGTCTTCTATGCAGAATAGTCTCTTCCGTTCCAGCTTCAGATGGCATACGAGGCTTATCCTTTCTAATACTATTGGTTTGAATTTTATATTCATTCAGAATCGCATAATAATCTATCAAAGGATTTGAATGATTATATTGCTGCAATCTAATAATAGATCTATAGAATGATTTCAGTGCTGAAAGAAAACGGTTTACTGTATTAGGGCTTTTGCTAGTTTTATTAACGAACCTAAAGGTATCCTTTTCACGAACTTTGCAATCCATCTCATTCATAAGATAGCCTTCAACCGCCTCTCTTACAGCTCCCGGATGGTCATCCCACTTAACCCGTTTCCCTTGGTAGTTACTGTAGTTGTCTAACCAACTAAAAAACGGTAGAAGGCATTTCAAATAAGAAAGAGCTGAGCTTTTATCTAATCTTCCTAAACAATCGTGATAATATTCAGTCAAAGGTAGGAAGGGCTTTGATTCACGATTAAAGACTAATAATTCGTAACGACTTTCAATTCCTTCTGGACAATAGTAATATTGATAGTTCTTCAAAAAATCACCCACCATTAGGTTCTTAAACTTTATTAATGGCTTATTCAAGCCAATTATAAATATAGAAAGGCACCTTTTTCTCATTAGGTTTATTATAAGAATTTGTAGCATTACTATTGTCTTGTTGTGTTAAATCATAAATTCTTTTATTTTGCTCTTTTGGAAACTTTGCAGGGACAGAAGTGGGACTCCAATTCTCTCGAACTGCTTTTTTTATAAAACCGTCAGGATTTTTAATTTTGGATGTGGATTGTTGCATTATAAGGAGGATTTCTAAGGTGCGTTTTATACCAACAATAGAAAGCAAAGATAACATTTCGTCTGTTGGAGTTGTAAGAGTGACAGTTTGATAAGCTAATCTAACTAAATTTGTCTCATCAGCGTCAGATTCTATTGTATCAACTTGTTGTTCGTTTTTATGTGGAGGGAGACTCTTATTTAGTTCTAATAGATCCGATTCGATAATTCTCCAACCTTCTTTATCACTATTCCTATATGAATTCGGAAATTTACCTGATCGTATCCACCGCTTGATTGTTTCTTCGTGTTTACCTAAGAGTTCAGAAACCTCTTTTACTGTATATTCCTTCAAAAAAACACCTCCCATTTGAATTTGAGTTAGGAATGTTTGTTCCTATATTACTACAACTTGAAAAATATGTAAAATAAAGAAATGTTGTAGTATTGTTGTTGTGGTAAATGAGGTCATTTAGGGGTCTAATAAATAAAAAAGTACACCACTATAAATAAGCAATGTACCAAATTTCTATTTATTGTTGGACATTAAAGACAATGTACTGTTATGACAATAAAAAGTTATACTATCTTGTCCTCAATTTTACAGAGTGATTAGCTTTTTTCATTATTTACCTTTATTTAATTAACAGACTTAATCACCAGTTTTCGCAAACGAATCTATTCGATTTCTTATCTCATCGCGCACCCTTTGGAAAAATGCCCATTTTTCCTCCTCGCTTCCTTCTGCTTTCGCTGGATCATCAAATCCCCAATGAACTCGTTTCACGTTTGGCGGTGTTGCTGGGCAATGTTCATCTGCATGGCCGCATAATGTTACGACTAAATCTGCATGATTTAAAATATCCGGATCAATCACATCTGATGTGTGATTGGTTATGTCTATATTTACTTCCTTCATCGCTTTCACTGCATTTGAATTTAAGCCATGTGCTTCAAGTCCAGCGCTTTTGACGTTCCAGTCAGGTAATATTTCCTTTGCCCATCCTTCCGCCATCTGGCTGCGGCAAGAGTTGCCTGTACATAAAAAATAGATTGTTTTTTTCTTTGTCACGAGAAATTCCCTCCTGATTAAACATTTATTAAGACGTGATTTATATCTTGTTCGTACGGAAATATTTCTTTTCCCAACGTAGAGCTACATTTACAAGCGCAATCAATACAGGGACTTCAACGAGAGGACCAATAACAGCTGCGAAGGCTACCCCACTGTTAATTCCAAATACAGCAACCGCAACCGCAATCGCCAACTCAAAATTATTGCTTGCAGCGGTAAAAGATAAGGATGCCGTTACAGGATAGGATGCTCCTGCTTTTCTTGAAGCATAAAAGGATACGGCAAACATGATCAAGAAATAAATCAGTAATGGAATAGCAATCCGAATCGCATCCAATGGAAGCTCAACGATTTTATCTCCTTTTAAGGAGAACATCATCACAATCGTAAACAACAAGGCAATCAGTGTAAGAGGAGAGATTTTAGGCAAAAATGACTCCTGATACCACTTTTCTCCCTTTAATTTTAAGCCAATAAAACGCGTCATTATGCCTGCTATAAAAGGAATACCTAAATAAATTAGAACGCTTTTCGTAACTTCCCACATCGAGATGACTACAGTAAGATTCTCCAAACCAAATACGCCCGGCAAAACATTTAAGAAAAAGTAGGCAAATGCCGAATAAAATAAAATCTGAAAAACGGAGTTAAAAGCGACAAGCCCAGCTACATACTCACGATCTCCACGCGCCAGGTCATTCCATACAATAACCATAGCTATACAACGTGCGAGGCCAATCATAATCAGGCCTGCCATATATTCGGGATAATCATTTAAAAAGATGATTGCTAAGAAGAACATTAAAACAGGACCGAGCAACCAGTTTTGAAACAAGGATAGCAATAATACTTTCCAATCCTTAAACACCCGCCACATCTCTTCATACTTTACTTTTGCAAGTGGCGGATACATCATCACAATCAATCCGATAGCAATCGGAATAGATGTCGTCCCTACGGACATTGTATCTAACATTATTTTAAAATTAGGTACCAACAGCGCAATCAAGATTCCGACTGCCATGGCTGCAAAAATCCATACCGTTAAATATCGATCCAAAAAAGACAGCCTTTTCGTCACACTTTTTTCTGTCATCTTTTTCTCCCCCGCTCTTTGTTGATTTAACAATCTGATGAACAACATTTCACATGAATTGGCTCTAATTGATCAATAATAGACTGAATATATGGTTGTTGAATTTCATTAAGACGGAAATGTTTCCATGTTCCCTTTTTTCTTTCGAGAATGATCCCTGCATCTTTTAATTTCTTCACTTGTTGGCTGACAGCAGGTTGTGAAATTTGAAGAACATCCACAAAATCACAGACACAGACCTCCCCCTGTTTCAAGCAAGCCAATAATCTTAAGCGATTCGGATCACTGACAGCTTTTAACTGTTGAGCCATTTGATCAATCGTATTCATACTTACCTCCAATATATAATCAATCACTTATATAAGATGATACTTATACTATATAGAATGCTTAATAAAATCAAGAAAAATAAAACTAGTAAGCTTAAAAACAACAGCTTACTAGTTTTAAAATGCAGGTTAAACTAAGACATCGTTATAGTATATTATATATTTTCTCTGTCAGTATTTTACCCGTAATCAAAACCCTTAATTACTCTCATAGTACTCAAAATTTCTACTAATAAAACAAAAATAGTACGAGTAATGGGATGAAAAAAATATATATAATTTATACAGTAAGACCATCATAAAAGAATTTTTCAAAGTAAAAGGGAATCTCATTTTCTACACTTGTGATATTCTATTAAATTTGAAAATGATCCGGATATCTTAAATATGTAAGCGATTTATGTCTATAAGGTGAAAGTATTAGAAATAATACTTTTATATTTATAAAAATATTGTGTTAGGAGAGTTCAACATGAATAATCAACATAATACTGATACAGAAAAGAATGGACGATTCCCATGGATGGACAAATCATTGTCACCACGGGAGCGTGCTGAAAAACTCGTAGCAGCTATGACTTTGGAGCAAAAAATTGCCCAACTTCACGGTGCAATGAAGACAATCAATATTTATGACATGCCATCTATGGATGAAATGAATGCCATGAGCCCAGAGGAACAAGATCGACTTATGGCCCAAATCCAAGTACAGCGCCATGTAAAAGGTATTGATGAGTTAGGAATCCCGCGTTTTCGTATTACCAACGGCCCTGTAGGCGTAGGTATGGGCGATGGACATCCAAGCCCGCCTGCTACAGCTTTGCCAATGACGATTGGGCTTGCGGCAGGCTTTGATCCAGAACTGGCTCGTGAGTATGGAGATATCATTGGTTCAGAAACGGCTACGCTTGGTCAGCATGTTCTTGAAGGACCAGGTGTTTGCTTACACAGAACACCGATTGCCGGACGTAACTTTGAATACTTTTCAGAAGACCCATACCTATCAGGTGTGATGGGCGTCGAGGTGACGAAAGCCATTCAAGACCATGATGTTATCGCCATGGGTAAGCATTATGCTGTTAACGACCAGGAATACGAGCGCTTCCGCACAAGTGTTGAGTTGGATGAGCACGTATTGCGTGAGCTTTACCTGCTGCCGTTCGAAATGCTAGTTAAAGACGGGGATATCGCGGCAATGATGAGTGCCTACAACCGCGTTCGTGGTGTATATGCAACTGAAAGCCGATATCTCCTCAACGATATACTCCGTGACGAGTGGGGCTTCCAAGGATATGTTCAATCTGACTTCTGGTCTTGCCGTTCTGCAGCCGCTTCATTGAACGCTGGTATGGACCATGAGATGCCAGATGCTAAATGGTTGAACGAGACAAATGTCAAGAATGCCCTTCAAGATACAAGTCTCGAAATTGAAACGGTTGACCGTGCATTGGTTCGCCGCTATACGCAAATGTTCCGTTTTAATCAATTCGAGCGCCCTTACAATCCTGGTGAGATTGATGCGAAAGGTCATGGTGCTAGATCTCGCAAAATCGGTTCCCAGACAGCTGTTCTTCTGAAAAATGAAGGCGAAATGCTGCCACTTGACCCAAAAGCTTATGACTCCATCGTAATCATTGGTCAATCTGAGTACGTTGATGATGCGTGCAATGGTGGGGGTGGTTCTTCAAAGGTTACTCCGCTATACACGGTACCACCGGTAGAAGGGATGCAAAATGTCCTTAAAGGTCTTGGTTCGAATACATCAGTCAGCAAGGTTACTGTCGCTAAAGATCTTTCAAACCTTGAAGAAGCGAAAGAAGCCGCTGCTAAAGCTGATATGGTTATTCTAATGGCTGGCTTGGTTGCCTCCGAAGGTTTTGATTTACCTAGTCCAAACATGCTAAATGATCAGAATCGTATGATCGACGAACTATTGGATATCAATCCACAAACGGTTGTAGTCATGAAAGACAGCAGCCCTGTTATGATGCCATGGATCTCCAAGGCTAAAGCCGTTCTTGAGGCATGGAACCAAGGTACTGAAGATGGCCACGTCGTTGCCGATTTACTTTTTGGCGTTGTAAATCCATCCGGTAAAGTTCCTACCACATACGCAGCATCTGAGGGTGATCTTTTATATGCAGGCAGACCTGAGCGCTATCCTGGTACAGATGAAGGCAATGGCTTCCCGGTTATCCGATATTCTGAGGGCCTAAACATGGGCTACCGTTGGTTCCAGTCCCAAGGAATTAAGCCATTATTCCCGTTTGGATTCGGTCTATCCTACACATCCTTCGAGCTTTCCGGATTCTCAGTAACACCATCACAAACAGATGGCAAATCCCCTATCATGGTAAAAGTGACCGTAACCAACACAGGAAAAGTTGCTGGAGCTGAGGTTGTTCAAGTATATCTAGGTATTCCTGTCCAAGGACAGCCTCCTAAGCGTCTTGTTGGGTTCCAAAAAGTTTACTTAGAGCCTAATGAGTCACGTGAAGTTACTATCACGATTGATCCAACAGCTACGAACCATCCAATGGGTGTATGGGACTACTACAAACACAATTTTGTGGTGAAACCTGGCGAATACACTGTATATCTTGGTACTTCTAGCGAAGATACTCCTCACAAAGGAACGGTAGTCGTTGAATAACTTATTATTAATAGTTAGAAGGATTGAATCCTATAGTGGATTCAATCCTTTTTATTTTAGTTAAATTACGATCACTAATTGAGCACTCTATTTTATTGTAAGGCTATTAAATGTAGAGTAAGGATTTAAGCAGATTAGTGACTTATACAATCGTTTCCTCTAATAAGCTATTTTAAATTAGGGATAACTCAAGCACTGTGCTATACTTAGCCTACCATTTGCTATTACAGTTTCATTCGTTTTTGTTGCACAAGCTTTATTCATTTATTGAATAG
>NZ_JCATZO010000024.1:0-10344 GCF_059694525.1 Pradoshia sp. TA40_28
AAAAATCTCTTATTTTAGACTTGCTTGGCGTTTCGTTTTGTTTAGTTTTCAAAGAACAATCTGTTTTGTTGTCGTTTTGGCGACTTAACTATCATATCAAGTTAGCAACCTTTTGTCAACAACTTTTTTAATTTATTTTTTGTCGTTTGCTATGATGTAGCAGCGATGTTTATTAATATACCATCTATATATTTATATTGCAATAGTTTTTATAAAAAAAAGTTAGACTGCCTTCTGCAGTCTAACTTTTTAGGGAATAATCCATTTTTGAATAGCTATTAAAGCCGCTATACCAGGAAACCCTAAAATCCCCGACACTAGAGTAGTAGATGGATTAATCGGGATATGTAATCCATATTTTCCGCCTACTATATTAACAATATATAATAGAACGGCTCCCACAATTAGCTTAACTGAAAAACGCCCCACTATTTTAAATGGCTTAAAGGGTGTTCCGAATAAAAATAACAAAAAAATCAATCCGGCAATGACTGCAATAAATACACCATGCTCCAATTAAACCCCTCCCAAGTATTTATACATACTTTTATGAGACAGGCAATCAGATTAGAACAGAGATCTATCTTACAGCCGGCTTATTTGACCGATATTTTTCTTTTTCGGGCTTCTTTAAATAAATAATAGTACTTTAACTCACTCAATTTAGCCTGTGAGATTGTATCAAATGAGGGATCATAACTCGTTTCGATTAGGCTTTTATGGCTAAACCAATTCGTCTTCATCGTTTTAATATCTTCTATTAACTTTTCATCAAATTCTTTGCGAAGCTTCCCTTTTCTTTGAAACAACAAGGCGTTTCCTCCTAACGAACTTTACAACTCTCTTCTACCCTCAATAGCCTTTGATAAGGTAACCTCATCTGCATATTCCAGATCTCCGCCTACCGGGAGGCCGTGAGCAATCCGCGTAACTTTAATACCAGTTGGCTTTAAAAGCCTGGAGATATACATCGCTGTTGCTTCCCCTTCAATATTAGGGTTAGTTGCCAGAATGACTTCCTTGACCGTTTCGTCTTGCAGCCTCTTTAATAGGCTTGGAATATTTATATCTTCCGGCCCTATTCCATCCATAGGTGAAATACTGCCATGTAATACATGATAAAGGCCGTTGAATTCTCTCATTTTCTCCATAGCAATAACATCTTTAGGTTCTTGCACGACACAAATAATTGATTTATCACGGTAATTATCATCACATATATAACAAGGATCTTTATCTGTGATATGACCACATACAGAACAATACATTAAATTTCGTTTTGCATTAACTAACGCTTTTGCAAAGTCCAATACTGTATCTTCCTTCATGTCCAAAACAAAAAATGCCAGTCTGGCGGCCGTTTTCGGGCCAATACCTGGCAATTTCATGAAACTGTCTATTAATTTGGAAATCGGTTCAGGATAATGCATTCTTCTTCTCCTTACATGAATCCTGGTGGTAGATTCAATCCTTTAGTAAATTGACCCATCGTGCTATTCGTCAATTCATCTACTTTTCTTAAGGCATCATTAGTAGCAGCAAGTACTAAGTCCTGCAACATTTCGATATCATCGGGATCTACCACTTCATCTTTAATTTTCACTTCAACGATTTCTTTATGCCCTGTAGCTACAACGGTCACCATTCCGCCACCTGCTGTACCTTCAATCTTTTTTTGGCCAAGCTCTTCCTGAGCCTCCGCCATTTTCTTTTGCATCTTCTGCATTTGTTTCATCATATTCTGCATATTGCCCATTCCACGCATAGTGTTACCTCCATTAAATTAATCTTTTATTTCCAATAGTTCATCACCGAAAAGTTCTCTCGCTTTAAAAATAAGCGGATCCTCAGTATCTTCATTAGTTTCTGTTGTCTCCGACTGGTCCTGCTTCTGACTGGAAACAAACTCCTGGCGAATTTTCTGCCAGCTTTCTTCCGGTATGCCAACAATGTCATAAGCATTACTTGTCACTTGCTGTAGTGTACCCTTCAAACCGCTGATGAACTCAGAATTATTCATAGCCATTTGGCAATGTATTTCATATTTGAATTTTAACACAAAAGCATCATTGGAAGCAGCGACAGGTTCTGCATCATTTAATAATGCCGCCTGTGATTTTTTCAATGATTCGAGCATTGCACCCCAGCTGCTCTTTATTTTCAAAAGATCAGGCTTTGTTGCTCTTTTTAATATATCGTTTACTCGGCCAATCGGCACTTTAAACGATCGATTTGTTGCTTTTTTAGGCTTTTCTTTAGCAGGTGCTGAGTTGTTTGTATTTATAATGCCGTTTTCACGAATAGAGGTCAACTCAACTTCCAATTGATTGATTCTATTCATGAGTTTTTGAATCGTCTCATCTGAAACTGTATTCGAGCTGCTTTGCGGTTCATTTTGACAAAGTCGTACTAACAAAACCTCAAGAAATATTCTGGGATGACTGGACCATTTCATTTCTTGTATAGAACGATTCCATTGATCGATCCAAAAATGTAAGTTGTCAGATGATATGTTGTCAGCAAGCTCTTTAAAATCATCATCTATATATACTCTTTCCATTGAATCCTCGAGCTCAGGAGCTGCCTGATAAAGGAGCATGTCCCGAAAATATAGAATCATATCCTCAACAAAACGAATGGGATCCTTTCCCATAGCAAGTAATTCTTGAAGTTGATTTAACGCTTCTGCAGTGTCCCTGCTATAAATTGCTTTCACAATTTTAGTTAGGAAGGATTGCGATACGGCACCTGTGACAGTAAGTGCATCCTCTAGAGTAATGTTATCTGATCCAAAAGATATTGCCTGGTCGAGCAAACTTAACGCATCCCGCATCCCGCCTTCTGCTGCTCTAGCAATAACAGATAAGGCGTTCTGATCGTATGAAATACCACTTTCATTTAAAATCCGCTCCATCCTGCCTAAAATATCCTGTGGAGTAATGCGTTTAAAATCAAAGCGTTGACATCTTGAGATAATAGTGAGAGGGATTTTATGTGGTTCTGTTGTAGCTAGAATAAATATGACATGAGCCGGTGGTTCTTCAAGCGTTTTTAATAAAGCATTGAAGGCTCCCGTTGATAACATATGGACCTCATCAATGATATAAACTTTGTATTTGACCGATGAAGGAGCATACTTTACCTTGTCACGGATATCTCTTATTTCCTCGACCCCATTGTTGGAGGCTGCGTCAATTTCTAATACATCTGATATCGAACCATCTGTTATTCCCCTGCAAGACGCACATTCATTACATGGCTCCTGAACCGGGGCATGTTCACAGTTAACGGCTTTTGCTAGTATTTTCGCTGCACTTGTTTTACCTGTTCCCCGCGGACCCGAAAAAAGGTATGCATGGGATATTTTTTGGTGCAGCAGGGCATTTTGGAGCGTTTTAGTAACATGTTCCTGACCGATTACATCTTCAAAAGCCTGAGGACGCCAAACTCGGTATAATGCTTGATAACCCAATATTCCTGCCCCTTCCTTACATAATCCCTTATATTATATCGTAAATGGTGGCATTTACAAATGACAAAAATGCATATAAAAAAACCATTCTTTATAAAAGAATGGTTTTACTTATTTTATGTAAATAACTGCCGTGCACCCTCCGTTGATAGGTATCCATAAGCGGAACCAATGCAGTTAGCTCAGTCCAGGCTACCCTGCGGCACATGAGAGGTCTTACTTACTGCTGCTTCCTTCCGGACCTGACAGGATTCATAAGTTCCCATTGCGCAGGACCCAGACGTCAACACCACTTACAAAGGTCAGACCCTACAGAGTACCTACCGAGGGAGGGGATTCCGTCTTGCTAGAGCGGATTGCAAGTACAGGACACCGCTACCTTCCCACCTAGCACGGCAAATTTGAAACCAATATTAGGCGTCTTTACTGACGCATAAATTAGTATACCTATAAATAAATAAAAATGCAATATCTTGAACCTGTAAAATCACCCATTGTTTTCCGACTGCCTATTTCTCTTTGCGAGTTTCTTCTTTTCCCGTAAATCTCTAAAAAAGGCTGTTAATAAATGACCGCACTCCTCTTCACATACTCCTTTAATCACTTCACATTGATGATTAAAACGTGAATCGTCAAGAAGATTCATAAATGTTCCGGCACATCCAGCTTTTGGATCAATAGCTCCGTAAACTACCCGATCAACGCGTGACATCAATATAGCTCCAGCACACATGGGACAAGGTTCCAATGTAACATAAAGGGATGCCCCTTCAAGCCTCCATGTCCCCATTCTCTCGCATGCCTTCTGGATTGCTAAAATTTCTGCATGGGCGGTAGCACTCTGGTTCGTTTCTCTTAAATTATGCGCACGAGCAATGACTTCCCCGTTCTTTACAATAATTGCTCCAATTGGTACTTCTTTTTGGTCACGCGCGACTTTTGCTTCTTCAATAGCCATCTGCATAAAAAATTTATCATCATTCATTTTGCTAAAACCCCTTGTATAGTAGGATTATAAATACATGAACTTTTTTGTCATCATTATATAGTAACGAAATCTTAAGTCTATATGGTACAATAATACTCGGTCTTTAGAAAAGCGTAACATAAAGGTAAGGAGGACCTCATATGAATCATACCCCATTTATTACTGTTGAAGGTCCCATTGGTGTGGGGAAAACTTCATTGGCCAAAGCAATAGCCAGCCACTTTCAATATAAGCTGCTAAAGGAAATAGTTGATGAAAATCCTTTTTTGGATAAATTCTATGATGATATTCAAGAGTGGAGCTTTCAAACAGAAATGTTCTTCCTATGTAATCGTTATAAACAATTAGAGGATATTCAAGTAAAGTATATCCAAAATAATCAACCAGTCGTAGCAGATTATCATATCTTTAAAAATCTCATCTTTGCTCAAAGAACCATACAAGAGTCTCAGTTCAGTAAGTACAAAGATATTTACACTATACTGACTAAGGATATGCCAAGACCTAACATGGTCATCTATCTTGATGCTAGTATCGAGACGCTTATGCACCGTATTGCGCTCCGCGGCAGAGAGTTTGAGAGAAATATAAGTGAAAAATATTTAATGCAGTTATCAGACGATTATGCTCAATTTATGAATGAATTTGAGGCAGCCCATCCTGATATTCCAGTTCTTCGCTTTAACGGAGATAAAATGGACTTCATCTTAAGAAAAGATGACCTGGACTTGATCTTAACGTCTGTATCCAATCAATTGCAAAAAGGAGTTTGCTCATGATTCTTCATCCTAAATACAAGATCCCTAAAAACGCTGTGATTACTGTAGCCGGTACTGTTGGGGTAGGAAAATCAACTTTAACAAAAGCATTGGCAGATGCACTTGATTTTCGTACTTCCTTCGAAAAAGTCGATACGAATCCCTATCTTGATGATTTTTATGCTGACTTTTCCCGATGGAGCTTCCATCTGCAAATCTATTTTTTAGCAGAGCGCTACAAAGAGCAAAAACGCATTTTTGAATATGGCGGCGGATTTATACAAGACCGTTCTATATATGAAGATACAGGTATCTTCGCTAAAATGCATTATGATAAAGGAACAATGAATCCAACCGATTATGAAACCTATACAAGTCTTTTTGAAGCTATGGTGATGACTCCATATTTCCCACATCCAGATTTACTTATTTATCTGGAAGGTTCCCTGGATGATATTCTTAAACGTATTCAATTGCGGGGTAGGGAGATGGAGCAACAAACTCCTGTAGAATATTGGGAAGAAATGCATGGAAGATATGAAAAGTGGATTAATTCCTTTAATGCTTGCCCAATATTGCGTTTAAATATTAATGATTACGATTTAAATGAAGATCCAGATGCTGTTCATGATATTCTGGAACGTATATCAGAACAAATTCAACAATCCGGCAAATTGAAGAAAGCATTTTAAAAAGCGATACATTTACGTATCGCTTTTTTTTACGGAGATTATCAAAAATACTACAAAAAAAGGGGTATCCATCAGTCATATAATGACTTCTAAGATACCCCTTCGTTCTGTTTTATCTTTATATCATATTCATCTATTATTCGTATACCGGATTGTTTGGCGGAGGAGGAGGGATTTGAACCCCCGCGCGGCATGAACCGCCTCCCGGCTTTCGAAACCGGTCCCTTCAGCCGGACTTGGGTACTCCCCCATCACAACAACATTGAGAATACTCTTCCCAAAAGTTGTTGTCAAGGAAGCGCACTCCCTACAACTGGACGTTTATGATTTCGTAATAACTTTTTTACCGCCCATATACGGTTGAAGAGCTTCCGGAATTAACACAGAACCATCTTCCTGCTGATAATTTTCTAGGATAGCGGCAATGGTACGCCCAATTGCAAGTCCAGAACCGTTTAATGTGTGAACATGCTCTGGCTTAGCATTTATATCTCTGCGGAAGCGGATATTGGCACGACGAGCCTGGAACGCTTCAAAATTACTGCAAGAAGAAATCTCACGATAAGTCTCATAGCTTGGAATCCAAACCTCCAAGTCATATTTCTTTGCAGCCGTGAAACCAAGGTCAGCCGTACACATTTTTAATACTCGATACGGAAGTCCAAGCAATTGCAATACTTTTTCAGCATGACCAGTCAGTTTTTCCAATTCATCATAAGAATCTTCTGGCTTTACAAATTTCACAAGCTCTACTTTATTAAATTGATGCTGACGAATTAAACCACGTGTATCACGCCCGGCAGATCCTGCCTCAGATCTAAAGCAAGCGCTGTAGGCTGCATAGCTGATCGGCAAATCTTCCGCAGAAAGAATCTCATCACGATGATAATTCGTAACTGGCACTTCAGCAGTTGGGATCAAGAAATAATCTTCACTGTTAATTAGGAAAGCATCCTCTTCAAACTTTGGTAATTGCCCGGTACCAGTCATACTCGCACGATTAACCATATATGGTGGAAGCATCTCTGTGTAGCCATGTTCTTCAACATGTAAATCTAGCATAAAGCTTGCCAGCGCACGCTCAAGCCTTGCACCTAATCCTTTATAGAAAACAAAACGGCTGCCAGTTACCTTTCCGGCACGTTCAAAATCAATGATTCCTAAATCAGTAGCGATTTCCCAATGTGGTTTTGGCTCGAAACCAAAATCTCGCACTTCTCCCCATTTACGCGCTTCAACATTTTCATCTTCAGAATCCCCAACAGGTACACTTTCATGTGGAATGTTAGGAATAGTCATCATAATCATGTCGAGTTCTTCTTCAATTGCACGTAGTTCCTGATCGAAGCCTTTAATTTTTTCGCCAACTTCTCTCATTTCAACAATTAAAGAATCGGCATCTTTTTTCTCTTTTTTCAACAGAGCAATTTGTTGAGAAACTTCATTTCTTCTACTCTTTAATTGTTCAGTTTCAACTATTAACTCTCTGCGTCGTTTATCGAGATCCTCAAATTTATCAAGATCATTTAAATCTTCTCCACGGTGTTGCAACTTTTCCTTAATTTCCTCAAGATTAGCCCTTAATAGTTTTACATCAAGCATCTTCTATTCCTCCTTCTTTTTTATAAAAACACAAAAAACTCCCGTCCCTAAAAGGGACGGAAGTTATATCCGCGTTGCCACCCTAGTTAAAGACATAAAATATAAATGCCTTCCACCTCATAAGATAACGGCTTTTAAACCGAGGATACTTACTCTCAAACATGATTTCAATAACCTGCTCCGAGATGGATTCACCAGACGATTATCACCAGTTTACACCACCCACTGGCTCTCTTAAGATACTCTAGTCTGCTTACTAGTTCTCATCAACGCTGTTTATTTATATTATTGTATTAACTATCATACACTCTTCGTCTATCTATATTCAATTGAAAAATAAAAAAATTAGAATAGACCTTTAACTGCTCCAGTGATTCCACTCCACATGTCACCGAAGAAACCACCAATAGCTCTCATAGAAAGTACAAACCAATTCGACTTTTCAACAGTTTCAGCAGCTACAACATCAACACTGATATTTTTTTGCCCTTCCTCTGTCAGGAAGCCTAGGTCACTATCATCAGATTCAAGAGTTAAATACCCAACTTTATCTCCCTTTTTCACAGGAGCTACAAGATTGCCATCTTCATCAAGCTTATCCTTATCTAACACAAGCTTTGTTTTAAGATTTTCAGTCTCGCCATTTTTTACAACAAGATTAATTGCCTCATTAGTCTTGATAGCTACGGATTTTTCTTTCCCTTTTGTAACAGGTAATGTTTTTTGACCTTTAACTTGATATCCTTTTTTCACAATTTCCTCTTCAGAGAAGTTAGTAAAAGCATAATCAAGTACTTTTTTCGTTTCTGTAAAGCGTGACATTTTGCTGTCAGTTTTCATTACTACTGATATATATCTTTTCCCGTCTCTTTCAGCAGTTGCCGTAAAACAGTTGCCGGCAAATTCTGTGGAACCGGTTTTCAATCCGTCTACGCCGTTATATTCTGCTATCAAGCCCGGCAGCATCCAGTTGAAATTTTTATATGTTTTGCCATCTTTAAAATTTAATTCAGGCTGTTTAGCCGTATCTATCACTTCAGGATAGTCTGTAACTAGATGATAAGCCAACTTAGCAGTTGCACGTGCTGACATAAGGTTTTCATCATTCTCATCACCTGCAGGATGTTGTCCAAGCAGACTTGAGTTATTTAAACCGGATGAGTTAACGAATTTATAGTCCTTCAAACCCAACTCTTCCGCTTTTTCATTCATTAATTTCACGAAATTCTTTTCAGTGCCGCCAACCACTTGTGCCAGTGCTACTGTAGCAGCGTTACCTGAGAATATGGCCATTGCCTCGTATAACTCTTTAACAGTATAAGTTTCACCTTGTGTTAAACCTATATTTGATAAACCGGGAGCTGCTGAAAGTTTATGTACATATTCGTCAATTGTAACAGTTTGATCCCATTTCAATTTACCTTTTTCAATTGCTTCTAATACAAGATATTCTGTCATCATCTTAGACATGGATGCTACACCAAGCACCTTGTCCGAATTTTTTTCGTAAAGAATTTTCCCACTGGTTGCATCTATTAATATTGCTGCCTCAGCACTCAGTCCGAGCTCATCTTCGGCATATGCAGTCGTATTCGTAAATGGAAAAACAAAAGTAACAAGTAGTGTTAATACAGCAAGCAAAGAAGTTAGTAGTTTTGCCTGTCTCAAGTTATATCCCCCCTGATTATCAATGTTTGTCGATTAAACCCTTTTGAATTGTACCATAAAAGGAATAAAAAAAATAGGCAGAGTAGTAAGATACCCTGCCATCTTTTCGTTCATCCTTATTAACTTAATAGGAATAGTTTGGTGCTTCTTTTGTAATTTGTACATCATGCGGATGGCTTTCTTTTAAACCGGCTCCAGTCATTCTGACAAATTGTGAGTTTTCTCTGAGTTCTTGCAAGTCTTTCGTTCCGCAATATCCCATACCGGCACGGAGACCTCCAATAAGTTGGTAAATCGTATCAGATAATGGGCCTTTATAAGGAATTCTTCCTTCTATACCTTCTGGAACAAATTTCTTCGCATCTTCTTGGAAATAACGATCTTTGGACCCTTTTTCCATCGCTGCTACTGAACCCATACCTCTGTATACTTTAAACCTTCTGCCCTGGAAGATTTCAGTGTCTCCCGGACTTTCAGTTACTCCAGCTAACAAGCTACCCAGCATAACAGCATGTCCGCCTGCTGCCAATGCTTTGGCAACATCACCAGAGTATTTAATTCCACCATCTGCAATAATAGATTTTCCATGCTTTCTTGCTTCAGTTGCACAATCATAAATAGCAGTGATTTGTGGCACACCAACACCGGCAACAACTCGGGTTGTACAAATAGAACCAGGTCCAATCCCTACTTTTACAATATCAGCTCCAGCCTCAATTAAGGCTCTTGTACCTTCAGCAGTTGCTACGTTACCCGCGATTATAACCAAATCAGGGAACATTTCTCTAATTTCACGTACTTTTTCAAGTACACCTTTAGAGTGGCCGTGCGCCGTATCTAATACAATCGCATCTACTTCTGCCCCAACCAACATTTCGACCCTTCTCATGGTGTCTGCAGTAACACCTACAGCTGCAGCTACAAGCAATCTTCCGAATTTATCCTTTGCTGATCTTGGGAATTCGATTATTTTCTCAATATCTTTAATGGTAATCAAGCCTTGCAGTTTACCTTCATCATCAACTAGAGGGAGCTTTTCAATTTTATATTGCTGCAGTATTTTCTGCGCTTCTTCTAGATTGGTTCCTACAGGAGCTGTTACTAAGTTTTCTTTTGTCATGACTTCATCAATAAGCATGGAGTAATCGTGAATAAAGCGCAAAT
>NZ_JCATZO010000025.1:0-4083 GCF_059694525.1 Pradoshia sp. TA40_28
AAAAATCTCTTATTTTAGACTTGCTTGGCGTTTCGTTTTGTTTAGTTTTCAAAGAACAATCTGTCGTGTTAGCGACTCTTATATCTTATCAAGATAACTTGTTTTTGTCAAGCGTTTCTTTTAATATAATTTTCACTAACAATCTCTCAATATTAATCTGTGTTGCAGAAGCAACTTTTATATAATAACTTATATTTATTATGAATGCAACCTTTTTTATAAAATATTTTTCAAAGTTAGCATTCAGTGCTTTTCTCTGCCACTAATTCATAACTGCTTAATTAATATACCACTATTTTGATTGATATAAAACTGGTATTTTTTGACAGTCCGAAAAAGGTGGTAGAGAAAGTCCTTTAAGGATTATTTTGACCCTTCTTCTTTGTCATGCACCGATACTGCTACAAACTTCAAGAAGCTCGCTCTCAATATGGAACTTAAACACGAGACGATTAATCTGAGTAAGGATATGTCTAAAAGGTATATTCAATCTTCAACAGAGCAAAAAAGAGGGCAATCAAGGAACGAATGAGTAAATCAAATGCTTTGAAGTGCGTGTTAAAAATCTAATCTGATTACGGTTAAATTTTTACGTGTAGAATAAAAAGCCCTCTATAAGAAAGTGACTGAATCGTTATTGAATTAAAGCCCCTTTTACTTTAAGAAGGAAAATTGATGTTTCCTCTGCAACTGCACCCTTTAGCGGTATTAAACTATTGCATAAAACACTAATAATAATCCTGGGATAATAATAATTAAAGACAAATTCCTCCCTAATTTGGCTCCAAAGTTGCTTTTGTGCTTATGACCCAGTATTAATGCGGGTATAAAGAAGAAAAGTGAATAAATTACAGTATAATGTGTTCCCGTATCGCCGTTTGACCAAGGGCTTAACCCTAAGAACCTTAATATGGTATCTCCAAAAGCCTCGCTGTTTTTCCAAGAAAAAGAAAATAGTATCCCAAACATAAGTAGCAATAGAGAAATCGAGCCTAGTCCAATTTTTTTATTTTGACCATCTTTCAAGTTCGGCCCCCCATTCAAACTTTTATTCTCCAATCTTGGCAATTCCTTACCCGTATTTTACAAAATATAGCTTATCCTTTTTCAATAAACCTGCCCCGTTTCTTCCATAAGAGGTTCAACACAAAAGGGATTAATCCTTATTAGATCAATGCCCACCGTCAGTCGTATACCTCAATCATATTGATGTGCTATTATTAGATTTTTTACGTGAAAAAAAATATGAAATAAAATATGAAGTCAAAAATAAGATAATGCCCACTTTATTAAATTGAAGATACACATCAAATACATCCTTAAATGAATCTAACGGATAAAAACCACTTAATAGCAACGTTGGAAAAACAGTAATCAGCATCGCCATATAAAATGAGCAAAAATTTGCTTTAAAAAACTCCATTGTTCAATTTGATATATGATGCTTGTCAACCCAAGGAAAAATGCTATAAGGCCATAAAAAAATAAACACTCGAATCATCTGATTGCCCTTGCAACTTATACGACAGTGAAATTATTAGTAAGATACCAAATGAGATAGACCCTCTATATAACCCCTTTAAAAGTAACTGCAACACAAAATCCCCTTTATTGGTATTTTCTGTTATTAATTATATACGATGGATACTGGTTTGAAGTTTCAGAAAATTTCTTATTCCGCTAACCTGCCCCGTTAGCTGCATAACAAAAAAGAGCTGATCCACAGCACTCAGTATTGAAGTAAAGTCCCGTTTGATTACCCTTGAAGTTGGTTTAGAATCAGTTCCAATACATCGTCTAGCGACATATCATTAGTCAATATCAGTTCTCCATCTACACCAAGATAATCCTTTAGATTCCACCAAGCACGTAGAGAGTCTTCACCGAATTCTATCTTTTTGGAACGGTTGTTGTGACGTTTTACTGTTTCCTCAAAGGATAGATCAAAATAACAAGTATATGCCTTTTGGTTATAGAAGTGGATTAAGTTACTCAGCATTTCACCATAGCGAATTTTATTTAAGATCCCTTCTACAATAACAAACTCGCATTTGTCTTTACCGTATTCTGCAATTTGACGAATCAAATCAATTGAAAGGTTCCCTTCTCTATCGTGAACCTTCAACATATCACGACGAACCAGATCCTGAGAAACCAAGAGTGTCCCGTTTCCCAAATGATTTTGAAGACTTCTCGCAGTTGTTGTTTTACCACTCCCTGAGTTACCTCGTATGATAATTAACTTAGATTCCATATTCTCTCCTACTCTAATCGTCTTCCGTTTTATATTATTAACTTTTAATATATTCAATATAAAAATCAATTTTTCCTTCTTCCGTTAACCTGCCCCTTTAGTAAAAATGCAACTACTCCCATTTCTCAAATGCTGATTTTAGTTCTAAAAGCGAATAACAAAGAATATTAAGAAAATAAACCATATCGTCGAGCTTATAAGTGTTGAAATATATTGTTTTGTTTCTTTTATGTACTTCCACTCTAATATAGTTTGTAGCCCCATTAGTGCTGTAAAAAATAGAACCCAATTCCATTTTAGGATTGCATCAACCTCGTTTGTAATAGCAAAAAAAGAAGAAGACAAAAAGATAACTACTATTATTGTTCGTCCCCATCGATCAATTCTTTTGGCAGGGGTTTCTGAAATATTTTTTCTCTTTATACCTAAGTATTTTTCCACTAAATAAACTACTAAACAAACCACTAAAAAAATAATAATAGTCGTCAACAGCCTCATAATTAACCCTCCCCGTTTAAGACAATAATCCAATAATTCGGTATGTATGATAATAAATCCTTCTTGGATCAATGTCCTTGCAATACTTCTGCGTATTCCCATAACGAGACTGGACTGGAGTTCATCAGCTAAGCAGTTTTTAAAAGAGGAACTATTATAATCACCTATATTAAACAAAAAACCGATAATCTGTTTTATCGGTTCTTTTTCAATGGAAAATGTTATTGAGTTCTCAATGAATATTTTTCTTTTTAAAATTTCCATCCTTTACTTCATTGATATGACTGATAGCAATGAAGGCATTCTCATCAATTCCATCAACAATTGTCCGTAGTTTTGCCTCTTCTAAACGAATGACCACGCAAAAAATACCCCGTTTTTCTTCTTTAGCAATAAAACACACTATGTTTTTAACTTTATTTAATATCTTGTTCGCTTACGATTGAGAAGCCTGATAAGCACCATTGTTGCCAAACAACGTTTTCGCAGCCTTAAAATTATGTTGTGCTAACAAGTTAGAATCTATCTTTCACAAAAAGGTGAAAATTCACCATCCTACTCTTCATTCCTTATATTAAGTTTAATAACTATTGAGTTGTCCCACCCGAGCGAGTATTCACTCACTTCTTGTAATTCCCATATTTCAACTTATTCATTAACCTGGATAGTTAAAGCCGAATTTAATAAGTATGATGGATGTAGGTTATAAAATACTAAGTCAGTAGAAAGGGAATCGCTATTAATCAATCGATTAATTAACGCGGAAGGATACGTTCTATCTGAAATGAAATTCTTGGGCCCAGTCCTTTTACCTTGTAAATTCGACCACCATTTATTAGAAAGGAGAGCGTTCTCTTTCACTATCCTAACCTTCATGGTATCCCCTATAGAAGTTGAGTGTAAGTTAAGAAATTTGTGATTCTACATATCTCCTTACTATCGTTTTCTTTTTTCATCTACTCGATCTTTATATTATGGCTTAAAGCTTGCATGTACTTTGCGACTTTCCTTCACATATTCAACACTTTTACCGGTAATAGACGGTTGATAGGTCTAAGAAACGTGGTTTAACACACACTTCTAACACCTATCAAGCAGCTTTACCCTGCCATAGATGCGGAATAGGTATTTTATAACCGGGGATAGCCCTGCTTTCCCACGGCTTTTACTCGCTTTCGGCTCACCTACTATGCACTTTTTCAATAAACAGATATAAATGAGTATGATCCGATCTCTTCATCTCTAAAAAAGCGCACAAAAAAACCAGCTCATGAACTGAACTGGTTTGGATTGCCCGGCAACGTCCTACTCTCACAGGGACTCGCGTCCCA
>NZ_JCATZO010000026.1:0-2200 GCF_059694525.1 Pradoshia sp. TA40_28
TACAGGAGCTGTTACTAAGTTTTCTTTTGTCATGACTTCATCAATAAGCATGGAGTAATCGTGAATAAAGCGCAAATTACGGTTTGTCAAAATACCCACTAATTTTTGTTCTTCTTTGTTGTTAACAATAGGAACTCCAGAAATTCTATATTTGCCCATTAAATGCTCAGCATCAAAAACCTGGTTTTCAGGTGTTAAGAAAAATGGCTTTGTTATAACACCATTTTCAGAACGTTTTACTTTATCAACCTGTTCAGCTTGTTGTTCAATAGACATATTCTTGTGAATAACACCAAGTCCTCCCTGTCTAGCCATTGCTATAGCCATCTCAGACTCAGTTACTGTATCCATACCCGCACTAATTATAGGAATGTTTAAGGCTAAATTGTCTGCTAAACTTACCTTTAGTGATACATCCTTAGGTAATACATCCGATTTACCTGGTATAAGTAATACATCATCAAAGGTTAAGCCTTCTTTGGAAAATTTATCTTCCCACATAGTATGTCCCCCATTCCCGAAAAAATTTTATTTGTAGATTAACAATTGGATAAACTACTGTCAAGGAAAACGAAAAATGTTTGACTATTCAATTAATTAAAGAGGGGTACTAATGTCCAAACTATCATCTGAATATCTACATCTCTTTACGCCTTATTATTCATCTATCTTCACACAGAAATACTTAAAAAAAGCCTATAATCAATCTGAAATAATAAAAGCTGAAACCTATAGTTACGAGAACTGCAATAAATTTATATCTTATCTTGAGAATGGCTCACTTTATTTTAAACAAATGAAAGTAGTTCCAACCCAGCTAAAACCACTTCTTTTATATTATGGATTTACCCATTTTCTGAAAGCATGTTTGTTAGTAGTAGACCCTCTTTATCCGGAAACAACAGCTGTTTTGTCACACGGTGTTTCCACACGCAAAAAGAAGAAGCAACAATATGAGTTTCTTTTTGATGAAATAAAGATCCAGCGTCATGGATTATTCACTCATACAGCTGAGAAGATCTTTCATCTAAACCAACTGGAAAATGAAAAGATAACTATGATTCATTTACTCCAGGAAATACCAGAACTTGAGACCCTTTTTATAAAACTAAAAAATAAAAGAACATGCGCTAAAGTCGTTTTTAACCCGGAGCATTCAGCTGTCAAAATACCTGAGTTCATTTTAGATGAATACAAAATGAATTCAGAACGGTTCAAAGAATATATCAAAGCTAAATGGGATCTTCCTATAGTGAACATTCAAGAGGATAAACAGTATTTAAATATGCAGTTCGAACCAACATACTGCCCTCTGCCAGGTAACTTGCCTTTTCGATTCAATATACATTCTGGTACTTATTCTCTCTCTCTACAAAGGGAAGGAGTAGCTCGCACTTTACCGGATCTCTTAATTCTCTATCTACTGCTCTATAATCTCAGTATGATTTCCCGTTATGAAACAGAGTGGTGGTCAGATTTATTCAAGGAGATGCCTTTTTATGACCTTCCATTTATCGATAGCCTACTAAATGTAGCAGAAATTAAAATCCCGTTTTTGGTATCTGAGTGGCTAAATCAAGTATAGAGTAGGTTAACTTGTGAAAAGAGGTTGGAGATGGATCTAGTATTATAGATCAAAGGACGAAATAAATATTTTATATGGCAGGAGCAAGCAGGGGGATGGGGGCATAGTATCTTATTTCACTTCTTTCTATCTGCCTTTATGCATCAATACCCAGGATGGATAATTATTCTATAACCTAGCGAAAGTGCGACTTTCTATTGGCTATCACCTGCCTATGGTACATCTTTCACCTGTCTTTACCGGGTCATAGGTGGTCCATAGCTTCTTCAAAGGCCGAGCATAAGCGGCTTCCCCTGCCTTTGCTATATCTTTCACCTGTCTTTACCCGGTCATAGGTGGTCCATAGCTTCTTCAAAGGCCAAGCATAAGCGGCTTCCCCTGCCTTTGCTATATCTTTCATCTGGCTTTACCCGATTATAGGCGGTTCATAGCTCCTTCAAAGGCCACCATCAACGTACCTTGGCCTCATCTATTCACATCCGCCGTTATCTTCTTTCTATGTATCAGGCTAAACAAACTCTCTTAACTTAAAAAAGCGCACAAAAAAACCAGCTCATCAACTGAACTGGTTTGGATTGCCCGGCAACGTCCTACTCTCACAGGGACTCGCGTCCC
>NZ_JCATZO010000028.1:0-1609 GCF_059694525.1 Pradoshia sp. TA40_28
GCCTAACTGCTTGGACGCGCATATCCAACAGCGCGCTTACCCTATCCTACTGCGTCCCCCCATCACTCAAATGGAAGAGAGGTGGTACAGGAATATCAACCTGTTGTCCATCGCCTACGCCTTTCGGCCTCGGCTTAGGTCCCGACTAACCCTGAGCGGACGAGCCTTCCTCAGGAAACCTTAGGCATTCGGTGGAAGGGATTCTCACCCTTCTTTCGCTACTCATACCGGCATTCTCACTTCTAAGCGCTCCACATGTCCTTCCGGTCATGCTTCACAGCCCTTAGAACGCTCTCCTACCACGCATACCATACGGTATGCATCCACAGCTTCGGTGATACGTTTAGCCCCGGTACATTTTCGGCGCAGAGTCACTCGACCAGTGAGCTATTACGCACTCTTTAAATGGTGGCTGCTTCTAAGCCAACATCCTGGTTGTCTGGGCAACTCCACATCCTTTTCCACTTAACGTATACTTTGGGACCTTAGCTGGTGGTCTGGGCTGTTTCCCTTTTGACTAC
Source organism: Pradoshia sp. TA40_28 (assembly GCF_059694525.1). Classification (NCBI taxonomy): domain Bacteria; kingdom Bacillati; phylum Bacillota; class Bacilli; order Caryophanales; family Bacillaceae; genus Pradoshia; species Pradoshia sp. TA40_28. The sequence continues at coordinate 522 of NZ_JCATZO010000028.1, forward strand.
GGATCTTATCACTCGCAGTCTGACTCCCGAATATAAGTCTTTGGCATTCGGAGTTTGTCTGAATTCGGTAACCCGATGAGGGCCCCTAGTCCAAACAGTGCTCTACCTCCAAGACTCTCAATTCGAGGCTAGCCCTAAAGCTATTTCGGAGAGAACCAGCTATCTCCAGGTTCGATTGGAATTTCTCCGCTACCCACACCTCATCCCCGCACTTTTCAACGTGCGTGGGTTCGGACCTCCATCCAGTGTTACCTGGACTTCATCCTGGACATGGGTAGATCACCTGGTTTCGGGTCTACGACCACATACTGCAAACGCCCTATTCAGACTCGCTTTCGCTGCGGCTCCGTCTCTTCAACTTAACCTTGCATGGGATCGTAACTCGCCGGTTCATTCTACAAAAGGCACGCCATCACCCTTTAACGGGCTCTGACTACTTGTAGGCACACGGTTTCAGGATCTCTTTCACTCCCCTTCCGGGGTGCTTTTCACCTTTCCCTCACGGTACTGGTTCACTATCGGTCACTAGGGAGTATTTAGCCTTGGGAGATGGTCCTCCCGGATTCCGACGGGATTCCTCGTGTCCCGCCGTACTCAGGATCCACTCGGGAGGGAACGAAGTTTCAACTACAGGGTTGTTACCTTCTCTGACGGACCTTTCCAGGTCGCTTCGTCTACTTCGTTCCTTTGTAACTCCACAATGAGTGTCCTACAACCCCAGAAGGCAAGCCTTCTGGTTTGGGCTGTTTCCGTTTCGCTCGCCGCTACTCAGGAAATCGCATTTGCTTTCTCTTCCTCCGGGTACTTAGATGTTTCAGTTCCCCGGGTATGCCTTCATACACCTATGAATTCAGTGTAAGATACTACCCCATTACGGGCAGTGGGTTTCCCCATTCGGAAATCTCCGGATCAAAGCTTACTTACAGCTCCCCGAAGCATATCGGTGTTAGTCCCGTCCTTCATCGGCTCCTAGTGCCAAGGCATCCACCGTGCGCCCTTATTAACTTAACCGTTAAAAAACTCTTACTCGGTTTTTTTGTTTGACGCATTACTTTGCCTTACATTACATTATCCAGTTTTCAAAGAAC
>NZ_JCATZO010000029.1:0-1389 GCF_059694525.1 Pradoshia sp. TA40_28
ACGTTTTACTCATTTGGTTAAGTCCTCGAACGATTAGTATCCGTCAGCTCCATGTGTCACCACACTTCCACCTCGGACCTATCAACCTGATCATCTTTCAGGGTTCTTACTAGCTTGCGCTATGGGAAATCTCATCTCGAGGGGGGCTTCATGCTTAGATGCTTTCAGCACTTATCCCTTCCGCACGTAGCTACCCAGCTATGCTCTTGGCAGAACAACTGGTACACCAGCGGTGCGTCCATCCCGGTCCTCTCGTACTAAGGACAGCTCCTCTCAAATTTCCTGCGCCCACGACGGATAGGGACCGAACTGTCTCACGACGTTCTGAACCCAGCTCGCGTACCGCTTTAATGGGCGAACAGCCCAACCCTTGGGACCGACTACAGCCCCAGGATGCGATGAGCCGACATCGAGGTGCCAAACCTCCCCGTCGATGTGGACTCTTGGGGGAGATAAGCCTGTTATCCCCGGGGTAGCTTTTATCCGTTGAGCGATGGCCCTTCCATGCGGAACCACCGGATCACTAAGCCCGACTTTCGTCCCTGCTCGACTTGTAGGTCTCGCAGTCAAGCTCCCTTGTGCCTTTACACTCTGCGAATGATTTCCAACCATTCTGAGGGAACCTTTGGGCGCCTCCGTTACTCTTTAGGAGGCGACCGCCCCAGTCAAACTGCCCACCTGACACTGTCTCCCACCCCGATCAGGGGTGCGGGTTAGAATGTCAATACAGCCAGGGTAGTATCCCACCGATGCCTCCACCGAAGCTGGCGCTCCGGCTTCAAAGGCTCCTACCTATCCTGTACAAGCTGTACCAAAATTCAATATCAGGCTGCAGTAAAGCTCCACGGGGTCTTTCCGTCCTGTCGCGGGTAACCTGCATCTTCACAGGTACTATAATTTCACCGAGTCTCTCGTTGAGACAGTGCCCAGATCGTTACACCTTTCGTGCGGGTCGGAACTTACCCGACAAGGAATTTCGCTACCTTAGGACCGTTATAGTTACGGCCGCCGTTTACTGGGGCTTCAATTCGCACCTTCGCTTTGCAGCTAAGCGCTCCTCTTAACCTTCCAGCACCGGGCAGGTGTCAGCCCCTATACTTCGCCTTACGGCTTCGCAGAGACCTGTGTTTTTGCTAAACAGTCGCCTGGGCCTTTTCACTGCGGCTCATCAAGGCTATTCACCTCGATGAGCACCCCTTCTCCCGAAGTTACGGGGTCATTTTGCCGAGTTCCTTAACGAGAGTTCTCTCGATCACCTTAGGATTCTCTCCTCGCCTACCTGTGTCGGTTTGCGGTACGGGCACCTTCTTCCTCGCTAGAGGCTTTTCTTGGCAGTGTGGAATCAGGAACTTCGGTACTTTAGTTCCCTCGCCATCACAGCTCAGCCTT